>CAYQPM010000226.1:0-3510 GCA_964419295.1 uncultured Stakelama sp. | reverse complement strand
CGGACGGCTTCGTCACCATTCCCGGCGGCACCGGCACGATGGACGAATTGTGGGAAGCGCTCAGCTGGGCGCAGCTCGGCTATCATGCCGATCCCGTCGGGCTGCTCAACGTCGCCGGCTATTACGACCATCTGATCGCCTTCTGGGAAAAGTCGGCCGAGGTCGGGTTCCTGCGGCCGCAGCATCGCGACCTGCTGATCGTCGATGACACGCTCGACGGCCTGCTGGCGAAGATGGAACGCCACGTGCCGACGCAGCCGATCGTGCGGATGAAGACGTCTGACCTCTGACGCCGGGCCTGGCCGCGACGCGATCGTCGCGACGGCGCACGAATCGATCGCGCGCGGGTCGAAGAGCTTCGCCGCCGCCAGCCTGTTGTTCGATCGGGTGACGCGCGAGCGGGCGTGGCTGCTCTATGCCTGGTGCCGCGCCTGCGACGACATCGCCGACGGACAGGATCACGGCCACACCATGTCGGTGGTCGAGGATGCGCCCGCCCGCATCGCGGCGATGGCGACGCTGACCGACGCCGCGCTGGCGGGCGAGACGATCGGGCTGCCCGCCTTCGACGCGCTGCGCATCGTCGCGGCCGAGACGCGGCTGCCGGCGCGATTCGCGCGCGATCTCATCCAGGGGTTCCGCCTGGACGCGGAGGCATGGCGGCCGCGCACCGAGGATGATCTGCTCACCTATTGCTATCATGTCGCGGGCGTCGTCGGCTGCATGATGGCGGTGATCATGGGCGTGTCGCCCGATGACGATGCGGTACTCGATCGCGCCTGCGACCTGGGGATGGCGTTCCAGCTGGCGAACATCGCCCGCGATCTTGACGAGGATGCGGCGGCGGGGCGCTGCTACCTGCCGACCGACTGGCTGGCGGAAGCGGGCATCGCGCCCGATGCCGTGCTGGCGGACCGCGCCGCGCTCGCGATGCTGGCGCGGCGGCTGACCGATCGCGCCGCCCGGTTCGAAGCGAGCGCGCGGATGGGGACGCGGGCGCTGTCGTTCCGTTCGGCCTGGGCGGTGCTGGCGGCGGCGCAGATCTATGGCGCGATCGGGCGCAAGGTGGCGGCGCGCGGCGCACGGGCGTGGGACGCGCGCGTGACCACCTCGGGGCCTGAAAAGCTGCGCTTCATCGTGCAGGCCGCCGCCGGGGCGCGGCACCGCGCGACCGCGGTCGAAACGCCGCGCCCGCCGGACCTGTGGACCCGCCCGCGCGGCTAGGCGCGGGCGGGCTTTCCGCGCCCCGGTCTTGCCGCGTCAGGCGGTCGCCAGCGCGCGATAGGTGTTGCGCAGCGCGACCTTGTCGATCTTTTCGGTGCCGAGCCGCGGCAGCGCGACCTGCGCGATCCAGATGCGCGCCGGCACCTTGAAGGCGGCGATATGCTCGCCCAGGAACGCCTGCAATTCCGCCTCGGTCAGCGTTTCGCCGTCGCGGGCGTGGACCACCGCGCCGGGCACCTCGCCGAAGCGTTCGTCCGCCAGCCCGAACACCGCCGCCTCCGCCACCGCCGGATGCGTGTACAGCGCCGCCTCGACCTCCTGGCACGAGATGTTCTCGCCGCCGCGGATGATGATGTCCTTCTTGCGGTCGACGATGAACAGATAACCGTCCTCGTCCAGATAGCCGATGTCGCCGGTGCGGAAGAAGCCGTCCGCGGTCATGCAGGCGGCGGTCGCCTCCGGCCGGTTCCAATAGCCCAGGAAGTTGCAGATCGTGCGGATGCACACCTCGCCGCGCGCGCCCTGCGCGACGGCGGCACCGGCGTCGTCGAGGATGGCGAGTTCGACCAGCGGGGCCGACGGGCGTCCGGCGCTGTTCGGCTTGGCGAGATAGTTGGTGCGCCAGTTGCCGGTGCCGACCGCGTTGGTTTCCGTCAGGCCATAGCCGATCAGCGGCGCGCCGCCGCCCATCTCCGCATCGATCCTCTTGACGTGCTCGACCGGACGCGGCGCGCCGCCGGCGGCGAAATCGGTCACCGTCGACAGGTCGTAATCGGCGCGATCGGCATGCGTCAGGATCTCGAAGCTCATCAACGGCACGCCGACGAAATAGCTGATCCGTTCCGCCTGGATCAGCCGCATCGCCTCACGCGCGTCCCACTTCGGCATCAGCACCAATTTGCGGCCCATCGCAAAGCTTTGCAGCATCACCGGGATCTCCGCGGTGACGTGGAACAGCGGCAGGGTGAGCAGCGTCGATGGCTGTTCGGTCGGCGGATTGCCGTCCTGCGTCGCCAGGCTCATCATCATCAGCGCCTGCGCCAGATAGTTGAAGATGCCCTGCACCACGCCGCGATGGTCGGCGAGCGCACCCTTCGACTGGCCGGTCGAGCCGGAGGTGAACAGGATCGTCGCATGATCGGTGGCGCCGATCGCCGGCAGCGGCGTGTCGGCCCCGTTGCTCGTCACGCCGCCCGTCACGCCGCCCGTCAAGCCGGCCAGCGCCTGGTCGAGCGGCAGCGTGTCGTCGATCGTCACGACGGGTGCGGACGCGCCGGCGAGCCGCTTCGCGCGCGGCGGATCGGCGAAGACCAAGGCGCAATCGACCTCGCGGATCGCGCCGGCCAGTTCCTCCGCCTGCCACCAGCCGTTCAGCAGGGTGGCGACGCCGCCGGCCATGACGATGCCCATGTAGAGCACGATCCACGACGGCGAATTGCGCATGGCGATGCCGACGCGATCGCCGCGCGCGATGCCGCCCCCGCCCCCGTCCCCGCCCACGCCCACGCCCGCACCGCCCGCGACCAGCGCCTGCGCGACGCGGGTGGCGGCGGCATGGGTCTGCGCGAAGGTCAGCCGCTCGTCGCCCGCGACCAGGAAGGTCTTGTCGGCATGTTCCTGGCAATAATGCGCGAAATAATAGGGCAGCGACGGCGGGGCGGCGGCAATCGTCGGATAGTCCCGTCCGTCGCGCGTCGCCGAACCGAGCGCGAGCATGCCCCCCGCGCCGGTCAGTGCGCCCATGGTCGCGTCCATCCGCTCATCCAGAAGCGTCCGCATATCTCTCTCCATCCGGTCTTGGGCTTGGTCTTGTGCCTTTGCGCCACTATGCAGGCGCCAAACCCTGGGGGAAAGCCTTGATCCTGCCGTTGCTCGCCGCTGCCGCCCCCACTGCCGTATCGGCAGGCGGCGGCCATATCCGTTTCGCCGATCTGGGGCTGCACCCCGACATCTTCTCGATCGGGTTCTTCACGCTGCGCTGGTACAGCCTCGCCTATATCGCGGGCATCCTGGTCGGCTGGTGGTATCTGCTGAAGCTGCTCGCCCAGCCGGGTGCGCCGATGGCGCGCCGCCATGCCGACGATCTGGTCTTCTACGCGACGCTCGGCATCATCCTGGGCGGGCGGATCGGCTATGTGCTGTTCTACGCGCCCGACATGCTGCTGCATCCCCTGCGCGTCTTCCGCCTGTGGGACGGAGGGATGAGCTTCCACGGCGGCGTGATCGGCACCTCGATCGGGCTGATCCTGTTCGCGCGCAAGCACAGGCTCGACTGGCTGCGGGTGC
>CAYQPM010000225.1:0-3520 GCA_964419295.1 uncultured Stakelama sp. | reverse complement strand
CTCGATCAGGCGCTGCGGCAGGTCGGCCTGTGAGCGACGCCGGATGAGGATGGCATCGTGAAGGAATTCTTCCCGCACGCCGAAACCACCGACGGGGTGACCGTGCGCGTGTCGGTCAGTTATCTGCCCGAACAGTCGGAGCCGCGGCGCGGTCGCTGGTTCTGGGCCTATCATATCCGCATCGAAAACGAATCGGATCGCGCGGTGCAGTTGCTGACGCGGCATTGGGTGATCACCGACGGCCGCGGCGCGCGACATTCCGTCGAGGGCGAGGGCGTCGTCGGCGAACAGCCGCTGCTCGCGCCCGGCGCCAGCTTCGATTACGTATCCGGTTGTCCGCTCCAGACGCCCACCGGCGCGATGCAGGGCAGCTACCGGCTGGTGGCGGAAGACGGCAGGCAGTTCGACGTCGCCATCCCCAAATTCACGCTGTTCGCCCCGGCGGTGAACACGTGAAGCGCACGCATCTTCCCCTCAACGGCCTTCGCGTGCTCGACGCGGCGGCGCGCCACCTCAGTTTCACCCGCGCCGCAGACGAACTGGCGGTCACGCCGGCGGCCGTCGGCCAGCAGATCCGCGCGCTGGAGGATACGCTGGGCGTCGTACTGTTCCGCCGCACCACGCGCGGCCTCGAACTGACGCCGGAGGCGGAGGCGGGGCTTGGCCCGTTGCGCGACGGCTTCCTGCAGTTCGAGGAGGCGGTCCGTGCGATGCAGGCGGGGCAATCGTCCAAGTCGCTGACCATCGCCGCGCCCCGCGACCTGACCGAGAAATGGCTGATGCCCCGCCTTGCCGAGATTGCGCAGCGCGACGGCGAATTGCGTTTCGTGCTGCTCGCCGCCGATGGCAGCGGGCCGAGCGGCGCGGTCGACTTCACCGAAGCCAACCTCGATCTCGCGATTCGCTGGGGCGAGGGGCCGGGCGAGCACGAGGGCGAGGCGCTGGAATCCGAAGGCATGGTGACGATCGCCGCGCCGCAGGGTGCCGAGGCGACGATCGGCTGGCCGGGCTGTCCCGGCGGCGACGGTGCCGCATTGGTGCGCGTCGCGGATGCGGGGCTGGCGATCGACGCGGCGGCGGCGGGGCTCGGCCGCGCGACGGTGCCCGAATTGCTCGCCTCGCGCGATATCGCCTTGGGCAAGGTCGTCGTGATCGGCGGCGCGCAGCCGTCCCGGCTCGGCTATTGGCTCGTCGCCCCGCTGCCGCAATGGCGGCAGGCGAAGGTGCGCGCGCTGGTCGACGCCCTGACCGCGTGAGGGATACGGCGCCGCTCGCCACCGCGCGGCTGATGCTGCGCGCGCGGACGAGCGACGATGCCGATGCGCTGTTCGCGACGATGGCGGACCCAGACGTGATGCGCTGGTGGTCGCACCCGCCGGTCGCCACGAGGCCCGAATTGCGCGCGCGCTTCGCCGAAGTGCATCCCGACTGGCGCACCTGGGCGATTGAACGGGCCGGCGTGCCCGGTGCGATCGGCTTCGTCGCTGCGGGAGAGAAGCGGCAGGGCGATGTCTCCGAAATCAGCTACCTGCTCGCACGCGCCGCCTGGGGCACCGGCATCGCTTGCGAAGCGGTCGCCGCGGTGATCGCGCGGCTGTTTGCCGAAGCGCAGCGGCGGGTGTTCGCCGACGTCGATCCCGATCACGCCGCATCGATGCGGCTGCTGCACCGGCTCGGCTTCACGCTGGAAGGGCGGATGCGTGCCGAATGGCACACGCATATCGGCGTGCGCGATTCGCTGATCTTCGGTCTGTTACGCGACGACCGCGCGGGCTGAGCCGCTATTCCGCGACCCGTGCCAGCGCCCGCGTCATCAGGGCGACGAACTGCGCCTCGTCCACGCCTGCGTCGGTCCGGTGCCAGGCGCCGGTTACCGCATACCAGCGACCGGCCTTCGTCCGCGCCAGCAGATTGAGCGCGATCACCCCCGGTTCCGAACCGCCCTTGAAGCCGAGATAGTCGAACCGCCCCGCCGTCGTCGGATCGACGCCGTGGTTCACCGCCAGGATGCCGCGCACCACCGGCCCGGCGTCGCGGAGATGCGCGAGCAGCCGCGCCATGTCGCGCGGTGCGGCGAACCATTCGACCGACTCGATTGCCAGCGGCCGGGCGGAGAACATCAGCGGATCGATCGCCGCCCCCGCGATCCGGTCGCCTTGCGCGATCAGCAAGGCGCGGCGCGCGTCCGCGTCGCCGCGCGTCCAGGCGGCGGTGAGCGCAGCGTCGCTCTTGATGACGAAGGCCTCGCGCGTGGTGAGCACCGGACCGGAGGCACCGAAGCGCGCCGCCATCGCATCCACCCGCCCGCGCCCCAGCAGCGTGACCAAGGTGTCGGTCGCGGTGTTGTCGCTGATCGAGATCATCAGCGTCGCCAGCGTCTGTACCGTCACCGGCGTACCGACCGGCCAGTTTTGCAGGATGCCGGAGGGAAGGGAGGGCGGGCCGACCGGCACCACGTCGCTCCAGCGTCGCTCGCCCGCCTCGACCTGCCGGGCCGCTTCGGCCAGTACCCAAAGCTTGAACGCCGATCCGAGCGGCGCCGGCACGTCGCCCTTCACCTCGTACACCGGAACGGGTCCCGCGCCGTCCAGCGCATAGACGCCGATCTGACCCACGCCCGGCAGCGCGGCGACCGCCGCCTGCACCGCAGCGGCGGTATCGCCCCGGCGCTCGCTACCGGTGATGCGCAGGCCGGTGATCGTATGGGGAGCGGCGGGATCGACCGCGAGCAGCATGGTGGCCGTGCCCCGGGCATAATCGATCACGACCGACGCGGCCCAGCGCCCGTGCGGCTGCACCGATGCGACGCCGCGCGGGGCGCCGAGCGAATCGCGCAATTGCCGCGAGAGGGCGTCGAACTGCCCCTGCGGCACGGCCTGGCGAAACGTCGCGCCGAACAGTGAATCGTAACCGGGCTTGCCGGCAAGCACCGGGACCAGCGCCTCCGCCTGCATCCGCAACGATGGATCGCCGGCGTCCGCGACGACCGGCGCCGCCTGTGCCGCAGCGGTCGCCGTAACCGTCGCAGGCGCGATCAGCACGAGCAGCGCCGCGCTCGCGCCACGGATCAGTTTTTGAGCTTCCAGCCTTTTCGCAGCAGCAGATAGCATGTCACCCCCAGCACGATGTCGACCGCCAGAATCGCGATGCTGCCGACCATGATGGGCGAATCGGCGGTACCGAGGAAGCCGTATCGAAATCCGGAGATGATGTAGAAGAACGGATTGGCATGGCTGAACGCGCGGAACGCGGGGGCCAGCCGGTCGACCGAGTAGAATGTGCCGGACAGCAGCGACAGCGGGGCGATGACGAAATTCGTCACCGCCGCGGCGTGATCGAACTTTTCCGCCCAGATCGACGTCAGCACGCCCAGGAACGACAGGAATCCGGCGCCCAGGAATCCAAACCACAGGATCGCCAGCGGATGCACCGGCGTCACGTGGACACCCGGATACAGCGCCATCGCGCACCAGCAGATGAAGCCGACGATGAACGCCCGCGTCATCGCGCCGCCGACCAG
>CAYQPM010000224.1:0-3528 GCA_964419295.1 uncultured Stakelama sp. | reverse complement strand
CATTCCCACCCCTTCTTCTCCGCGTCTCCGCGCCTCCGCGCGAACCCACCTTCCTCCTTCGCCGCCCAACGCCGCCCCGCAAAGATCACCCACGCGCCGCATCCATCCCGTCCCGCATCCGCCGCACCGCCTCGCCCAGCCCGACGAACAGCGCCTCGCCGATCAGGAAATGGCCGATATTCAGCTCGCGCACCTGCGGAATCGCCGCGATCGGTCCGACATTGTCGAAGGTGAGGCCATGCCCCGCATGCACCTCGATCCCGTTCTTCGCCGCCAGCGCCGCCGCATCGGACAGCCGGCGCAGCTCCTCGGTCCGGCCCTCGCCGTCCAGTTCGGCGTAACGCCCGGTGTGCAGCTCGATCACCGGCGCGCCCAGCCGGATCGCGGCGTCGATCTGCCGCGCGTCCGGTTCGACGAACAGCGACACGCGGATGCCGGCATCTCGCAACTGCGTCACCAGCGGGTCGAGCCGCGCGAACTGGCCGGCCGCGTCCAGCCCGCCCTCGGTCGTCACCTCCTCGCGCTTCTCGGGCACGATGCAGGCCGCATGCGGCCGATGGCGCAGCGCGATGCCCAGCATCTCGTCAGTCGCCGCCATTTCGAGGTTGAGCGGCACGGTCAGCTCCGCCGACAGCCGCGCGATATCGGCATCCGTGATATGCCGCCGGTCCTCGCGCAGATGCGCGGTGATGCCGTCCGCCCCCGCTTCCGCCGCGACCAGCGCCGCACGCACCGGATCGGGATAGCCCGCACCGCGCGCGTTGCGCACCGTCGCGACGTGATCGATATTGACGCCGAGGCGCAGGTGTCCGGTCATGATGGCGCTCCACAGGCCGCAGCCGAAAGCAGGTCGTAGGAAAAGCCCTTGCCCTGCCAGACCTCGCCGAAGTCGAAGCCCGGACGATTGGTCAGCGCGATGATCGTCATGTCGCGCTCCGGCAGCAGGATATTGCGCACTTCGAAACGGCCGATTTCGCCGCGCCGCTCGACGATCCGCACGGGCTTGGCGCAACCGCGCAGCGGCGCCTCGAACACCCATTGCCCCAGCGCCATATAGCCCAGCTTCGGATCGGCCGCCCACATCGTCGACCGCGCCGCCGCGGGCAACAGCTTGCCCGACAGCAGGCCGCGGTCGAAGGCGAGCAGATCATCCTCGCGACCCATCAGCCCGCCCGCCGCGCCGAACCGCGCCAGCACACGGGCTTCGCCGATGCGCGGCCCTGCGTAGAAACCTTCCAGCCACACCGGCCGTGGCGCGGACCGATCGCCCGCGAAGCCGCTCGCGCTCAACGCCAGGGGCACGGCGATCCGTTCGCGGAACAGCGTCGCCGTCGTTCGCCCGGTCACCTTCTCTAGGATCGCGCCAAGGACGATGTAGTCGCAATTGTTGTACCGCCACGCACCACCGGGGGCGGCACGGGCGGCGACGCACCATGCGGGGCCGGTCGGGCCGATCGAATAGAAGCCGGGCTTCCCCTTCCAGTCCAAGCTCAGCGTGTCGGGCGCGCTGTCGTCCGGGTTGCGCAGCCCGCTCTGGTGCTGCAGCAATTGCCGGATCGTCGGCGCCCGCGCCGTGCCCAGCGCGGGCAGATACCGCGACGCCTGCGCATCCAGTGCGATCCGCCCGCGGGCGACCTCCTGCATCACCAGCGTCGCGACGACCTGCTTGGTCACCGACGCCCATGGCCAGATCATGTTGCGGCCATAGCGACCCTGCTGGTCGGGCAACGTGTCCGGCACGCCATAGGGTTCGCCGAATTCGGCGCGGACCAAGACCCGGTCGCCCTTCGCGACGAGCACGCGGCCCGCAAACCCGCTCGCATCGACGATGGCCAGCGTCGCGGGAGGCCCGATCCGGTCGAGGTGTCGGTCGACTGCCGATGCGGGCAGCACCGCCAGCGCGGCGAGCAGCGCGCGGATCACGCCGCCCGGCTTCCCGGCTTGGTCGCCGGGGTCGCCGCCAGTTCCGGCGGCAGCGCGTCCGCGGCATAGGTCGGCACGTCCAGCCGGATCAGCGGAAAGAACGGCACGCCCAGCTCGACCGTGCCGCCGGACCGGTCGACCAGCGATGCGGCGGCGATCACCGTGCCGCCCGCCGCCTCGATCGCCTTGATCGCCTCGCGCGACGACAGGCCGGTGGTGACGACGTCCTCCATCATCAGCACCTCCCGCCCCGGCTCCAGCCGGAAGCCGCGGCGCAGTTCGAACGTGCCGGTCGGCCGCTCGACGAACATCGCCTCGACGCCCAGCGCGCGCGCCATCTCGTGGCCCGCGATCACGCCGCCCATCGCCGGCGACACCACCGCCGCGATCCGCGCCTTCAGCTCGCCGGTCATCCGCTCCACCAGCGCCTCGCACAGGCGCGCGCCGCGGCGCGGGTCCATCAGGACGCGGGCACATTGCAGGTAGCGCGAACTGTGCAGCCCCGACGACAGGATGAAATGCCCCTCCAGCAGCGCATCGGCGGCGCGGAATTCGGCCAGCACATCGTCGTCGGTCATCGGCGGTCTCGCGGCATGAAGGGTCGGATCGGAGCGGTCATAGATTCCCGGCCCACGCCCGCCAAGGCGGCACGAGTCATAAACATGGGCAGCCCGCTTGAGGCGGACGGCACCCGCGCGTATAGGCCATGGCAAAAGGGGTGCGGTCTCGCATCCGAAACGGCCCGTTCGCCGGGCGGGCGAGGGAATCTGAACGGGGTGACGACACGCATGCGCATGAGGTTCAAGGGTATCGCACTGGCCGCCGGGCTGGCGCTCGCCGGCATGGGGGCCGTGTCGCACGCCGCGCAACCCGGCGCGCCCGCCCCCCAGGGCGCAGCCGCGCCGGCGCCGCAGGGCGCAGCCGCCCCCGCCGGCGTGTCGAACGTCGCCCCCACCACCGTCGCCGCGACGCCGCCCGCCGCACCCAATTCGCCCGAGCTGGCGATGGACGGCGCGCCGATGATCAGCGCCGACCGGCTGCAGGCGCAGGCCGACAAGGGCATCGGCCATCCGATCGCCGGCCGCATCGGCATCCAGCCGCAGGTCACCGAAAATGGCCAGTTCGCGCACTGGTTCCACGATTCGATCCTGTTCCCGCTGATCACCGTCATCAGCGTGTTCGTGCTCCTGCTGCTGCTCTTCGTCGTCGTCCGCTTCCGCAAGGCGGCGAACCCGATCCCGTCGAAGACCAGCCACAATACGGCGATCGAGATCCTCTGGACGCTGGCGCCGGTCGTCATCCTGGTGCTGATCGCAGTGCCGTCGATCGGTCTGTTGCAGGCGCAGTTCAAGCCGGCGCCCGCCGGTGCGGTGACGCTGAAGGCGATCGGCAACCAATGGTATTGGTCCTATCAATATCCCGATAACGGCGGGTTCGAGATCACCGCCAACATGCTGAAGGAAAAGAACCAGGTCGCCGCCGGCGAACGGTTCCGGACCGACGCCGACGGCCCGCGCCTGCTGGCTGCCGACAATCGCATCGTGTTGCCGGTCGGCGTGCCGATCCGCCTGATCACCACGTCGCAGGACGTGATCCACAGCTGGG
>CAYQPM010000223.1:0-3529 GCA_964419295.1 uncultured Stakelama sp. | reverse complement strand
GCTTGCCTGCCGACAGATCGCCGAGCACGTCGTCGATCGCGCGATCCTGATCGTCCGTCTCGGCATAGGGGAAGCGGTCGACGAAGCTCGGATAGCCGCTGGCGTCGGGCTCGAGCACGTCGCCAGGGTGCAGCGCGCGTTCCGCGGCCGTGCGGATGAGTTCGCCCGCGATTTCGCGGATGCGCTCCTTCATCTTCGACTTGCGGCGCTGCCACGCCTCGCCGCCCAGACGGTCGAGCGACGCGCCCTCCTCGCTGGAACCGTAGCGCGAGAGGACTTCGAGATTCTCCACCGGCACGAACAGCTTGTCGCCGCCGGCATATTCGACCGCGACGCAATCGTGCGGGCTCTGACCCACGGGGATCGAGGTGAGGCCGAGATACTTGCCGATGCCGTGATCGGAATGGACGACCAGATCGCCGGGCGTCAGCGTCGCCAGTTCGGCGAGGAACGCATCGGCGGACTTCTTCCGCTTCGCACGCCGCACCAGCCGGTCGCCCAGCATGTCCTGTTCGGTCAGCACGGCGACGTCGGGCGCGGTGAAGCCATGGTCGAGCGGCAGGACGACGAGCGCCACGCCCGCGCTCTTGCCGGTGTCGGCGATGCCGAGCGCCTCGTTCCACCCGTCCGCCGGCTTGGCACCGTGGAGGCCGTGGTCTTTCAGCAGATTGCCGAGCCGTTCGCGTGCGCCGACCGAATAGCTGGCGAGGATCGGTTTCTTGCCCGCCTTGCGCAGCGCGCCGAGGTGCTTGACCACCGCTTCGTAGACGTTGGCGGCGGCGGACCGTTCGGGCCCGAAATCGCGCGGACCATCGACCGCGAAGTCGAGGACGGTGGCGCTTTCGGGTTCGTGGAACGGCGTCGTCAGGTGCGCGTGCGTCGCATCCAACCCGGCGGTCCATTCCTTCGCATCGAGATACAGCGTCTTCGCGGCGAGCGGACGATAGCTGCCCGGCTGCGCGGCCTCGGCCCGCTGGCGGTTCTCGTAATAATCGGCGATCGATTCCATGCGTGCGTCCGCCGCACCCGTCACGCCGAAATCGCGGACGATCACATCGTCGGCGGCAAGGTGGTCGAACAGCGTCGCCAGCTTCTCTTCGAACAGCGGCAGCCAATGCTCCATGCCCGCGAGGCGGCGACCGTCGCTGATCGCCTGGTACAGCGGATCGCCGGTCGCGGTCGCGCCGAACTTGTCCCGATAGCGGGTGCGGAAGCGTTTGATCGATTCCTCGTCGAGCAGGGCTTCGGAGGCGGGCAGCAGCGTGAAGCCGTCGATGCGGCCGGTGGTCCGCTGGTCTTCGGGACTGAAGGTGCGGACGGTTTCGATCTCGTCGCCGAAGAAATCGAGGCGAAACGCCTGATCCTCGCCGCTCGGGTACAGGTCGACGATGCCGCCGCGCACGGCATATTCGCCCTGATCGTGCACGGTCTCCGTGCGGACGTAGCCGTTGGCCTGCAACAGGCGGGCGAGATCGTCGCGGTCGATACGGGCACCGGGTTCCAGCGTCGCGACGAGCTGGCGGATGCGGAACGGCGTCAGCACGCGCTGCGTCGCCGCATTGGCGGTGGTGAGGATGAGCTGAGGCGTCTTCGACGTGCGCTGGAGGCGGTAGAGCGCCGCGATCCGCTCGGCCATGATGCGGAGCGTCGGGGACGCGCGGTCATAGGGGAGGCAGTCCCAGGCGGGAAAGCTGACGACCTCCAGTTCGGGCGCGAAGAAGGGCGCGGTGGCGGCGACGGCACGCATCGCCGCATCGTCGGGGGCGATGAAGATCGCACGCCCGCCCTTGCCGCTATGCGCCGCCGCGCGTGCGATGTCCGCGAGCAGGGACGGCTGAAAGCCCGTAGGCACGCCCGACAGGGTCAGCGGGGCGGCGGCGGAAAGGATCGTCTTCAGATCGGGCAAGATGGCGCTTTCGGGTATTCTCCTGCGCAGCGCAGGGTGGGATGGGCAGGCGGATTGGGCAGGCAGGATGGGCAGGCGTGATGGGCAGCGAGCGACGCAGGACGAGCTAGCGCTGTGCCACCGGCACATAGCTCAGCGAACGCATCGCCTGCATCATCGGGCCTTCCCATGCCGGGGGGCAGGGCAGCGAGCCGATCGCCCACCCCATGATATCGACGTCCTGTTCCTCCAGCAGCGCCTCGAACCAGTCGAGCTGCTCCGGCGTCCAGGTGCCGCCGTGCGTGTCGAAGAAGCCGCCGATCATCAGGTCGGCTTCCTTGGTGCCGCGGTGCCAGCTGCGGAACTTCAGGCGCTTCAGGCGAGTGGCGTGGTCCATGATGTATCCCATGCGAATAGCCCGGCGGATGCTGGCGGCATCGGTCGGGTGCGGTATAGCAGCCATGTAGTCATGCGCCCCGATATCCTCAATCCGCTGTTCGCCGAGGTCACGGCCCTCAAGGGTGTCGGCCCGGCACTCGCCAAGCCGCTCGACCGGCTGGGGCTGGAGCGCGTCGTCGACGTCGCCTTTCACCTGCCGAGCGGATGGATCGACCGCCTGCCTCGCGAGGAGCTGGACGTCGCCGACGCGGGGCGCGTGATCGCGATCACGCTCACCCCGCGCGACTACCGCACCAGCAGCGGCCGTGGCCCGACCCGGGTGCAGGCGACCGACGGACGCGGTAACGTCGTGTCGCTCGTCTATTTCGGGGGCTCGTCGGGCTGGGTGAAGAAGCTGCTGCCGCTCGACGAGCCGCGGCGCGTGTCGGGCAAGCTGGAAAGCTATGGCGAGACGCTCCAGATCATCCACCCCGATCTGGGCGAGCCCGACGAGCCGTTCCGTGAGCGCGAGGCGATCTATCCATTGTCGGAGGGGCTGACGTCGCGCCGGCTCGCCGGCTTCGCGGCGCAGGCGCTGGAACGCGCGCCGGCTTTGCCGGAGTGGATCGAACCGGGGCTGAAGGCGAAGCGCGGTTGGCCCGACTGGCGCGAGGCATTGCAGCGTGTGCACGACGATCCGGCCGACAGGATCGCCCGCGAACGACTGGCATATGACGAGATCTTCGCGAACCAGCTGGCGATGACGTTGGTCCGCGCCGACACGCGCAAGCGGCGGGGCAGGGCGTTGGTCGGCGATCGCCGGCTCCGCGACATGCTGCGGCTGCCCTATGCGCCGACCGGTGCGCAAGCGCGGACGATCGGCGAGATCGAGGGCGATCTGGCCCAGACCGCGCCGATGCTGCGGTTGCTGCAAGGCGATGTCGGCTCGGGCAAGACGCTGGTCGCGGCCATGGCGCTGCTGATCGCGGTGGAGGCGGGCGCGCAAGGCGCGATGCTCGCGCCGACCGAGATCCTGGCGCGCCAGCATTTCGAGACGCTGCGCAAGCTGCTGTCCGGCCTGCCGCTCAACATCGCGGTGCTGACCGGGCGCGACAAGGGCAAGGCGCGCGAAGCGACGCTGATGGCGCTCGCGAGCGGCGAGATCGATATCCTCGTCGGCACGCATGCGATCTTTCAGGAGGCGGTCGGCTATCGCGATCTCGCGCTGGTCGTGGTCGACGAACAGCATCGCTTCGGCGTCGCCGA
>CAYQPM010000222.1:0-3566 GCA_964419295.1 uncultured Stakelama sp. | reverse complement strand
GTCTTCGTCGGCCGCCATCCCTTCCCCGGACCCGGCCTCGCGATCCGCATCCCCGGAGAGGTGACCAAGGAGCGTTGCGACATCCTGCGCAAGGCCGATGCGGTCTACCTCGAGGAGATCCGGAACGCGGGCCTGTACGATGCGATCTGGCAGGCGTTCGCGGTGCTGCTTCCGGTCCGCACCGTCGGCGTGATGGGTGACGGGCGCACCTACGATTACGTGCTGGCGCTGCGTGCGGTGACGTCGACGGACGGCATGACCGCCGAGGTGTTCGATTTCCCGAGCGACTTCCTGCCGCGCGTCGCCACCCGCATCGTCAATGAGGTGAAGGGCGTGAACCGGGTCGTTTACGATTATACCTCCAAGCCGCCCGGCACGATCGAGTGGGAATGATCGCGCTCACCCGATAGCGGCGGGGTTGGTCCGCTTCGCGTCGTCCAGCACCTTCTTGTGCGTCAGATTTTCGCCGATGAAGATCAGGGCGATCGTTGCGGCGACCAAGGCCAGCGCGATCACCGCGACGATCTTCAGCCGGCGGGCGCGGGGATCGGGATCGGGCGACGGCATCGGCAGTCCTCTTGAGTGGTGGAATGCCGCTACAACCGGTGGGTATGCCGCAGGGTTCATCGGGAACGTGTTGTTATTCCTCCCGTTGTTGGCAGGAAGGCACCGGTGAGGAGCGACAACATGGCGACGGGAACCACGGCAGCACGCACGCGCGGCAATCACGGAACGACGATCGCGATCGGCGCGGCGACGGGGATCGCGGCGGGCCTGCTGGCCAATCTCGTCCGCAAGGCGGCGGTACAGGCACCGACCGCGCTGGCGGGCAGCTGGGACGAGGCATTGGCCGCCGAGCACCGGGCGGCGCTCGCGATATTCGACCTGATCCAGAAGACCGATGCCAAGCAGAAGGGCCGGCGTTCGTTCCTGCTGATGCAGTTGAAACATGCGATCAGCAAACATGCCTTCCAGGAGGAAAACACGGTCTATGCGATGATGCGCGACCAGGGCATGCCCGAGGCGGCGGACCATCTGAACCACGAGCATGGCTATGTGAAGCAGTTCTTCTTCGACCTGACCGAGATGGACAAGAGCGACCCCGCCTGGCTGCCCAAGGTCGGCGAATTCCGGACGATGATCGAGCGGCATATGCGCGAGGAGGAGGACGATCTGTTCCCCAAGGTCCGCGGCAAGCTGAGCGAGGCGCAGAACAAGCACCTGACCGTCGCGATGAACAAGGAAGGCCTGAAGCTCGCCTGAGCAGCAGCGGCTGGCGCGCCCGGCAGGACTCGAACCTGCAACTCCAAGCTTAGAAGGCTCGTGCTCTATCCAGTTGAACTACGGGCGCGCGCTGCCGCCGGTTAGCGCGGATTGCGCCGTGGTGGAACCACCATATAGTCGTCGGCATGGACACCGGGGCTGAGACGGCGATCGACGCGCGCGACATGGGCGGGCAGGCGTTCCGCTATTACGATTTCGTGATGGCGGCGTTCGTCGCGATCCTGTTGCTGTCGAACGTGATCGGGGCGGGCAAGGTCGCGCAGATCGTGCTGCCCGGCATCGGTCCGTGGCCGTTCGGGGCCGGCATCCTGTTCTTTCCCGTCAGCTATGTGATCGGCGACGTGCTGACCGAGGTCTATGGCTATGCCCGTGCGCGGCGGGTGATCTGGGCGGGCACCGCGGCGGTGGTGTTCATGGCGTTCATGAGCTGGGTCGTCGTCGCGCTGCCGCCGGCGCCGACGTGGACCAACCAAGCCGCCTATGCGACGATCTTCGGCCAGGTGCCCCGCATCGTGCTGGCGAGCGTCTGCGCCTTCTGGGCGGGCGAGTTCGTCAATTCCTACGTCATGGCGCGGATGAAGCTGCGCACCGGTGGCCGGCACCTGTGGATGCGGACGATCGGATCGACCGTGCTGGGCGAGGGGGTGGACAGCCTGATCTTCTATCCGCTGGCGTTCCTCGGCGCGCAGGGGTTCACCCCGCAGCTGGTGGTGACGGTGATGTTCACGCAATGGGCGCTGAAGGTCGCGTGGGAGGTGATCCTGACGCCGGTGACCTATGCGGTCGTGGGGGCGCTGAAGCGGGCGGAGGGGGTCGATGTGTTCGACCACGGCACGGACTTCACGCCGTTCCGCACCCGCATCTGACGCGGCGCGAATCATCGGCGGCATGAGAAAGAGCGATTTGTCGGTCGCGGCTAGCAGCGCCGGTCCGTGTAGGACAGCGGCGGCGCGCCGCCTGCGATCCGCGCTCGTCAGGCCCCGATCGTCTCCAACACCCCTTCGAACAGGCGGCGGCCGTCCGCGCCGCCATGGGCGGCTTCGATCTTGCGTTCGGGATGCGGCATCATGCCGAGCACGTTGCCGCCGGCGTTGAGGATGCCGGCGATGCCGCGGGCGGAGCCGTTGACCGGCTCGGCATAGCGGAACGCGACGCGACCGTCGCCTTCGAGGCGATCGAGCGTGTCGGGATCGGCGAAGTAATTGCCGTCGTGGTGCGCGACGGGGACGCGGATCGTTTCACCGGCATCGTAGCGGCTGGTGAAGGCGGATTGCGCATTCTCGACGGTCAGCGCGACGTCGCGGCAGACGAAGTTGAGGCCGCCGTTGCGCATCAGCGCGCCGGGCAGCAGGCCGGCCTCGGTCAGCACCTGGAAGCCGTTGCACACGCCAAGGACGGGCAGGCCCTTGCCCGCCTGTTCCACCACCGCGCGCATGATCGGCGAGCGGGCGGCGATCGCGCCCGAGCGCAGGTAATCGCCATAGGAGAAGCCGCCGGGCACCGCGACCAGACCGACGCCTGCGGGTAGATCGGCGTCACCGTGCCAGACCATCGTCGGCGCGACGCCGGTCACCGTTTCTAGCGCCACCGCGAGATCGCGGTCGCAGTTCGAGCCGGGGAAGACGATGACCGCGGTTTTCATGTCAGATCCGTTCCACGCGATAGTTTTCGATCACGGTATTCGCCAGCAACTGTCGGCACATGCCGTCGATCGCCGCGTCGGTCGTTGCGTCGGCGACCTCCAGTTCGAACATCTTGCCGGCGCGGACGTCCTCGACCCCTTCGAAGCCGAGCGAACCCAGCGCATGATGGATGGCGCGGCCCTGCGGATCGAGCACGCCGGGTTTCAACGTCACGAAGATGCGCAGCTTCATCTTACTTCCCCCGCCGCTTGCGATGGCTGTCGAGGTCGAGCACGGCGCTGTCCTCGCCCTCCGGCATCAGGCCGAGGCGACGGGCGACCTCCTGATAGGCCTCCGCTTCGCCGCCCAAGTCGCGGCGGAACCGGTCCTTGTCCATCTTTTCGTTGGTCTCGATATCCCACAGGCGGCAGCCGTCGGGGCTGATCTCGTCCGCCAGGATGATCCGGCCATAATCGTTGTCCCAGATCCGGCCGAATTCGAGCTTGAAGTCGACCAGCTTGATACCGACGCCGGCGAACAGCCCGGACAGGAAGTCGTTCACCCGGATCGCGAGATCGGCGATGTCGTGCATCTCCTCCTGGCTGGCCCAGCCGAAGGCGGCGATATGTTCGTCGGTGATCATCGGATCGCCGAGCGCAT
>CAYQPM010000221.1:0-3577 GCA_964419295.1 uncultured Stakelama sp. | reverse complement strand
GGCTGCGGCACCCGCAAGGATTGCGACGCCAGCCTGCTACGCTACGAACGCGTCGTCATCATGACCGATGCCGACGTCGACGGCGCCCATATCGCGACGCTGCTGATGACGTTCTTCTTTCAGGAGATGCCCGATCTGGTCCGCCGCGGGCACCTGTACCTCGCACAGCCGCCGCTGTACCGCCTGACGGTCGGTGCCAAATCGCTCTACGCCCGCGACGACGCGCATCGCGCCGAGCTGGAACGCACCGCCTTCAAGGGCAAGAAGGTCGAGGTCGCCCGCTTCAAGGGCCTGGGCGAAATGAACCCCGGCCAGCTTCGCGAAACGACGATGGACCCCAAGACCCGCGGCATGATCCGCATCACCCTGCCGCAGGAATATGAGGGACGCGCAGGCGTCAAGGACCTCGTCGATCGCCTGATGGGCAACAACCCGGCCCACCGATTCGCCTTCATCCAGGAAAATGCCGCAAGGCTGGATGAAGAGGCGATCGATGCGTGAATCTTGTTACCTGGATCTTGATCACTGAACAGGTTGGCAGACTTGTCTTGATGTAGCATCTTTACGGAACGATCGGATCGGCGTAGCTTTTTACAGGGATGCTCGGGAGATCACGTGATGTTCATGCTGGCGATCATGATGTTGCAGGCGGCAACCCCGTTGGCGGATACGCCCGCCTCTACTGCCGCTAATCAGGATGTTCTGGTCTCCGCGGAGTCTCTGGCGAATACGCGTTCAGCGCTGGATCGATGTCTGGCGGAACGTTGCGCGCCCGATCGGGACATTCGCTCCAGCCTCCATTATGCGAACCAGCAATTCCTTGCAGGCGATTATCGCGCCGCACGCGTCACGATAGCCGAATCGCGCAGCCGCAACGACCGCTTCGCCAAAACCTTTCCTGAACCGGTTTCGGACCTGGCACGCGCCTCCGCGCGCCTGGCGGGGATCGATGGTCGACAGGATCTTGCTTTATCCGCATCTCTCGATGCGCTCGACGCGTTGAAGACGGGGCTGCCGAGCGACGATCCGATCATCCTCATGCAGCGGCTCGAATATGGGGACCAATTGGCTCGGCAGGGCCGTATCTATGCTGCGGCCGCCGTATACGACAAGGTTGCCGCGCAGGCGCGCCACCTGGGGAATATCGCGGCCGAGGGGCATGCCTTGTTCCGCAACGTCCTCCTCTATTCCGCTCTTGCGAGCGTCGATCCGGTATTCAGGTCCAGTGCACGTGGCGCGATCGCAAAGATCGAACGGCGGTCCGAACCGCAGATGGCGGCGTTTCGCGAGGGCATAGCTCTCGTCGCCGCCCAGCTTAAGGTGCTGGAGGCCAAGCCCGAACAGCGCGAAGCCGTATTGGCGAGCGCACCCAAGACAGGCTTGTTCGAACCAGCGATACTGTACGAACCCTTCATCGACCTTACCCGCGCCGGATTGACTGGGACGGAAAGTGCCAGCCTTCATTCCGAATGGGCCGACGTCGGCTTCTGGGTCAAACCGGATGGATCGGTCGAGGATGTCGAGGTTCGCGCGCAATCCGAATACAAGCCCGGGCCTTGGCTTGCGATCAAGCTGAAATCGGTGGCCGGGCGGCGCTACGCGTCATTCACCATGGCGGCCGACGGCCCCGGCATGTACCGCGTCGAACGCTATTCGATGGTCTATGACATGGTCCGTCCATCGGCGTCGCGGGTCGCCGTGCGCGCCGATGTCGGGCGGATCGATACGGCCTATCTATCCTCGACATACAAGGATCGCACCGTACCGGTGAATTGATGCGATCTTGCGGACGTGCCGGTGTTGACCGGCTCTGTCGGCACCCGGTATGTGGAAGCGGGCGGTCCGACGGACCGCCCTTTCTCGTTTGGAGAATAGGAGGCCTCCCGTGACCATTACGCCGCTCATGCCCGTCTATCCGCGGTGCGGGGTGCGTCCGGTGCGAGGCGAGGGCTGCTACCTGATCTCCGAGGACGGGACGCGCTTCCTCGACATGGCGGCGGGGATCGCGGTCAACGCGCTGGGCCATGGTCATCCGCATCTGGTGAAGGCGATCGCCGAACAGGCCGCGACGCTGATGCACGTCAGCAATCTCTACGGCTCGCCGCAGGGCGAGGCGCTGGCGGAGCGGATCGTCGCCAACAGCTTCGCCGATACGGTGTTCTTCACCAATTCGGGAACCGAGGCGGTCGAATGCGCGATCAAGACCGCGCGCCGTTTCCATTACGCCGAGGGCAATCCGCAGCGGCACAAGATCATCACCTTCAACAACGCCTTCCACGGGCGGACGATGGGGGCGATTTCGGCGACCAACCAGGCCAAGATGCGCGACGGGTTCGAACCGCTGCTGCCCGGCTTCGCCTATGCGCCGTTCAACGATCTGGATGCGGCGCTGGCGCTGATCGACGATGAGACCGCGGGTTTCATGGTCGAGACGATCCAGGGCGAGGGCGGGGTGTCGGTCGGCACGCCCGAATTCATCACCGGCCTGCGCAAGGCATGCGATGAACACGGCCTGCTGCTGATCCTCGATGAGGTCCAGTGCGGGTACGGACGCACCGGCAAGATGTGGGCGTACGAGCATTACGGCATCGAACCGGACATCATGCCGATCGCCAAGGGCATCGGCAGCGGCTTTCCGCTCGGCGCCTGCCTCGCCACCGAACGCGCGGCGAGCGGCATGGTGATCGGTACGCACGGCTCCACCTATGGCGGCAATCCGCTGGCGATGGCGGCGGGGCAGGCGGTGCTCGACGTGATGCTGGCGGACGGATTCCTGGTCAATGTCGAAGCGATGGGCGAACGGCTGCGGTCTTCGCTGGAGCAGATGATCCCCAACCACGATCATGTGTTCGAAGGCGTGCGTGGACGCGGCCTTATGCTCGGCCTGAAGCTGAAGGCCGGGGTCGAACCGCGCGAATTCGTCGCGCATGCCCGCGACAACCACCAGCTGCTGCTCGTCGCCGCCGGCGAAAACGTCGTCCGCATCCTGCCGCCGCTGGTGATCGACGACAGCCACGTCACCGAATGCATCGACAAGCTGAGTGCCGCCGCGCGGGTGTTCGCACCCGCCAGCGACGATTGATTCAACCATCTTCCTCCCCGGAACGGGGGAGGAAGACCGTTCGCACAGCGAATGGTGGAAGGGGCAGCCAGGAGGGCCGGTCCATGCGGCTGCCCCTCCATCCGTCGGTGGCTGGTGCCCTTCCAATCCGGGGAGGACTGAACATGCGCCATTTCCTGAACCTGTCCGACGCCGGCGCCGATGGCGTCGCCGCGATGCTCGCCGATGCGATCGATCGCAAGGCCGCGCGCATTGGCTGGCCGAAGGGCCGGGTCGACGCCGATGCGCCGCTTGCCGGGCATGTGCTCGCGATGATCTTCGAAAAGAATTCGACCCGCACCCGCGTCAGCTTCGACATGGCGATCCGGCAGCTCGGCGGAACGTCGATCGTCATGGACGCGGGCTCGATGCAATTGGGGCGCGGCGAAAGCATCGCCGATACCGCCCGCGTGCTGTCGCAATATGTCGATGCGATCATGATCCGCACCGACGATCATGCCAAGGTCGAGGATATGG
>CAYQPM010000220.1:0-3587 GCA_964419295.1 uncultured Stakelama sp. | reverse complement strand
GCCGCGCATCTCGAGCAGTTCTTCCTTGGCCAAAAATCAACCTCTGTTCACGTCTGTTGGTGGCGCCTGTAGCGCGGGCGACCGAAAAAGGGAAGCAATGCCGGTGGGTGGAGCGGCGCCGACATCGGCAAGGTCGCGCAGGTCCATGGTCGGCATCATGGATATAGGGACGGCGGCGCGCGCGGACAATCGCCGCACGCCCCGGACTTCCGCGAAGACGGTGGCGGGTGCGAGCTGAAACGTGCACGTCGACGATCAGGACGATGGCAAATAGTGTGGGCGAGAGCGCAGTCAGATACTGTCGGCGCAGGACAGCAGTCAGGCGGGATTATACTTCGCCAGGAACGTCCCCATCGCTTTCAGGAACTCCAGCCGATCCTCGCTGCGGGTAAAATGGTGGTCGGCCAGCGGCTGTTCGATATATTGAAACGGCTTGCCCGCTGATTTCAGGGCATCGGCCATTTGGCGGGATTGTCGGACGGGCACGCGCTTGTCTTCCTTACCGTGCATCAGCAGGATGGGAATGGTCACGTCGGCCGCCCCGAAGCGGGGCGAGACGCTGCGCAGGTCGGGCGTGCGCTTGGTCCAGTAGCGGCCCGCTGTCTTGCCGTTGAGGAACTGGGCGTCATATCGCTTGATTCCGGCGAGGTCGGAGACACCGGCATAGGAAATGGCGCATCGGTAATGCGCACCGTCGCGTTCGGCGGCGCGCAGCGCCGCATAGCCGCCATAGGATGCGCCGGCGATGCAGACCCGCTTGGGATCGGCGATCCCCTGCTTCGCGAGGAAACCGATCGCGTCGACCAGATCGTCCTGCATTTTGAGTCCCCATTCGCCCTCGCCGAGCTTGACGAAATCGGTGCCATAGCCGGACGAGCCGCGATAATTGGGCTGGACGACCGCATAGCCATTCTCGGCGAGATATTGCGCCCACCAGTCCCAGCCTTCGCTGTCGCGGGCGATCGGCCCGCCATGCGGCAGCACGATGAGCGGCAGGTCCTTGGGCGCACGATGCCGGGGCAGGGTCAGGACGGCCTCTATCGGCGTGTTGTCGCGCGCGCTATAGTGGATGGTCTTGACCGGAGAGAGGCTGTTGTTGCCGAGCGTCGCATTCTGGAACCCGAAGCGCTGCATGCGATCGCCGTTGACGTCCCAGTAGAACAACGCTCCGGGCTGCGGCGGGCTGCCGACCTCCACCAGCATGCGGGTGGCGTCGGCGCTGCGCGACACGATCCGCGCGCGGCGATTGCCGACCGCCTTGTCGGCGACCTCCTGAAACGTCTTCATCTTGGGATCGAGCCAGACGATGTGATCGAAGGTATCGGTCATGGAGATGCCATCGACGTCCGTACCGGCGGCATTCTCGACCACGCCGTCGATGTCATAGCCCGGCGCGCCGAAGACCTTCTTGCCGAGTTTCAGATCGGGGAGCGACACTTCGTACAGTTCGTCGCGACCGCCGGTGTCATCGGTGGCGAGCGCGGTGCCGTCGGCGCGGAAGGTGGTCGGCACGACGAAGCTGGTCTTCGCCTTGGGATCGTTACGCGCGATCGTACGGAAGGGTTCGGCGTTGGTGGCGCGGTAGAGCAGCGAGGCTTTGCCACTCGTGTCGTCGTAGCGCATGCCCATCCGGAGGTTGCCCGCGCCGTCGGCGTACCAGTCCCAGACGTTGGTCTGGCCGGCGGCGACGCGGTGGGTCTTGCCGGTCGACAGATCGGCTTCCCATACCGAGGGATAAATATCGTTCATGCTCTCGACGCCCGTCTGCCGCGCGAAAAGGATGCGCGGGGCGCCGTCCCGGGCGCTCCAAAGCAGCGTGTCGGCGCGGAAGCCGGAATGCGGCCAGTCGATTTGCTGCACGACCTTCATATTCGCGCTGACACCCAGCAGCCGGGTGATGTAGACATCGTCGTCCATATACTGCTGCTGCGAGCCGACGCCGACCGCCAGCCACCCGTCGCCAACCCATTTCCACCAATTGATGTCGATGTCCTTGCGCACTTTCACCGCCGTGGGCAGCCGGGTACCGAAGAGCGGAATGACGACGAGATTCTGTACGCCATCGATCGCCATCTTGGCCGCGATCAGCGTGCCGTCCGGGGAAAGCCGCGGCGATTCGAGCCGGGGCAGTTCGGCAAACACTTCGGCGGGAACGACGGCGTTGGGATCGAACTGCCCAGCGCCGCCGTGCGGCGAGGAAGACACCGCTTTTGACGCGGGAGGCTGCCCGACGTTTCGGGGTGTGTTCTGCGCGAGAGCCGAAACGCTGGACGCGAGCAGCATCATGGCGACGATTGGCGTGCGATCAAGCAACATGACGATCTGACTTCCCCGATACGGACCTTGCCCCCAAGATCACGCGGCAAGGCTATCACGGTCCGAGTGCGTGACAAGCGGCTTGTGCGGCGCTTTCACCGGTCCTGACGCACACAACGCGCTATGTCGTGGAAAGGGCGGGGGCTTTCCAACAAGCCCCCGCCACCATCGTGTCCGGCCGGAGATCGATCCTTCGGGGCGAGAGCCCGAAGGATCGAAGGGTCAACCTGCGCCGTGCCCCGCCGCCAGTGCCGCGAGCAGCAGCAGCGCGACGATGTTGGTGATCTTGATCATCGGGTTGACCGCCGGGCCGGCGGTGTCCTTGTAGGGATCGCCGACCGTGTCGCCGGTGACGGCGGCCTTGTGCGCCTCGGATCCCTTGCCGCCATGGTTGCCGTCCTCGATATACTTCTTGGCATTGTCCCATGCGCCGCCGCCGCTGGTCATCGACAGCGCGACGAACAGGCCGGAGACGATCACGCCGAGCAGCATCGCGCCCAATGAGGCGAAGCCCTGCGCCTGGCCGGCCACCGCCTTGATGATGAAGTACAGCGCGATCGGCGACAGGACGGGGAGCAGCGAGGGGACGATCATCTCCTTGATCGCGGCGCGGGTGACGAGATCGACGGTGCGGGCGTAGTTCGGGCGGCTGGTGCCGGCCATGATGCCGGGATTGTCGCGGAACTGGCCCCGCACCTCTTCCACCACCGCGCCCGCCGCCCGGCCGACCGCGGTCATGCCGAACGCGCCGAACAGATAGGGCAGCAGCGCGCCGAGCAGCAGGCCGACGATCACGTAGGGGTTGCTGAGGCTGAAATCGACGGTGACGTCGGGGAAGTAGGTTTGCAGATCGGTGGTGTAGGCGCCGAACAGCACCAGCGCGGCGAGGCCGGCCGAGCCGATCGCATAGCCCTTGGTCACCGCCTTGGTCGTGTTGCCGACCGCATCGAGCGCGTCGGTGCGGGTGCGGACGTCGTCGGGCAGGCCGGCCATTTCGGCGATGCCGCCGGCATTGTCGGTGACCGGGCCATAGGCATCCAGCGCGACGACCATGCCGGCGAGCGCCAGCATCGCGGTGGCGGCGAAGGCGATGCCGATGATCCCGGCGAGCTGATAGGTGGCGACGACCGCGACGACGATCACCAGCGTCGGGAGCGCGGTCGCCTCCAGGCTGATCGCGAGGCCCTGGATGACGTTGGTGCCGTGGCCGGTCTGACTGGCGGCGGCGATCGATTTGACCGGGCGATAGTTGGTGCCGGTGTAATATTCGG
>CAYQPM010000219.1:0-3622 GCA_964419295.1 uncultured Stakelama sp. | reverse complement strand
CCGCCCGACAGGTGGACGTTGCGGCCGATCTGCGCGCAGCTGCCGACCGTCGCCCAGGTGTCGACCATCGTGCCCTCGCCGACGTAAGCGCCGATGTTGACGAAGCTCGGCATCAGGATCGCGCCCTTGCCGATGAAGGCACCGCGGCGCACGACGCTGCCCGGCACCGCGCGAAAGCCTGCGGTGCGGAAGCGCCCTTCGTCCCAGTCGGCGAACTTCAGCGGCACCTTGTCGAAATGCCCGCCCGGCATCACGACATTGTCGTTGAGGCGAAAACTCAGCAGCACCGCCTTCTTCAGCCACTGGTTGACGCGCCAGCCGCCGGCGCCGTCCGGCTCCGCGACCCGCGCCTCGCCCGCGTCGAGCAGGGCGAGCGCGCCGTCCACCGCGTCGCGCACCTCGCCCGTCGTGGTGAAGCCCAGATCGTTGCGCCCTTCCCAGGCGGAGTCGATGACGGTGGCGAGGTCCTGGCTCATGATGCCTCCATGATATGTTGCAGCCACGGCGCGAGCGCGTGGACGGTGAAATCGATGTGATCGCGTTGCGGCTCCGGCCCCTGCTCGGAGCCGTTGTCGATCCATACGGTCGTCATGCCGATCGCCTTGGCGGGAGCGAGGTTGCGCGCCATGTCCTCGAAGAACACCGCGCGACGGGGATCTATCGCCAGTCGCTCGCACAGCCCGGCATAGGCCGAGGCATGCGGCTTGGGGACGAGGTTCATCGCGTGGATGTCGTGAATGGCTTCGAAACTGGCGCCGAGGCCAAGCCGGTCGAGCACCTTCAGCGCATAAGGCGTGTCGCCGTTGGTGAAGACCAGCTTGCGCCCCGGCAGCCGCGCGATTACGGCGGCGAGCGGCGCATCCTCTTCCAGCACGTCCATCTCGACATCGTGGACCTCGGCGAGGAATTCGTGCGGATCGACGCCGTGATCCGCCATCAGGCCGGTCAGCGTCGTGCCATGACGGTGGAAATAGTCCTTCTGCACCGCCCGTGCCGCGTCGTGCGGCAGGTCGAGCCGACGCGCGACATAATCGGTCATGCGCGCGTCGATCCGCGCAAACAGGTTGGCGCGCGCCGGATACAGCGTATTGTCGAGATCGAAGATCCAGGTATCGATCGAGGCGAGCGATGGCAGCATGACGGGCGCGTCTAGGCGGCGGCGGCGATCGGCACAAGCAACGCCTCGGCCGGCCGTCCGCGAGCCGGGGTTAAGCAACCGGAAAGCGGCGACAGTTTAA
This sequence comes from uncultured Stakelama sp., assembly GCA_964419295.1. Taxonomy (GTDB): domain Bacteria; phylum Pseudomonadota; class Alphaproteobacteria; order Sphingomonadales; family Sphingomonadaceae; genus Sphingomonas. The sequence continues at coordinate 2,384 of CAYQPM010000219.1, read as the reverse complement.
GCAATAAACAAGGGTTCGGAGACAGCTGATGCGGGCGAGGACATGGCTGTTGACGGGGAGCGGCACGGCAGCTTCGCTCTTGCTCGCCGGGTGCGGCGGCGGTGGTGGCGGCGGCGTCAACAGCACGCCGACGCCCCCGGTCGCCACCGTGCCGACGCCCACGCCACCACCGGTCCCGGCCCCGACGCCTGCCCCGACGCCAACGCCGACGCCCACGCCAACTGCGAGCAGTTACGACACCGGCGAATATCGCGCGACGGTGGGCGCCGTGTCGATGAACGCGCTGGCCGCCTATAACAAGGGCGCGACCGGCAAGGGCATCGGCCTCGCCGTGATCGATTCCGGCATCGACCTGCAAAGCGAGGAGTTCACCGGCCGCCTCTCCGCCGCGTCGCAGGACGTCGCCGGCAACACGAGCATCGATGACGAAGGTGGCCATGGTACGGCCGTCGCCTTTACCGCAGCGGGTCGTCGCAACGATGCGGGAACGCATGGTGTCGCGTTCGACGCGACCCTGGTGGTCCTGCGCGCCGACCGGCCCGGCAGCTGCGCGACGACGGGCCAGACCGGCGACGACACCGGTTGCAAGTTCGGCACCGACGCGATCGCCAAGGGCGTCGATACGGCGCGCGCCGCGGGCGCCCGCGTCATCAACATGTCGCTCGGCGGCTCGACCATGCCGCAAAGCCTGATCGACGCGATCGGCCGCGCCACGGCGCAGGGGATCATCGTCGTCATCGCCGCCGGCAACGACGGCAGCGACAACCCCGATCCCTTCACCGCGGTCGCCGGCAGCGCCGCGGCGCGCAACCTGGTGATCGTCGCGGGTTCGGTAGGCAGCGGCGACGTCATTTCCTCCTTCAGCGACAAGGCCGGCAGCGGCGCCGCCCATTACCTCGCGGCGGTGGGCGAGCGGGTTCGCGCGCCCGATCAGAACAACACCGCCTATCTCTGGTCGGGGACGTCCTTCGCCGCGCCGCAGATCTCGGGCGCGGTGGCATTGCTCGCCCAGGCCTTTCCCAATCTCAGCGGCGCGCAGATCGTCGACCTCCTGTTCAGCACCGCGCGCGACGTCGGCGCGGCCGGTGTGGACGGCATCTATGGCAACGGCGTCCTCGACCTGACCCGCGCCTTCCAGCCGGTCGGCACCACCACCGTTGCGGGATCGACGCTGGCGGTGTCGCTCGGCACCAACGCGACCCTGTCCGCGCCGATGGGCGATGCGACGGTCGGCCAGCTGGGTGCGGTGATCCTCGACAGCTACGCCCGCGCGTTCGCGATCGATCTTGCCGGCACGATCAACCGCGCCGGGCCACCGCGCACGCTGGGCGGGCTGCTGCAGAATCGCCAGCGCAACGTCGCGCTGGCGACGGCGGATACCAGTGTCTCGCTGACGCTGGCGCCGCGCGCGAACGGAGACGTCGCGCTCCAGCGCAGCATGATGACGCAGGACCAGGCGACCACCGCGCGCGCCATCGCCGGTGCGGTGACCCAGCGGCTGGGCGCGAAGACCAGCTTCGGCTTCGCTTTTTCGCAAGGCACCGGCACGCTGACCGCGCAACTCGTCGGGCAGGCGCAGCCGGCCTTCCTCGTCGCCGGACAGGGCGGACTCGGCTTCGACAGTATTGCCCGGTGCGCGGGTGCGTTGCGCCAGCAGATCGGCGGGATCGGCATCACCGCCGGGATCGAGAACGGCGACGTGCTGGCGCGGCGCGACGCCGCGATCGCAGGCCTCGATGGCTATCGCCGGTCGGGCTACGAGCGGGTCGGCGTCACCGCCGACATGCAGTGGCGCCGGCTGTCCGCGACATTGGGCCTGAGCACCCTGCGCGAACGCGATACGCTGCTCGGCGCGCGCTTCGACGGCGGGCTGGGTGCGGCACGGGCGAACACCCGCTTCGTGGATACGGACGTCCGCTGGGCGCCGGGGGCAGGCTGGACGATCGGCGGATCGTGGCGGCGCGGCTGGACCGATGCGACCTTGCGCGGCGGCATGAAGGGCAGCGGGCGGCTGACGACACAGGCCTTCGCGGCCGACATCGGCAAGGATGGTCTGTTCGGGCGCGACGGCTTCGGCCTGCGGATCGCGCAGCCGCTGCGCGTGGCGCGCGGTGGGATCGATTACCGGCTGCCGACCAACTGGGACTATGACACGCTGGCGGTCACCGAATGGACGACACAGCGGCTCAACCTCGCTCCCACCGGCCGCGAGCTGGATGTCGAGGCACGCTATCGCATCGTCATGGGTCCCGGCGACGTGCAGACCAACCTGTTCTGGCGCCGCGACCCGGGCCATTATGCGGCGCTGCCCGCCGATGTGGGGGGGGCGCTGCGCTACGCGATCGGCTTCTGATTGCACGCGCGACCGACCGCCCCCATCTTGG
>CAYQPM010000218.1:0-3629 GCA_964419295.1 uncultured Stakelama sp. | reverse complement strand
GAGTGCGGCGCGCATTAACGATACGGCGCATCGGCGGCAAGGTTCGCCGCGATCGCGCGTTCCCAGCGGTCGCCGTTATCGAGCAGCTTTGCCTTGTCGTAGATCAGCTCTTCGCGCGTTTCGGTCGAGAATTCGTAGTTCGGCCCCTCGACGATCGCGTCGACCGGGCAGGCTTCCTGACACAGGCCGCAATAGATGCACTTGGTCATGTCGATGTCGTAGCGCGTCGTACGGCGGCTGCCGTCGTCGCGCGGTTCGGCCTCGATCGTGATCGCCTGCGCCGGGCACACCGCCTCGCACAGCTTGCATGCGATGCAGCGTTCCTCGCCGTTGGGATAGCGGCGCAGCACATGCTCGCCGCGGAACCGCGGGCTGATCGGGTTGCGCTCATAGGGGTAGTTGATCGTCGCCTTGGGCTTGAAGAAATACTTCAGCGTGAGGGCGTGCGCCTTCACGAACTCCCACAAGGTGAACGACTTGACGATCTGTGCGACGCTCAAGATCCGAATCCTAACACACGGTCGATCATCACGACCAACAATCCGATACCAACGCCCGCGAGCGCCCGGTCACGCAACGCCCTTGGCCGAAGCCCGCGAGCGGTCAACCAATCCGCGATCCCGCTCATCCGTGCAGCGGCACGCGGATCAGCATCAGCACGCCCGACACCAGGAACACCCAGAACAGCGACAGCGGCAGGAAGATCTTCCAGCCCAGCCGCATCAGCTGGTCGTAGCGGTAGCGCGGCACGGTGGCCTTGACCCAGCTGAACACGAAGAAGAAGAACAGGATCTTGGCGAACAGCCAGATGATGCCGGGCACGTAATAGAGCGGCGCCCAGTGGATCGGCGGCAGCCAGCCACCCCAGAACAGCGTCGCATTGAGCGTGCACATCAGCAGCACGTTGGCATATTCGCCGAGCCAGAAGAGCGCGAAGCTCATCGAGCTGTATTCCGTCTGATAGCCGGCGACGAGTTCGCTCTCCGCTTCGGTCAGATCGAACGGCGCGCGACCGGTTTCGGCCATGCCGGAGATCAGGAAGACGATGCTCATCGGGAACAGCAGCGGGTTGAAGCCGAAGCCGTTGACCGGCAACCAGGGATAGATCGCCTTCTGCGCGAGCACGATCGCCGACAGGTTGAACGTTCCCGCCCACAGCACGACGGTGATCAGGACGAAGCCCAATGCGACTTCGTAGCTGACCATCTGCGCCGCGGCACGCAGTGCGGAGTAGAAGGGATATTTGGAGTTCGAGGCCCAGCCGGACAGGATGATGCCGTAGACGCCGAGCGACGAGGCCGCGAGCACGTAGAGCAGGCCGACGTTGATGTCGGCGAGCACCACGCCATCCGCGAACGGCACCACTGCCCAGACGATCAGCGCGACCGTGAAGGTGATGATCGGCGCCATCAGGAACAGGCCGCGGTTCGCGGCGGACGGGATGATGGTTTCCTGGAGGAACACCTTCAAACCGTCGGCGAACGACTGGAGCAGACCGAACGGGCCGACCACGTTGGGGCCGCGACGCAGCGCCATCGCCGCCCAGATCTTGCGATCCGCATAGATGATCATCGCGACCGCCAGCATCAGCGGCAACGCTATCGCCAGAATTCCAATGATGGTTGCGACAAACCACGCCCAGCCGAAAGGCATCGTGACGTGAAGAAACGGCAGCCCTAGAAAGTGGAAATCTTGGAAGAATTCGGTCACTCCGCGGCCTCCGCGAACGTCTCGCCATGGACCAGTTCGGCCGAACAGCGCTGCATCGTCGGGGACGCGCGGCAGATGGCGTTGGTCAGATAGAAATCCTTGATCGGATAGCCCGAAAGGCGGCCCTGCCCCGCCGCGTCGAGCGCCGGCGGAGTCCAGTCGAACACGGCGCGTTCGCCTATGTTGCGCAATGCGGGTACATCGGCCGCCATCGCTTCGCGCAGGCCGGCGAGGCTGTCGAACGGCAAGCTCTGGCCGAGCACGTCGGACAGGGCGCGGAAGATCGCCCAATCCTCGCGCGCGTCCCCCGGCGGGAATACCGCCCGCTCGCCGCGCTGCACGCGCCCTTCGAGATTGACCCAGGTGCCCGATTTCTCCGCATAGGTGGCGCACGGCAGGATCACATCCGCATGGTGAGCGCCCGTATCGCCATGATGGCCGACATAGACCTTGAAGCCGCGGAAGTTGTCGAAGTTGACATCATCGGCGCCGAGGAAAAACGTCACCGCAGCCTGCGACAGATCGGCGATGCCGCCCTTTTGCGCATAACCGAGCATCAGCCCGCCCATCCGGCTCGCCGCCATGTGGACGACGTTGAACCCGTTCCAGCCGTCACGCACCAGATTATACTGGCGGGCGAAGGCGAGCGCGGCGCCGTGGCCGCCCTTCAACGCGCCACCGCCGACGATGACCATCGGCCGGGCCGCCTCGCCGAACAGCTTGGCCGCCGCTTCCGGCAGGTCGCCCAGTACCGACAGATCGTCGCCCAGCCATTCGACCTTGTAGGTCAATTCGGTTTCCGGCCCGATCGCGAAGACCTTCGCGCCCTTCTTGATCGCCTTGCGGACGCGGGTGTTCACCAGCGGCGCTTCCCAACGCAGGTTGGTGCCGACCAGCAGGATCGCATCCGCCTGTTCGACGCCGGCGATCGTGGTGTTGAAGTTCACCGCGGCAAGGCTGGACGTGTCATAGTCCATGCCCGTCTGCCGCCCTTCGAGCAGCGACGAACCCAAAGTGGCGAGCAACGCCTTGGCGGCATACATCGTCTCGCAGTCAGTCTGGTCGCCCGCGACCGCGGCGACGTTCGCCCCGGCGCCGGCGATCTGCGCCCGGACCACGGCGAACGCCTCGTCCCAGCTGACCGGAACCAGCTTGCCGTCGCGACGGACATAGGGGCGATCGAGACGACGACGCACCAGGCCATCGACATGATGACGCGTCTTGTCGGTCGCCCATTCCTCGTTGACGTCTTCGTTGATGCGGGGAACGCAGCGCAGCACCTGACGGCCGCGGCTGTCGAGACGGATGTTGGTGCCAACGGCATCCATCACGTCGATCGTCAGCGTCTTCCTGAGCTCCCACGGCCGCGCCTCATAGGCGTAGGGCTTGGACGTCAACGCACCCACGGGGCACAGATCGACGACGTTGCCGCTCAGTTCGCTGGTCACCGCCTGTTCGAGATAGCTGGTGATCTGCATGTCCTCGCCGCGATAGATCGCGCCGATCTCTTCCACCCCCGCGACCTCTTCGGCGAAGCGCACGCAGCGGGTGCACTGGATGCACCGGGTCATGATCGTCTTGACGATCGGCCCCATATACTTCTCGGTAACGGCGCGCTTGTTCTCGGTGTAGCGGCTATGGCCCTTGCCATAGGCCATCGACTGGTCCTGCAGGTCGCACTCGCCACCCTGATCGCAGATCGGGCAATCCAGCGGGTGGTTGATCAGCAGGAATTCCATCACGCCTTCGCGCGCGTTCTTCACCATCGGGCTGGTGGTGAACACCTCCTGATTGTCGGCGGCGGGCAATGCGCACGACGCCTGCGGCTTCGGCGGCCCCGGCTTCACCTCGACGAGGCACATGCGGCAATTGCCGGCGATCGACAGCCGTTCGTGATAGCAGAAGCGCGGGATTTCCTT
>CAYQPM010000217.1:0-3659 GCA_964419295.1 uncultured Stakelama sp. | reverse complement strand
GCGGTGGCAGCGTCGGTTACGATCACAAGGCGATGGGCATCACCGCCAAGGGCGCCTGGGTATCGGTGCAGCGCCACTTCGCCGAACGCGGCGTCGATGTGCAGACCCAGCCGATCACCGTCGTCGGCTGCGGCGACATGTCGGGGGACGTGTTCGGCAACGGCATGCTGTTGTCGAAGACGCTCAAGATCGTCGCCGCGTTCGACCATCGCCACATCTTCATCGATCCCGATCCCGATCCCGCGGCAAGCTGGGCGGAACGGGCGCGCATGTTCGCGCTGCCGCGATCCAGCTGGGCGGATTACGACGCCGCGCTGATCAGCCGGGGCGGCGGCGTGTTCGCGCGCAGCGAAAAGGTCGTGAGGCTGTCGCCGGAGGCGCAGGCGGCGCTCGGCGTCACCGCCGCCGAACTCGATCCCGCCGCGCTGATCACCGCCATCCTCAAGGCGCCGGCGGACCTGCTGTGGTTCGGCGGCATCGGCACCTATGTGAAGGCGGCGGCCGAGAACAATGCCGCGGTCGGCGATCCCGCCAACGACCGCCTGCGCGTCGATGCCGAGGAGCTGCGCGTGATCGCGATCGGCGAAGGCGCGAATCTGGGCGTCACCCAGGCGGCCCGCATCGCCTTCGCCCGGGCCGGCGGCCGCATCAACACCGACTTCATCGACAATTCCGCCGGCGTCGATTGTTCGGATAACGAGGTCAACATCAAGATCGCGCTCAACCGCGAGATGAACGAGGGCCGGCTCGGTTTCGAGGAACGCAACGCGTTGCTCGCCAGCATGACGGACGACGTCGCGCATCTGGTGCTCGAGGATAACCGTCTGCAGACGCTTGCGCTGTCGATCGCCGAGGCGGACGGCGCGGGTGCGATCCCCAGCTATGTCCGCGTCATCGAGATCTTCGAAGGCGCCGGGCGACTGGACCGCGCGGTCGAGGGGCTGGCGGGCAACGAGGACCTGCTGCGCCGCGGACAGGAAGGCATCGGCCTCACCCGCCCGGAACTTGCGGTGCTGCTGGCGACCGCCAAGCTGGCGTTGCAGGACGGGATCGAACATGCGGCGCTGGCGCTCGCCCCCGAAATGGCGCCGGACCTGCACGCCGCCTTCCCGCCCGCGATGCAGCGCGATTTCGCCCGCGCGATCGACGAACACCGGCTGCGCGGACAGATCGTCGCGACCAAGCTGGCGAACCGCATCGTCAACCGGCTGGGCGTGCTCTACCCGTTCGAACTGGCCGAGGAGGAAGGCGCCGCGGTCGGCGACATCGCCGCGATGTTCGTCGTGGCGGAACGGCTGTTCGGGCTCGATGCGATCTGGACCGCGATCGAAACCGCCGACATCACCGAAGGCGCCCGCATCGCGCTGTTCAACGAGGTGGCGGTGGCGACACGCTCGCACATCGCCGACCTGTTGCGCGCAACCCCGCCGGGCACGCTGCCGGGCGCGGTACTCGACCGGCTCGGCACCGGCATCGCGCAGCTGGAGGGGCAGACCGCCGCGCTCCTGCTCGAGGAAGCGAGTGCGCAAAGTGCGCGGATCGCCGCCGATCTGCAGGCGGCGGGCGCCCCCGCCGCCCTGGCGGAGCGGGTCGTGCGTCTGTTCGATCTGGACGGCGCCGTCGGCCTTGCCGCACTCGGACAGCGCTTGGGCCTCGACGAGATCGAACTGACCCGCGCCTTCACCCACCTCGGGCAGGCGCTGGGCCTCGACTGGGCGCAGGCGACGGCGGGACGCATCGTTTCGAGCGATCCGTGGGAACGGTTGCTGCTGTCCGGGCTGGCCCGCGACTTCCAGCAGCAGCGGCTGGAATTCCTGGCGCGGCGCGGCGCCGACGATCCCCGCGGCGCGGTGGCCGACTGGCTGGAGGCGAATGCCGCCCGCGTCGGCCAGTTCAAGGCGGTGATCGACCGCGCCCGCCACGCGGCACAGCCCAATGCGGCGATGCTGGCGCAGATCGCCGGACAGGCGCGGGTGCTGCTGGGCCGGTAGTGGAGCAGGTCCGCCCGGCGGGCACCACGCCCGCCGGATCGTTCCTGCCAACTCACCGCGCGACGCCCCCGCTACCCGGCGGTGTCCGGCGGGTAGCGGATCGTCCGGGTCAGTCGGCGAACACCGGCGGCCGTTTCCCCATGTTGGCCGCCACCGCTTCCATCATGTTGGGCTGGCCGATGACCTTCATCTGTTCCTCGGTCTCCGCCGCCAGCATCGCGCGCGGATCGGCGTCGTGCGCCATGTTGAGCAGCCGCTTCGCGCCGCGGATCGCATGCGGCGACCGGCCCGCGATCGTCCGCGCCAGCGCCAGCGCCTCGGCCAGCGGGTCGTCCGCCAGCCGCGTCACGAAGCCATGGCCCAGCGCCTCCGCCGCGTCGAACTCGCGCGCGGTATAGACCAGCTCGCGCAGCACGTCGTCGCGCACCAGCCCGCGCCAGATCGGGAAACCCGCCATGTCCGGCACCAGCCCCCAATGCGTTTCGCGGATCGCGAAGCGCGTCGTCGGCGCGGCGATGCGGATATCCGCGCCCGACATGATCTGGAACCCGCCGCCGAAGGCGACGCCGTGGACCGCCGCGATCACCGGCATCGGCAATTGCCGCCAGCCCCAGGTGACGTGCTGCGGCAGGATGCTGCCCTGCGCGTTGCGATCCCTGGACGTGCCGGATCCGCCGCGCGCCATGCTCGCCATGTCCAGGCCCGCGCAGAACCCGCGCCCCTCGCCCGACAGCACGACGCACCGCACGTCGGTCCGGTCGGCGAGCGCATCGATCGTCGCGCCGATCCCTTCGAACATCGCCGGGTCGATCGCGTTCATCTTGTCCGCGCGGGCGAGGCGGACGTCGGCGATCCCGTCCTCGACGGTGAGCGTGACGCGGTCGTTCATGATGTCTCTCCTTTGCCCGCCACGCTAAGCCAGACGCCCGCGTTGCGCTACCACCGTCACCGTGTAGAGGGACGGGCATGAGCGGCTTCAACATCGACGCATTCATGGCGCACCGGTTCGGCGGCCACGGCGGCACGCTGGGCATCGTCTATCACGCGCGCAGCGATACGCCCGGCAGCGCCTGGGTCGAACTCGCCTTGCCCTATGCCGACGCGCTGATCGGCGACGCCGACACGCGGGTGCTCGCCTCCGGCCCGATCATCGCGCTGATGGACATGGCGACCAGCGTCGCGGTGTGGGCGAAGCGCGACCGGTTCGCGCCGCAGGCGACGCTGGACCTGCGCGTCGACTACCTGCGCCCTGCGGTGCCGGGGCGCACCGTGATCGGCCGCGGCGAATGCCTGAAGCTCACCCGCTCGATCGCGTTCGTGCGCGGCATCGCCTATGACGATACGCCCGACGATCCGCTGGCGCATGTCGCCGGCACCTTCATGCTGATGGACGCGCAGCCGGCGGGAGGCGCGGCGTGAACCTGCCCCCCTATGCCGAATTGCTCGGGATCACGCTGGAACCCCGCGACGGCGATGCTCCCGTGCTGGTGATGCCGTTCGGCACCGACGTGCTCGGGCGACCCGGCTTCCTGCATGGCGGCGCGATCTCGGGGCTGCTCGAGGTGGCGGCGATCGTCTCGCTCCGCCATGCCCTGACGGAGGAAGGCGGCGGGCGGATCAAGCCGGTCAACGTCACCGTCGACTTCATGCGCGGCGGCCGCGACAAGC
>CAYQPM010000216.1:0-3670 GCA_964419295.1 uncultured Stakelama sp. | reverse complement strand
GAGCGTTCGTGCTGGAGCAGGCGCTTGCCGATCGTCCAGCCTTCGCCCTCGCGGCCGACCAGATTGCCCTTGGGCACCTTCACGTTGGTGAAGAAGGTTTCGCAGAAGGGCGACGCGCCCGAGATCAGGCGGATCGGCTTCACCTCCACGCCGGGCGAATCCATGTCGATCAGCAGGAAGCTGATGCCTTCGTGCTTCCTGGTCTTGTCGGTGCGGACCAGCGCGAAGCATTTGTCGGCCCATTGCCCGCCGGACGTCCACGTCTTCTGCCCGTTGACGAGATAATGATCGCCCTTGTCCTCGGCGAACATCTGGAGCGCGGCGAGATCCGAGCCCGCGCCGGGTTCGGAATAGCCCTGACACCAGCGCACTTCGTTGCGGGCGATGCGTGGGATATGCTCCTGCTTCTGCTCCTCGGTGCCATATTCGAGCAATGTCGGGCCGAACATCATCACGCCCATGCCGCCGATCGGGTTCCAGGCGCCGATCCGCGCCATTTCCTCCTGCAGGATGCGCGCCTCCGCACGGCTGAGGCCGCCGCCGCCATAGGCCTGCGGCCAGGTGGGAACGCCCCAACCCTTGTCGCCTACCGCCTTCGTCCATGCGGCCTCGTCCGGCGACGGGTCGCTCGGCCCCTCGAGGGCGGACAGGCCGGCATCCTTGTGCGCGAGGCTCTTGGGGAAGTTGGCGGCGAGCCAGTCGCGCGCTTCCTGGCGGAAGGCGGCGTTCGGATCGGCCGTGGTCGAATGGGTGGGCGCGAGCGATGCCATCGATTGTCTCCTGCGGCGCCGATTCTGAAGATCGGGTATGTTGGATGCGCCATGACACGAAAGCGCGCGCCTGCAAAGCCCCGCCATTGGCTTGCACGCGGCGATGCGCCACAACGCGGCGGGCCATCGGGGGGTGTGAAGCGACATGCGGTTCGGACATAAGGCGGTGCCGATGGCGCTGGCGGCGGTGCTGATCGACACGATCGGCTTCGGGATCGTCGCACCCGTGTTTCCCGCGCTGCTGAAGAGCCTGGGCCAGACCGACATCGAACATGCGACGCGCACCGCCGGCTATATGCTGGTCGTCTATGCCGCCGCGCAATTCTTCGCGGGGCCGGTGCTGGGCAATCTGTCCGACCGGTTCGGGCGGCGGCCGGTGCTGATCGCATCGATGCTGAGCTTCGGCATCGATTATGCGGTGATGGCGCTGGCGCCGACGGTCGCCTGGCTGTTCCTGGGGCGTGCGGTCGCAGGGATGGCGGGCGCGGTCTATGGGCCGGCGGGGTCGGTGATCGCGGACGTCACGCTACCGGAGAAGCGCGGCGCGACCTTCGCCTTCATCGGCGCGGCGTTCGGGCTGGGCTTCATCATCGGCCCGGCACTCGGCGGGCTGTTCTCCTTATGGGGTCCGCGTGCGCCGTTCGTGGCGGCAGCGGTGCTGGCGCTGGTCAATGCCACCGTGATGCTGGTGGCGATGCCCGAAACGCTGGCGCGCGAAAACCGACGGCCGTTCCGCCTGCGCGACGCGCATGTCGTGGGCGCGTTCCGACCCCTGTCCCGCGCCGGCGATGCCGCGCCGTTGTTGCTTGCGATCTTTCTCTGGCAGCTGGCGCACATGGTCTATCCGGCGACCTGGAGTTTCTGGGCGACCGCCAAATTCGGCTGGGATGCCAAGGCGATCGGCTGGAGCCTCGCCTTCGTCGGGCTGGTGTCGACGATCGTCCAGGGCGGGCTGACGGGGCGCGCGATCGCCCGCTTCGGCGAACGCAGGGCCTTGCTGATCGGGCTGGTCGCGGGCGGATGTTCGTTCCTGGCGTTCGCCGCGGTGACCGCGAGCTGGCAGGTGTACCTGCTGTTCTGCACCAGCGCATTGTCGGGTTTCGCCATGCCGGCGATGCAGGGACTGCTGTCGCGGATGGTGGATGCGACCCGGCAGGGACAGTTGCAGGGCGGGTTGGGATCGATGGGCAGCGTGTCGGCGATCATCGCACCGTTCCTGCTGACGCAGGTGCTCGCCTGGGGGATCGACCATGCCTTCGCCGGGGCCGCGTTCGTCATCGCCGGCGGGCTCGGGCTTGCGGCGGCGGCCATCGTGGTCACGCGCGTCAGGACCGGCACGGTCGCGGCGGCGAGCTGAGGCACCAAGCGGGCTCGCGTCCTTGTGGGCGCGGCCGCCACCTCCCACCTCCAGCGAAACCGGACAGGAGCGAGCGCATGATCGAGCTACATTATTGGCCGACGCCCAACGGGCACAAGATCACGATGATGCTGGAGGAATGCGGGATCGATTACGTCATCCGCCCGGTCAACATCGGCAAGGGAGAGCAATTCGCCCCCGAATTCCTTAAAATCGCGCCCAACAGCCGGGTGCCCGCGATCGTCGATACGTCGCCGGGCGATGGCGGCGAGCCCGTGACGACATTCGAGTCGGGCGCCATCCTGCTGTACCTGGCCGAGAAGACCGGGCGCTTCGGCGGCACATCCCTGCGCGAACGGACGACGGTGACGGAATGGCTGATGTGGCAGATGGGCGGCCTCGGGCCCATGCTGGGGCAGAACCACCACTTCAACCGCTACGCGCCGGAGAAAATTCCCTATGCCATCGATCGATATATCAAGGAAACCAATCGTTTGTATGGTGTTCTGAACAGGAGACTGGACGAACGCGAGTTCCTGACCGGGGAGTATTCGATCGCCGACATGGCCTGCTATCCGTGGATCGTGCCGCATGAGGCGCAGGGCCAGCGGCTGGAGGATTTTCCGGCCTTGCAGCGCTGGTTCGACGCCATCGCGACGCGGCCTGCCACGATCGCGGCCTATGCGCGGGGAGCCGAGATCAACCCGCCCGATCAACCGATGAGCGAGGATGCGAAGAAGGTTTTGTTCGGGCAGGTCGCCCGATAAAACGGCAGAGCCGACAGGCCGTCAGCGGTTTCGAAGATTGCGTATGGCGCTGACGGTCGCCTTCACCTAGCCTTGGGGCATGCAGACTGCCGCCGACATGCTCACGTCCGAATTCGCGACGCTCCCCGACCTGATCGCCGCCCATGCGCGGGAACGGGGAACGCGCATCGCTCTCGCCGATGCCGAGGGCGCGATGGACTATGCCGCGCTCGACCGGATGATGGATCGGATCGCGGCGGCGTTGCAGCGCGACGGCGTCGCGCCGGGCATCGCGATCGCGATCGTCGCGCAGGCGAGCGTCCCCTATGCGGCGGTGTTCCTTGGCGCGTTGCGTGCGGGATGCGTCGCGACGCCGCTGGCGCCATCCGCGACACCGGCAGCGATCGGCGCGATGATCGCCGATTGCGGCGCACCGCTGGTGTTCCTCGACCCCGGCAATGCCGCCGTGCTTGGCGACATCGCCATCGCGGCGCGGCGCATCGTGTTCGGCGACAATTTTGCCGCGTGGCTTGCCCCGGAAGGCGCGCGGCCGGCATCCGTGCCGATCGAACCGGGCGATCCGTTCAACATCATCTATTCCTCGGGAACGACCGGCATGCCGAAGGGCATCGTGCAGAGCCATGCGATGCGGTGGGCGCATATCGCGCGCAACGCGGCGGCGGGCTTCGGCGATGCGGTGACGATGGTCGCTACGCCGCTCTATTCGAACACGACTTTGGTTAGCTTCCTGCCGACGCTCGGCTGGGGCGGCACCGCGGTGCTGATGGGGAAGTTCG
>CAYQPM010000215.1:0-3683 GCA_964419295.1 uncultured Stakelama sp. | reverse complement strand
CGACCGGCTATCTGAAGACGCTCGACGATTTCCGCAGCGTGCCGCTCAAGACGGTCGGCGGCGTGCCCGTGACACTCGGCGATGTCGCCACGGTTCAGATCGGTCCCGAAATGCGTCGCGGGTTGGCCGAGCTCAATGGCGAGGGCGAGGTTGCAGGCGGCGTCATCGTGATGCGCCAGGGCAAGAACGCGCGCGAGGTGATCGACGGGGTTCGCACCCGGCTCGACGAATTAAAGAAGAGCCTGCCGCCCGGCGTGGAGGTCGTCACCACCTATGATCGGTCGGGCCTGATCGATCGCGCGGTCGACAATCTGCGCAGCAAGCTGATCGAGGAGTTCATCGTCGTGGCACTCGTCTGCGCGCTGTTCCTCTGGCACGTGCGATCGGCGCTGGTCGCCATTCTCACGCTCCCGCTCGGTATCCTGATCGCCTTCATTGCGATGCGTGTGCAGGGACTAAACGCCAATATTCTCTCGCTGGGCGGCATCGCCATCGCTATCGGAGCGATGGTCGATGGCGCAGTCGTCATGATCGAAAACGCCCACAAGCATCTCGAACATTGGGCACACGATCATCCCGACGAGACATTGGCGGGTGCCGAGCGCTGGCGCGTGATCACCGCCGCAGCGGTCGAGGTCGGCCCGGCGCTGTTCCTCAGCCTGCTCATCATCACGTTCTCGTTCGTGCCGATCTTTTCGCTTCAGGGGCAGGAGGGACGGCTGTTTTCGCCGCTTGCGTTCACCAAAAGCTATGCGATGGCGGGTGCCGCTATCCTGTCGATCACGCTGATCCCGGTGCTGATGGGTTTCTTGATCCGCGGTCGTATCCCGTCCGAGAATGCCAACCCGATCAATCGCGTCCTCACCCGCATCTACCGTCCCGCGCTCGACTGGGTACTGGCGCGGCCGAAACAGGCGCTGGTCATCGCCGGCCTCGTGTTTGCGACCAGCCTCTGGCCGATCAGTCAGCTTGGCGGCGAGTTCATCCCGCAGATGAACGAGGGCGACCTGCTCTACATGCCGTCCGCGCTGCCCGGCATCTCGACCGCCAAGGCGGGCCAGTTGCTCCAGCTCACCGACCGGCTCATCAAGACCGTACCCGAAGTGGAAAGCGTGTTCGGCAAGGCCGGCCGCGCCGACACCGCGACCGACCCTGCCCCGCTCGAAATGTTCGAGACCACGATCCGCTTCAAGCCCAAGGATCAGTGGCGCGCGGGCATGACGCAGGACAAATTGATCGATCAGCTCGACAAGGCGGTGAAGGTGCCGGGCCTCGCCAATTTCTGGATTCCGCCTATCCGCAACCGGATTGAGATGCTGTCGACCGGCATCAAGAGTCCGATCGGTATCAAGGTGGCAGGCGCGAACCTCGCCGAGATCGACGCAACCGCGCGCGAAATCGAACAGGTCGCCAAAACCGTGCCCGGCGTTGGGTCGGCGCTCGCCGAACGGCTTACCGGCGGGCGATATATCGATGTCGACATCAACCGGGCCGCCGCGGCACGCTATGGACTTAACGTCGCCGACGTGCAGTCGATCGTGTCGAGCGCGATTGGTGGAGAGACGATCGGCCAGACCGTCGAGGGACTCGCACGTTATCCGATCAGCGTGCGCTATCCGCGCGAGCTGCGCGACAGCATCGAGGGCTTGCGTAATCTGGCCGTGCTGACGCCGGCAGGGCAGCAGATCACGCTCGGCACTTTCGCCGACGTTCGCATCACCGATGGACCGCCGATGCTGCGCAGCGAGAACGGCCGACCGGTGACGTGGATCTACATCGATGGACGCGGCGCCCCGCTCACCACCATCGTTCGTGATCTGCAAAACGTGATCGCCGCCAAGGTGAAACTGCCGCCCGGCGTCAGCGTCACCTATACGGGCCAGTTCGAGTATTTGCAGCGTGCGGTCGAGCGATTGAAGATCGTCGTTCCGGCGACCTTGGTCATCATTTTCCTGCTGCTCTACGCCACCTTTCGTCGGCTCGATGAAGCTGCGCTGGTGATGGGCACCCTGCCGTTTGCGCTCACCGGCGGTCTATGGCTGCTCTATCTACTCGGCTACAATCAATCGGTCGCAACCGGTGTCGGGTTCATCGCGCTCGCCGGTGTTTCAGCGGAGTTCGGCGTGGTGATGCTGATCTACCTGAAGCACGCGCTGGATGTTCGCGGCCCGGCCCCGGACGATGCCGCTGTCGAAGCGGCGGTGCGTGAAGGCGCCCTCCTTCGTGTCCGGCCCAAGGCGATGACGGTCGCGGTGATCCTGGCCGGTCTGTTCCCGATCCTGATCGGGACAGGCACCGGCTCCGAAGTGATGAGCCGGATCGCTGCACCGATGATTGGTGGGATGCTGACGGCGCCACTTCTTTCGATGCTGGTGCTGCCCGCCGCCTATCTGCTGCTGCGACGATCGCGCCAGCCTGCCGCTTCTACGTTCCCCCTTCCCTCTTCAATCAAGGATTAGACATGAAAACCATCGTCCTACTCATCGTCGCCAGCCTCACGGCAACCTCCGTAGTAGCGCAGACAATCAAACCGATGCCGGGCACGGCGACGAAGGCCGCCAAAACCGGCAACGGTAGCGGCATCGTCAAGGCGCTTGATCCGAAGACAGCCAAGGTCACGATCCAGCACGGGCCGATCGCCGCACTGGCATGGCCCGGGATGACGATGGCCTTTGTCGCCAACCCGCCAACGCTCCTTAGAACCGTCAAGGTTGGGCAGCGGATCGATTTTACGGTGCAGGTCACTGCGACGGGGCCGACCGTGACCGCCATCAAGCCACGTTGACGTTGCAGGCGGACCGTCCAAGGCGGTCCGCTTCTACTCTAGGCCGAGGCAGCTTTCTGGGTCCGGCTTCCGCCACGCCGGTTCCACGCGAACCCGATGGCGATAGCGACCGCCATGAGAATTTGCGCGAGCACCGATTGCCAGGTCGGAAACAGACCAAGCATCGACAGCCGTGGTACGTCTGCAAGCGGCGCTATGTCGATGATCCCAGCTTCCTGGAGTGCGGCAACACCCTTGCCCGCAAGCACGACCGTCAACGCCGCCATCAGCCAAGAGCTATAACGGAAGAACTGCGTGATCGGCAGCTTTCGGGTGTAGCGGAGCATGGCCCAGGCGATCACGCCCAGCACAGCAACCGCTGACCCGGCACCGGCAAGGAGCATTGCGTTGTTCCCCTGCGCCGAGAGCGCCGCATAGAACAGTATCGTCTCGAAGACCTCGCGATAGACCACGACAAACGCCAGCCCGAACAGGAACCAGCCCGAGCCGCCCGAAAGCGCGCGCGACATCTTCTCGCGAATGTAGCGCTGCCACTGATCGGCTTGCGCCTTGCCGTGCATCCAGATGCCGACCGAGAGTAGCACGATCGCTGCAAACAGCGACCCGAAACCTTCGGTCAGCTCGCGGCTCGCGCCGCTAATCCCGATCGCATAGGTCGCAATCGCCCACGTAACGCCCCCGGCGACGAGCGCTCCAATCCATCCGCCATGAACGTAGCGCAGCGCGTCGGCGCGATCGGCCTTGCGAAGAAATGCGATCATGGCAACGACGATGAGCAGGGCTTCGAGCCCCTCGCGCAGCAGGATCGTAAACGCACCCAAGAAGGTGGACGCCTCTGTGGCTGCATCAGGTGCAAGCACGGCTTCCGCATCATCGAACAAACCGTCGAGCACCGATA
>CAYQPM010000214.1:0-3692 GCA_964419295.1 uncultured Stakelama sp. | reverse complement strand
CCGACGACCCGCATCGCCTTGGGAAGGTCTTTCGGCCCGATCACCACCAGCGCGACCACGGCGATCAGCAGGAATTCGGACGAATCTACCCCGAACATCGGGCGCCGCAGCTCTGCATCGAATGTGGCTTAACGGTCGTCGCGGACGCGGTTGCCGTCGCGATCGAAGGCAGGATCGGCGGTCTTCTGCGCTTCGATCCGCGGCGCAGGCTTGGCGGCGACGTCATCGTCCTGCTCGGCCATGCCCTTCTTGAAATTCTTCACGCCCTTGGCGACGTCGCCCATCAGGTTCGAGAACCGGCCGCCGCCAAGCAGAAGGATCGCGACCACGGCGAGCAACAGCAGATGGATCGGGCTAAAACTGCCCATGGCATAATCTCCTAGACGTTAGCTCCATCTAGTCCGTTGCGCCGTTCTTTTCCACCTCCAATGCATCGGCCGCCATGTCGACCGGATCGAGCAGCCCGGCGGCACGCAGATCGTCGATGCCCGGCAGGTCGCGGCGGCTCTCCAGCCCGAAATGCGCCAGGAAGCCTGGCGTCGTCGCGTATAACAACGGCCGGCCCGGCACTTCGCGACGGCCCGCCGGGCGAACCCAGCCCGCCTCCATCAGCACGTCCAGCGTTCCCTTGGCCGTCTGCACGCCGCGGATCGCCTCGATTTCCGCCCGCGTCACCGGTTCGTGGTAGGCGATGATCGCCAGCGTCTCGGTCGCGGCACGGCTGAGCCGACGGACCTCGTCGCGATCGCGGCGGAGCAGGTGCGCAAGATCGGGGGCCGTCTCGAAATGCCAGCGATCCCCGCGCCGGACCAGCGCGATGCCGCGGCCCGCATAATCCGCGGTAAGTTGCGCCAAGGCCGCGCGAACGTCGACATCGCCGACATAGGCGCGGATCGAATCGATCCCGAGCGGCTCGGCCGCGGCGAACAACAGCGCCTCGACCGCCCGTACATCGGCGTCGGGCGCAGTCACGACAGCGTCCGGACGTACAGCGGCGCGAACGGCATATGCTGGCGCAGCTCCACCCGCCCCTGTTTGGCCAGTTCGAGCGCAGCGAGGAACGACGACGCGAGCGCCGACGTGCGCAAGCGCCCCGAACCGTCGGGCAGGAAGCTGTCGAGCGTCGACCAGTCGAGCCGCAGCCCGATCATCCGCGATATCCGCTCCAGCGCCGCCTCCAGCGTCATCACCTCGCGATCCGCGACGACATGCATCACCGGCCTGCTACGCGCGCTGACCCGGCCATAGGCGCTGATCACATCGTAGATCTCCGCCTGCCAACGCGCCCGGCGAACGACCGTCAGGCCGGGCGCCGCACGCCGGGTAAAGACATCGCGGCCTAGACGGTCGCGCGCCATCAGTCGCGCCCCTGCCTCGCGCATCGCCGCCAGCCGTTCCAGCCGCAATTGCAGGCGCAGCGCCAGGTCCTCGGGATCGGGCTCCACGCCGGGATCGCGCGGCAGCAGCAGCGCCGATTTCAGGTAAGCCAGCCACGCCGCCATGACGAGATAATCGGCGGCGACTTCGAGCTGCAGCGTCTGGCGTCGTTCGATATAGCCGAGATATTGTTCGACGAGCGCCAGGATCGATAGCTTCCGCAAATCGACCTTCTGCGATCGGGCGAGCGTCAGCAGAAGATCGAGCGGCCCCTCCCACCCGTCCAGATCGAGGGTCAGCTGTTCGGGTTCGGCCATGACCGCGGTGATCGCCGGATCGGTCAGGCGTGCGCGAAGAAGGCGTCGCGGCTGGCGATCAGCGCATCGAAGTCGCCCTGCGGTGCACCGACGCTTGCCATGGCGCGGGCCAGGCGCGCGCGCGCGGCGTCGCCGATCGGGTCGAGCCTGCCCGCGATCTCCACCATTTCGTCCATCCTCGCCCAGCAATCGAGCACCAGATCGCACCCGGCGGCGATCGCACCCGCCGCCTTTTCGCCCGCCGTACCTGACAGCGCCTTCATGTCGATGTCGTCGGTCATCAGCAGCCCGTCGAAACCGATCGCATCCCGGATGACGTCGTTGACGACGATGGGCGACAGCGTCGCGGGCCGCCCGGCGTCCCATGCCTCGAAGACGATATGCGAGGTCATGCCCATCGGCGCGTGCGACAAGGTGCGGAACGGCTCGAGGTCGACCTCCAGCTCCGCGGCGTTCGCGGTGACGGTCGGCAGCAGATGATGGCTGTCGACCCGCGCGCGACCATGACCCGGCATGTGCTTGACGACGCCGACGACCCCGCCCGCCGCCAGCCCTTCGAGCATGGCGCGGCCGAGCGCGGCGACCTGCATCGGATCACGGCCATAGGCGCGGCAGGCGACCGCCTCCGTCGTATCGGACTGTACGACGTCGATGATCGGCGCGCAGTCGACGGTGATGCCGACCTCTGCCAGCATCAGCCCCAGCGCCTGGCCGTTGGCGCGCATCGCCTGGATCGCGGACATCGGTGCTTTCCGGTACAGCGCGTCGAAGGCCGGCCCGGCGGGAAATGCCGGCCATTCCGGCGGCCCCATCCGCGCCACCGGCCCGCCTTCCTGATCGATCAGGATCGGCAGATCGCTGCGGCCGGTGAGATCCCGCAGGGCATCGGTCAGCGCCCGCACCTGTGCCCGGTCGGCGATGTTCCGCTTGAACAAAATATAGCCGGCCGGCTCCACCTCGGTGAAGAAGGCGCGTTCGATGGCGGTGAGTTCCAGGCCGGCGATGCCGAAGATGACAGGCTTCATGCCGCCGGGATTAGCGGGTCTGCGCGGCCGGCGCCACCCGAGGGTGGCGACGGCACCGCCCGCATGCCCGTTTGCGGAGCGGCGACGCGCTCGCCGTCCGCCCCTCCTACAGCTGCGCCGCAGAAGGCTGGTCCGGCCTCAACTCGCGACGAAGCAGCTTTCACCGGCGACGCGCAGCCGGCCGCAGATGTCGCCGGCTTGGTTGGCGCTGCCGGCATTGACGCGCAGGCGGTAGAGCGTGCGGCCGCCGGTCGCGACCGACTGGATCGATTGGCCCAGCGGCGCGAGGTAGCTGAACCGCTTGGAAAAGCCGCTCCACGCCGCATTCGCCGCCGCCTCGGTCGGATAGGCACCGAGCTGGACGAGCGAGCCGCTGCTGCCCGCGCCGGGTGCTGCGTTACGCTGCACGGTCACCGGTTGCGCAGCGACGAGCTTACCGCCGGAGGCCGGCACCTGCGCGACCGCGTTGCTGCCGCCGGCCGCCGCCGGCTTGGTGCCGGGCGCGACGCGACGGCCATCGATCGGCTTTTCGGGGACCGCGTTAAGGTCGATCGAACCGTTGCCTGCCTTGCCCGCGCTGGTCGCGATGGCGGCATCGCCCTCGCCCTTCACCTTCAGACCGCCGGGATCGTCGGGCTTGACCTTATAGTCGCCCTCCTGCGCGGCGATCAGCTGGCCGTCCGCATTGGTGCGCGTCTGCAGCTTGTAGATGCCGAAGATGATCGCGGCGAGCACGGCGAGGCCGAGTACGACCAGCGCCAGCATCTTGCCGAGCGGCGCCCCCCGCTCCTCGTCCGGCTCGACGGTTTCGAGCCACGGCAGCCGGTCCTCCTCACGCAGGTCCATCTCGTCCGCCATCACTTCATCTCCGAAACCGCGACTACGCCCATGATGTTGAGCCCGTTACGAATAATCTGCGCGACCGCTGTCGCCAAGAACAGACGCGCACGCGTCGCATCATGATCCTCGACCA
>CAYQPM010000213.1:0-3699 GCA_964419295.1 uncultured Stakelama sp. | reverse complement strand
GTCGCCGGACCGGGGATCAGCGAGCATCTGTGGGGCACGATCCTGGAGTTCCTCGATCGCAACGTGAAGAACAGGCCGGCGCGGTGACGTGACCGTCACGGCGGCGTCATGCGGACGCCGCCGTGAAGCGCTAAGGGCGCGCCATGCGCTTCCTGACCCTGTTCCACCTGTGGCCGTTTCTCGACACGCTGGTCAGCTATGTCACCGCCTTCGTGCTGGGCACCGCGATCGGCGCGGAACGGCAATATCGGCAGCGTACGGCAGGGTTGCGCACCAACGCGCTGGTCGCGATCGGGGCGGCGGCGTTCGTCGACCTCGGCCAGCGACTGGGCGGCGACGTCGAGTCGATCCGGGTGATCGCCTATGTGGTGTCGGGGATCGGTTTTCTCGGCGCCGGCGTCATCATGAAGGAAGGCATGAACGTCCGCGGGCTCAACACCGCGGCGACCTTGTGGTGTTCGGCGGCGGTGGGAGCGATCGCGGGATCGGACATGGTCGCGGAGGCGGTGTTGCTGACGGTCGTCGTGCTGTTCGCCAACACCGCGCTGCGCCCGCTGGTCGATGCGATCAACCGCATCCCCTTCGCCGGCGGCGCGGTCGAGGCGACCTATAGCGTCACCATCACCGTCGACGTGCATCAGGCGGGGCCGATGGGCGATCTGCTGGTCGAACATCTGGAGGACATCAAGCTGCCGGTCGCCGACCTTGCGACGCACGATCGCGGCGAGGACACTGTCGCGCTGGTCGCAACACTGGTCGGCACCAATGTCGCGGATGTCGAACTCGACGCGCTGGTCGCGCATCTCGCCAAGGTCCACGGGATCGAGCACGCCACGTGGCAGGTCAGCACGCACGATTAGGAAAGCCGATGGACCTTCCCGCGCAACGCGGATAGGGGCGCGCGTGCAGAGTGGAGGGTTTCATGGGTTATCGGGTGGTGGTCGCGGGCGCGACGGGCAATGTCGGGCGCGAGATGGTCAACATCCTCGCCGAGCGCGAATTCCCCGCCGACGAGATCGCCGTGCTGGCGTCGAGCCGCAGCCAGGGCGAGCAGATCGAATATGGCGACACCGGCAAGATGCTCAAAGTGCAGAACATCGAGCATTTCGATCCCGCCGGATGGGACATGGCGCTGTTCGCGATCGGCAGCGAGGCGACCAAGGTCTATGCACCCAAGTTCGCCGCCGCCGGCTGCACCGTGATCGACAATTCGTCGCTCTACCGGATGGACCCGGACGTGCCGCTGATCGTGCCCGAGGTGAATGCCGCGGCGATCGACGGCTATACGGTGCGCAACATCATCGCCAACCCGAATTGCTCGACCGCGCAGATGGTCGTCGCGCTCAAGCCGCTGCACGATTTCGCGAAGATCAAGCGCGTCGTCGTCGCGACGTACCAGTCGGTATCGGGCGCGGGCAAGGTCGGCATGGACGAGCTGTTCGAGCAGAGCCGCAACATCTTCGTCGGCGACCCCGCCGAAGCCAAGACGTTCACCAAGCAGATCGCGTTCAACGTGATCCCGCACATCGACAGCTTCCTGGACGACGGTTCGACCAAGGAAGAGTGGAAGATGGTGGTCGAGACCAAGAAGATCCTCGATCCCAAGATCAAGGTCAGCGCCACCTGTGTCCGGGTGCCGGTGTTCGTCGGCCATTCCGAAGCGATCAACATCGAATTCCACGACGAGATTTCCGCCGAGGACGCCAAGCGGATCCTGCGCGAGTCGCCCGGCATCATGCTGATCGATAAGCATGAGGACGGCGGCTATATCACGCCGATCGAAGCGGCGGGCGACGATGCGACCTACATCAGCCGCGTGCGCGAGGACCCGACCGTGGAGAACGGTTTGGTGCTGTGGTGCGTCAGCGACAACCTGCGCAAGGGCGCAGCGCTGAACGCGGTGCAGATCGCCGAACTGCTGGGGCGGCGGCACCTGAAGAAGGATGGTTGAGCGTGATCGGCGCGCTGCTGCTGGCCGTGCTGGCGATGTCGCCGCAGCCGGCAGTGGACGCGTGCCGGATCGATCATGCGCGATACGTCCTTCGCGCAGCGCCGTCGACGACGCTGCGCTTCCATGTCGTGCCGAAGGGGCCGGAGTGGCGGGCGGAACTCGCGGCGGAACTCACGCTTGCGCGCAGCGGGCGCGTGTCATGGTGGCTGCCGGGCGGTTCGGGCAGCAGCGATCCGCGGTGGTTCGGCTGGACGGCGCTGGTGGGTAGTCGGGAGGCCGCGCCGGGATATCCGTTCAAGCTGCAAGGCCTGCAATATTTCTTGTTCGGGCGCGACTATGCGATGATCAACCGCAGCCTGAACAAGGGGGATTTCGCTCCCGCCCATATCCTGCTGACCGATCTGCGCGACGCCTTCTGGTATCAGGACGATCCCGCGACGCGCACCAGCCCACCGCAATCGCTGTTCGATCTGGTGGCGTGCGATGTGCAGGACGATCGGCCGAACGTGGTCCAGCCGCCGATCCCCTGAGCCGCGCTAATGCCCGATGTATCGACCCGGCCGGTGCCAAGCGATCAGGATCAGGCTGATCGCGGCGGCGCTGATCGCAGACCAGGCGAGTTGCGCGGTGCTGATCACCGGGACCGACGCCGCCAGGATCACCACATCCAGCGCGATCTGCGTGCGGCCGGCGTTCCAGCCGCGGGTGTTCTGAAGCCATAAGGTGATGATTTCGGTGCCGCCCACCCCCGCCCGATGCCGCGCCAGCACGAGGATACCGAGACCGATCACGGTGCCGCCGACCAGGGCAGCAAAGGCCGAATGGACGTGGACGACACTTACCGAAAGCCGCGCGCTCGCCGAAAAGAGTGCGATCCCCACGTTGACCAGCAGCGACTTGACCGCAAATCCGGTGCCCATCACCCGGTTCGCGAACAGGAAGAAAGGTATGTTGATCAGCGTGAACAGTACGCCTGCGGGGATCGGCAGGCGATAGGACAGCAGCAACGCGATACCCGCGACGCCACCGGTGACCAGGCCCGCCGCCTTCAGAAAGATCAGTCCGATGACCAGCAGGATACAGCCGATCGCCAGCGCATAGGCATCCTCGGCGACGCTATGAGGACGGCCGAGGGGAACGATATCGTCACGGAGCTGCATCGGACCTCATGCGTGATGGGTCAGGCATCTCTCCCCCGGCTCCGCTCTGCGGCGGCGCGGCCGGTATACAGAATTTCCGACGCGACGAAAGCGTCGCCCGCGCCTTCAGCTGCGGCGGTGCTTGCCGCCGTAATGCTGGCCGACATAGCTGCCGATCCGCGCCATTTCGCGCGCTGCGGATTGCGTCGCCTCGGCACAGCAGGGCAGGGGATCGCGTTCGGCCTGCGCGGCGCGCATCGCGACCCGGTCCGTCAGTTCCTCGATATCGGCGCGGGTCAGCAGGTTCTTTTCCCGCAGCAGGCACAACAGGCTCTGGAGGATCACCAGGCTTTCGTCGCCCGGCTTGGCGTGCAGTCCTTCGATCATCATCGCTCTCCTTGCTTCTTTTGAAGAGAGAGTATGCCTGTCGAAGCCGGTTGGAAAGCCGTTTCGCGCTAATCCAAATGGACGGCCGGCGTCTCGGCGGCGGTGCCCGGCGCGGGGGGTGCCGGGCGCTTCAGAAGCAGGACGAGCGGCAGCGCGGCGAGCGTCAGGATCATCATCAGTTTGAAGTCGTCGAGATAGGCGATCATCGCCGCCTGCTGGTTG
>CAYQPM010000212.1:0-3702 GCA_964419295.1 uncultured Stakelama sp. | reverse complement strand
CGGCGAGCATTTCGCGGATCGCCTGGAATTCGCTCATCTGCACGACGTTGCCCAGCGTCGCGGGCTCCGTCGGTGCGACGGGGGAGGCGTGCGGGAACAGCTGTGCGACGGGTGCGGATTCGCGGGCGAAGGTGAAGCTGATCGGCCGGTCGAACACGATGTGGCTCGCCTCGATCGTGTCGCCGCCGGCGAACAGCAGCGCGCGCTGGATCACGTTCTCCAGTTCGCGGACGTTGCCGGGCCAGTCGTGGCACATCAGCTGCTCGACCGCTTCGCGGGTCGGCCACGGCACTACGGCGCGCGTGCCGGCATGGCGCAGGATCATCGTCGCCGCGAGTGCGGGAATGTCCTGCGCCCGCTCGGCGAGCGGCTGGGTCGACAGCGGGAAGACGGACAGGCGGTAATAGAGATCGGCGCGGAACCGGCCCGCGGCGACTTCGCCCTGCAGGTCGCGGTTGGCACAGGCGACGACGCGGACGTCGATCTTCTGCGGCACCGATGCGCCGATCGGCACGACCTCGCGCTCCTGCAGCACGCGCAGCAGCTTGGCCTGCAATTGCAGCGGCATCTCGGCGATCTCGTCCAGCAGGATCGTGCCGCCGTCCGCCGCGCGGAAAAAGCCTTCGCCGCCCGACGAGGCGCCGGTGAACGCGCCCTTCTGGTGGCCGAACAGCAGCGCCTCGAGCATCGTCTCGGGCAGCGCGGCGCAGTTGATCGCGATGAACGGGCCGTTCCGGCGCGGGGAATTGTTGTGGATCGCGCGGGCCAGCACTTCCTTGCCGGTGCCGGTCGGTCCGTTGATCAGCACGGTGATGTCCGCCTGCGCGACGCGCTCGGCGAGCGCCAGCAGCGCCAGTGATTCGGGGTCGGCCGCGGTCGGCATGTCGGGTCCGGCGACGAGCGCGCGGGCGAAGCCGTTGCCGACCGCCGCATCCTCCGGCCCGAACGCGATCCGCGCCGGGTTGCCGTCACGCGAAGGGACGACGTGGCGCCCTTCGTTGCCGATGATGACCGTGCGCGCCGGCGCCGGGGGCGCTTCGCCCTCTGCGATCAGGAACAGGTCGGCCGCACCGGGCTGGCCCGTCTCGAACGAGCCGACTCCGAAACCCTGGGCGCGAAGGCCCGAGATAAGCGCGAATTTGCGCTGCGACACCGCAGCAGAAGGAAAGATTGAACGCATGGTATCCCCCAAGGACAACCTTCCAATGCGGCAAGAACGGTAAACGCGGTGTTAAAGCGGTTGCCGCCCGGCAAAATATTTCCGGGCGCGTCGCGTATGGGCGCGTCCCGCATGTGCGTCGCGCGCGCGCGACGCACATGCCCGTGCACGGAGGGGGAGCGAGGCTCCATCGCTCCGTCGCCGCCCGGTTGCCGTGCGGCCCGGACCGCCCGATTTTTTCCTAAAGTGCCCTGCAACCCGGCCGTTATCCCATTTGGCGGCTCGGCCCTCCGCTCTGGGGGCGGCGGGGAGCGCCGCAGCTTTTGGAGAACTCAAATGACCGTTATCGGGACCAACATCTCTTCGCTTCGTGCAGCCAATGCGAACAGCATGGCGAACAGCTCGCTCTCGTCGGCGATGGAGCGTCTGTCGACCGGCAAGCGCATCAACTCGGCCAAGGACGACGCCGCCGGCCTCGCCATCTCGTCGTCGATGACCTCGCAGATCCGCGGCATGAGCCAGGCGATCCGCAACGCCAACGACGGCGCCGCGCTGGCCCAGACCGCCGACGGCGCGCTCAGCGAAGTCACCAACATGTTGCAGCGCGTCCGCGAACTGGCCGTCCAGTCCGCCTCGGGCACCTACAGCGGCAAGGATCGCGATAACATCCAGACCGAAGTCTCGGCGCTGACCGCCCAGATCAACGACGTTCTGAAGAACAGCGATTTCAACGGCACCAAGCTGTTCAGCTCGGACGACAAGACCACCGACATCCAGGTCGGTTCGGGTTCCTCGTCGCAGGTCGCGATGAAGTTCACCGCGCTCAACCTGTCGGACATCACCGGCACCAGCAGCTACAACCCGGCCCCGACGCCGTCGCCGACCCCGTCGCCGACGCCGACGCCGACGCCGACCCCCACGCCGACGCCGACCCCGACTCCGACGCCGACTCCCACGCCGACGCCGACGCCGACCCCGACTCCCACGCCGACGCCGACCGCCTCCGTCGTCGGTCTGAACATCTCGGGTTCGGATGCGACCAATGCCAAGGCGGCGCTCGACACGATCGATACGGCGCTCCAGTCGGTCGCCACGGCACGGGCCGGCCTGGGTGCCAGCCAGAGCCGCCTCTCGTCGGTGGTCAACAACCTGACGAGCAGCGTCACCAACCTGACCGCGGCGAAGAGCCAGATCGAGGATGCCGACTTCTCGGCCGAAACGACCGCGCTCGCCAAGGCGCAGATCCTCAGCCAGGCATCGACCGCGATGCTCGCTCAGGCGAACCAGAGCCAGCAGGGCGTGCTGAAGCTTCTGCAGTAATCCGGTCATCGGCCCCGGCACCGCCCCCCCAAGGGTGTCGGCGCCGACCGCGCTCTTCCCCCAAGGTCGAGCAAGCCAGAGCCCCGGCAGCCCAGCGCTGCCGGGGCTTTCGGCCGTCTGCCGCCTGCCGCGTCAGCGGTGCGCGGCGCGCGACAGCCGGTCGTTGATCGCCACGCCCAGTCCCTCATGCGGCACGGGTGCGACCGCGATCGCCGCCCGGTCGCTGGCGTCCGCGCGATGCAAGGCGTCGAACAGCCGCGCCGCCGCTTCGCGCAGGTCGCCGGACGACGACAGCATATCGTCCCCCGTTATGGAGTCATGGCCGATCAGCCATTCGTCCGGACGGGCGGCGGTCGCCTCCAGCCTGAGCGGTTTGCGGGGGGCGTAATGCGTCGCCAGCTGCCCCGGTGCGGTGATCGCCTCGCGCGCGGAGTCTATAGAGTGTGGGTCCGCGAACCGTGGCCGCACCGCGAAGGGCAGGTCCGCCGCCCCGATCGGCCCGGGACGCAGGATCGTCCGCCCGGCAACGATCGTCGATTCCAGCCCCGCCTCGGTCGCGCCATCGTCGATGATCAGCGGCACCCGGTCGCCCAGGCTCAGCGCGACATGCCCGGCGCGCGTCGGGCTGATCCCGTTGCTGGCGTTGGCGGAGGGAGCTGCAAGCGCCCGCCCGCTCGCCGCGATCAGCGCCTGCATCGCGCGATGCCGCGGCACCCGGATCGCCAGCGTGTCGAGTCCCGCCGTCACCAGCGACGCGATCGGCGCCCCGTGCCGGAGCGGCAGCACCAGCGTCAACGGCCCCGGCCAGAACATCGCGGCGAGCCGCCGGGCATCCGCGTCGAACACCGCCAGCGCCTCCGCCGCGGCGAGATCGGCGACATGCACGATCAGCGGGTTGAAGCTCGGCCGCCCCTTCGCCGCATAGATGCCCGCGACCGCATCGGCGTTGCCGGCGTCCGCGGCGAGGCCATAGACCGTCTCGGTCGGCACCGCGACGCATTCGCCCCGACCGATTCGCGCCGCGCCTTCCGCGATCGCGGCCATGCCGTAGGGTAAGATGCGCGGGTTTGGATCGGCCATCCGAACGGCCTATATCGCGGGCGATCCAAGGAGAGAATGATGTCCTTTACCGCCGCCGTCGCCGACCAGCGTTTCGTGCTGGAGCATGTCGTCCGCATCGACGAACTGGGCGCGACCGAACGCTTCGCCGCCGCCAGCCCCGA
>CAYQPM010000211.1:0-3711 GCA_964419295.1 uncultured Stakelama sp. | reverse complement strand
TACCTCAAGGAATATACCGGCAACGTCATCCTCGTGACGCACGACCGCTATTTCCTCGACAATGTCGTCAACTGGGTCCTCGAACTCGATCGCGGCCGTTATTATACGTACGAGTCGAACTATTCCGGTTACCTCGAAAAGAAGTCCAAGCGTCTCGAGCAGGAGGAGCGCGAGGAGGCGGGCAAGCAGAAGGCGATCGCCGACGAGCTCGCCTGGATGCGCCAGACCCCCAAGGCCCGCCAGACCAAGTCGAAGGCGCGTATCCGCGCGTTCGACGAACTGATGGCGAAGCAGGAGAATCGCGTCGCCGGCAAGGCGCAGATCCTGATCCAGCTTCCCGAGCGTCTCGGCGGAAAGGTGATCGAGGCCAAGGGGCTGACCAAGGCCTATGGCGACAAATTGCTGTTCGACGGGCTCGACTTCACGCTGCCGCCGGGGGGCATCGTCGGCGTGATCGGACCGAACGGTGCCGGCAAGTCGACGCTGTTCAAGCTGATCACCGGCCAGGAACAGCCCGACAGCGGCACGATCGAAGTCGGCTCGACGGTCAAGCTCGGCTATGTCGACCAGAGCCGCGACGATCTCGATCCCAACAAGAACGTCTGGCAGGAGATTTCCGACGAGCTGGAGGTCTTCCGGTTCGGCAAGCAGGAACTCGGCACGCGCGCCTATGTCGGCGCGTTCAACTTCCGCGGGCCGGACCAGCAGAAGAAGGTCGGACAGCTCTCCGGCGGTGAGCGCAACCGCGTCCATATGGCCAAGATGCTGAAGGAGGGCGGCAACGTCCTGCTGCTCGACGAACCGACCAACGACCTTGACGTGGAAACGCTGCGCGCACTTGAAGAGGCGCTGGAGACGTTCGCGGGCTGCGCCGTGGTCATCAGCCACGATCGCTTCTTCCTCGATCGGCTCTGCACGCACATCCTCGCATTCGAGGGCGACAGCCATGTCGAATGGTTCGAGGGCAATTACGAAAGCTACGAAGAGGACAAGCGCCGCCGGATGGGCGATGCGGCCGACCGGCCGACGCGGCTCGCCTACAAGAAGCTGACGCGCTGAGGATTACCGCGGCGGGAGGGCACCCAGCGTGACCCTTTCGCCGCGGATCGAATTGTAGCCGGGCTGATAAACCGGCTTCAGTCCGTTGCAGCGCGTGATCCGGTCGGGGAACAGCTTGGTCGCGTCCGCGCAGGTGATCTGTATGTCGAAGGTCTTGCCCGGACCCGCGCCGCAGACCTGCGCGTCCGGATCGATCGTCCCGCCCCGCACCATATCCACGATCCGGGTTTCGCCGTCGCCATAGTTGCGCCGCATGCGCAGCCGGTCGTTCTGGGTGTCGAGCCCGTCGAACAGCTTGGCCTGCGTGTCGGTACAGATGCGATAGACGTTGCTGTCGGTCATCGCATCGTTGAGCGTGACGCGCGCGCTCAGGTCGGCCAGCGTCTGGCGAAAGGGTGCGTCCTCGTTGACGACCATGCGCCGCAACCCGGTGACGAACGGATCGTCGGATCGCATGCGCCGGACCTGATCGATCGAATATTTCGCCTTGTCGGTTCCCAGATCGGAGACCCGCTCGGTCAAGTCGTGCACCTGTTCCAACAGCTTGCGATTGCGTTCCTGTGCGTCCGCCAAAGCCGCCTGCTTCGAATCCAGCTGCGGCCGATATTCGGCGTCCGTCCGGAAAAGAGCCGTCTCCATCTGGATGCGATCGCCGAGCAGCCATGTCGCGCCGAGCATGACGGCAGCAGAGCCGGTCACCTGCAACACGCCCATGCGAAACTGCGCTTCGCCCGATCCGCCCAGAAAGCGATAGATCAGCGCAGCGATCGACACCGATGCGAAGAAGGCGATCAGGCTGGAGGGGAAGTGTGTGCCCCAGGATTCGTTGGCGATCGCCAACATCAGCGACGTGGAAAAGCCCAACAGCAGGGCAAGGCAGATCACCAGGTCTTCGATCGTCAGCTTCATGCATTGCCCCTGTCGTTCGACGGTCGTGCCGCCGATCGGACGATTGCCCGTTTCCGGGGTCCGCGCGGCGGAAGACGGGTCCGAAACGGTGCAGACGAACGTGAAGTGGATGTTTCGCCCCCGTGGAAGTGCCGAGCGTCCGGCTCGCTTGGGGGCTTTTGCCGCCATCCCATGATCGACAGAACCGCAATGGGTTGAAAACGGCTGGTGGGCAGTTACTTGGGCGTCGTGGCGCGCTGGCGGGGCGAACGCCGAAAAGGGGCTTGGACGGAGTGGCGGTGGTCGAACAATCACCCGGCGGGGACGAACCGCCCGGTGCCGGTGAGCTGCAATATCGGCTGCAACAGCAATCGGTCCTCGCCAAATTCGGGATCGAAGCCCTGCGCGCCCGCGATCTCGAACCGATGCTCCAACGTGCCGTCGAACTCTGCGCCGAGGGTATGCGCTCGCGCTTCTGCAAGTTCCTCGAACATGCGGAGGACGAAAACGTGCTGCTCGTCCGCAATGGCGTCGGCTGGCGCGAGGGCGTGGTCGGCGGGACCGAGATGCGCGCCGATCTCGGCTCCCCGGCGGGCTATGCCTATCACACGGGCGAGGCGGTGATCTCCAACCACCTCGAGAACGAAACGCGCTTCCGCACACCGGCCTTCATGGCCGACCATAACATCCGCCGCGCGATCAACGTGCTGGTCGAGGCCGGGGGACGGCGGTTCGGCGTGCTGGAGGTCGACAGCCCGGACGAGGGCAAGTTCGAGGCGTCCGATCTCGCATTCATGCAGGGGTTCGCCAATCTGATCGGCGTCGCGATCGAGCGGCAGGAGGCCGAGCGTCGCCTGAACCAGGCGCTCGAACATCAGGAATTGCTGACCAGGGAAGCCAGCCATCGCGTCAAGAACAGCCTGGCGATGGTGTCGGGGCTGCTCAACCTGCAGATGCAGGCCGATCCCGACGAGCGCATCGCTCGCCTGCTCGGCGATGCTCAGGCGCGGATCACCGCGATCGCACAGGCGCATGACCGGCTGTGGCGCGGCGACCAGGTGGGGATCGTCGCCCTCGACGATCTGATCGGCGGCATCGTCGACCAGATGAGGGAGCAGGCGCCGCTGCATACGATACATTGCGATGTGGTGCGGACGCATATCAGCGCCGATGCCGCCATTCCGATCGGCCTGCTCGTGACCGAACTCGTCACCAATTCGATCAAATACGCCTATGCCGAGGGCGGCGAAATCAGCGTCCTGATCGCGCCGCGGGACGACGGGCTACATCTCGAGGTGCGCGATTTCGGCGCCGGGCTGCCGGACGATTTCGACCTCAAGGCGGTGTCGCGACAGAGCCTGGGCATGCGGATGATCACGAGCCTTGCCCGCCAGCTGCGCGGCGAGCTGCGCTATCAGGATGCGGCGCCGGGGACACGCGCGGTGCTGGCGATGCCCGATCCGCGCGCGGTCTGATCACCGGCAGTCGCGGTCACCGATCCGCCGATCGTCGCGGCAGCAGCCGGCGTACCGACGTTCTAGCGCACCCGCTTGACGAACACCCGGCCATCCGCGCGGGTCTCGCTCTGGAAGTTCGGCACCGCCTGGATCAGGTCGGACAGCCGCTGATAGCCGTAGTTGCGCGCATCGAAGCTGGATCGGTTGCCCGCCAGCTGTCCCATCGCCGACAGGCTGACATAGCCCTTCTCATCGCGCTTCACCGACTGATAGGCGTCGATCAGCAGCGCGATCAGGTCGGGATCGA
>CAYQPM010000210.1:0-3724 GCA_964419295.1 uncultured Stakelama sp. | reverse complement strand
CCGACATAGACGATCGGATTGCCGATGCCGCTGGCGGCGGAATAGAAGATCTTGTCCTGATCGGCGATCCCGACGGTCATCGCATTGACCAGGATGTTGCCGTCATAGGCGGGGTGGAAGTTCA
Source organism: uncultured Stakelama sp. (assembly GCA_964419295.1). GTDB lineage: Bacteria > Pseudomonadota > Alphaproteobacteria > Sphingomonadales > Sphingomonadaceae > Sphingomonas. The sequence goes on along the minus strand of CAYQPM010000210.1, from coordinate 3,600 downwards.
CCTCGCCACCCACGGTCGGCACGCCGACGCAATTGCCGTAGCCGCCGATGCCATGGACGACGCCGCTGATCAGGTGGCGCATCCGGGGGTGCGTCGGCGATCCGAAGCGCAGCGCGTTCATGTTGGCGATCGGCCGCGCGCCCATCGTGAACACGTCGCGCAGGATGCCGCCGACGCCGGTCGCCGCGCCCTGATAGGGTTCGATGTACGAGGGGTGGTTGTGGCTTTCCATCTTGAAGATCGCGGCCTGATTGTCGCCGATGTCGATCACGCCGGCATTCTCGCCCGGGCCACAGATGACCTGCGGTCCCTCGGTGGGCAGCTTCTTCAGATGGATGCGGCTCGATTTATAGCTGCAATGCTCCGACCACATGACCGAGAAGATGCCGAGTTCGACGAGGTTCGGTTCGCGGCCGAGCGCGTGCAGAACGCGCTCATATTCCTCCGGGGACAGGCCATGGTCGGCGACGATCGCCGGGGTGATCTGGGGCGTGGTCTCGGTCATGGCCGCGCCTTAGCGGGACGGAGCCGTTTCGTCACCTGCGCTGTCGTGCGCAGTGCATACGTATGCCACGCCGCACTTGGTTGACGCTGTCCCGACCACCGATCAGAGCCGGTGCAACGAAGCCGGGAGAGATACGAATGCGCGCCATGATGCTGGCCCTGACCGCCCTTGCCACTACGACGGTGCCCGTCGCTGCCCATGCCCAGACCGGCACCGCCGCCGCGATCGTCGTGGCCCGCCCCGACGGGGTCGAGGTGCGTCGCGGCCCCGTGGTCACGCGGGTGGTGGCGCTGACCGATGCGATCCTGCGCGTCCGCATGGCTCGCGACGGCGTCATGCCCGAGGATGCGAGTTGGGCGGTAGACAAGGCGGTGCGCGCGCGATCGGTCACCGTTACCCCGGCGGTGGACGGGTTCACGACCAGATCGTTGCGAGTCCGCTTCGCCGCCGATGGCCGGATGACCGTCGAAGATCTGGCGGGCAACCTGATCTCCGCCGACGCCGCGCCGGCGGCGTTCGACGGCACCGCCTTCACGCTCAGCAAGGCGATGCCGCAGGACGAGCATTATTTCGGCATGGGCGACAAGACCGGGGGCCTCGACCGCCGCGGCAAGAGCTTCGTCGACTGGAACACCGATGCGTATGGCTTCACCAGCGCCGACGATCCCATCTACAAATCGATCCCGTTCTTCATCGGTGTCGGCGGCAAGGGCGGCAGCTATGGCGTATTCCTCGACAACAGCTTTCGCACCTGGTTCGATTTCGGGCATCGCGACGATCGCGCGCTGCGCTTCGGCGGTCCCGACGGGCCGGTCGATTATTACCTGATCGCCGGGCCGACGACGCCCGACGTGGTGCGGCGCTATACCGACCTGACCGGCAAGGCGCCGCTGACGCCGCAATGGGCGCTCGGCTACCAGCAGTCGCGCTACAGCTACATGTCCGCCGACGAGGTGCGCGGGATCGCCGCCCGGCTGCGGCAGGATCGCGTGCCGACCGACGTGCTGTGGCTCGACATCGACTATCAGGATCGCAACCGCCCCTTCACCATCAACACGGCGACCTTCCCCGATATGAAGGGCCTGATCGGCGACATGAAGGGACAGGGGTTCAAGGTGGTGACGATCACCGACCTGCACGTAGCCAAGGTGGAAGGGGAGGGTTACGCCCCCTATGACAGCGGTGCGAAGCAGGACGCCTTCGTCCACCGCGCCGACGGATCGGTCTATGTCGCGCCGGTGTGGCCGGGACCGTCGGTGTTCCCCGACTTCACCCAGGCGAAGACCCGAAACTGGTGGGGCGGCCTGTTCGCCGATCAGGTGAAGATGGGCGTCGCCGGCGCGTGGAACGACATGAACGAGCCTGCGATCTTCGAAACGCCCACCAAGACGATGCCCGATGATGTCGTCCACCGGATCGCGAGCGACGATTTCGCGCCGCGCACCGCGACGCACGCCGAAATCCACAATGTCTATGGCGTGGAGAACACCCGCGCGACCTACGACGGGCTACGCCGTCTCGCGCCCGACGAGCGCGCCTTCGTCATGACGCGGGCAAGCTATGCCGGCGGCCAGCGGTATTCGGTGACCTGGACCGGCGACAATTCGGCGACCTGGGATCACCTGAAGCTGTCGGTGCAGCAGATCATCAACCTCGGCCTGTCCGGCTTTTCGTACAGCGCCGCCGACGTCAGCGGTTTTGCCGGCGGGCCGAGCCCCGACCTGCTGACCCGCTGGTTCCAGATCGGCGCCTTCTATCCGGTCTTCCGCGACCATAGCGCCAAGGGCACGCCCCGGGTCGAACCGTGGGTGGACGGGCCGGAGCATCTCGCGATCCGGCGCCGCTTCGTCGAGGAACGCTATCGCCTGATGCCGTATCTCTACGCGCTGGCGGACCAGAATGCGCGCGTCGGCGATCCGATCCTGCGCCCGGTGTTCTACGATTATCCGGCGGCGATGCGCATGTCGTGCGATCAATCGTGGACGTTCACGCTGGGCCGATCGCTGCTCGTGGCGCCGTCGCCCAATCCGGACCAGCCGCGCGCCTATGACGTGTGCCTGCCCGCGGGCGGCTGGTACGATTACTGGACCGGCCAGCAAGCCGGTGAGCCCCAGCAGCAGACCGGGCCGGGCCAGATCCAGTCGGCGACGCAGGCGACCGGACAGGCCATGGTGCAGGGCGACCGCGTCACGGTGACGCCGCGGATCGAGACGCTGCCCGTCTTCGTACGGGCGGGGACGATCCTGCCCCGCCAGCCGCTGGTGCAGAGCACCGCCGAGGTGCCCGACGGCCCGCTGCAACTCGACGTCTATCCCGGCGACGATTGCCGCGGCGACCTGTACGCCGACGACGGCCATTCGATGGCCTATACCCGTGGCGGCTTCCTGCGTCAGGCGATGACCTGCCGGATCACGCCCGAGGGGATGACGCTGGCGTTCGCGGCGCGTCAGGGGCGCTATGTGCCGTGGTGGAAGCAGATGCGCGTCGTCGTCCATGGCTGGCAGGGCGACGGCGCGGTCACCGCGGCGCGGCGACCGGTTGCCGTGCAGGCGGATGCCGCGGCGGCGACGCTGAGCTTCACGCTGCCCGACCAGAAGAAGGCGGGCGAGATCGCGATCCTGCGCCGCTGAGGCTGCGGGGTGAGGTGATGACCCGGCAGGGGAAGCCCCTCCCGGTCGGCATCAGCGTATGGCGACACGATCGGCACGGGTCGCGTCGCGTCCTCACGGGACCGGCCGGCGTCAGCGCAGGACGCAGGCCTTGATCGCCGCCGGGTCGGGACGTGGGCCGACCGCGCGGAACGTCGCCATGTATCCGCCGGCGGACGGCATGTCGGTCGTCGCGACCTGCCGATAGCCGACCGCCTCGAACTCACAGCGCAGCAGGGCGGGGGGCGTGCCGTGGTTCTGCGTCGGGCGGTTGGCGTCGACCACCACGACGAGGCCGTCGGGCTTCAGCGAGGGGCGCAGCCGCCACAGGAATTCATACGGCTGCTCGATCTCGTGATACATGTGCACCATCAGCACGCGATCGAAGCTGGCATCGGGCAGCCTGGGATCGGCGGGTGCGCCGAGCCTGACCGACACATTCTCCAG
>CAYQPM010000209.1:0-3733 GCA_964419295.1 uncultured Stakelama sp. | reverse complement strand
ACGCTGGCGCGCATCCGCAAGTTCAAGAGCAACGACGGGATGCCGCTGTGGCAACCGAGCCTGGCGGGCGGTCAGCCGGCGACGCTGCTCGGCTATCCGGTGGTCGAGGCGGAGGACATGCCCGACATCGGCGCCAATGCGCTGGCGCTCGCCTTCGGCAATTTCCAGGCGGGCTATCTGATCGCGGAGCGGGCGGAGACGGCGATCCTGCGCGATCCCTACACCAACAAGCCGTTCGTCAGCTTCTACGCGACCAAGCGGATCGGCGGCTGCGTCGCCGACAGCGAGGCGATCAAGCTGATGAAGTTCGCCACCGCGTGAGCTCCGCGCCCCCGCACCGGTGACGGGCGGGGGCGCTCGTTTCGATCAGGGAGACAGGCGGATGGATGGGGCAGGATTGCCGGACGCGGTGGTGGCGGACGCGGCGGCGGCGGCGGCAGGCTATTTGCGGATCGCGGAGCCGCCCGATGCGGCGATGACCCGCGGGGCGGGGACGGCGCTGGCGCTGGCCGAGGCGTTTTGCGGGCAGCGGCTGATCGGGCGGACGTGCGAGGCGATGATCGGCATCGGCGGCGACTGGCAGCGGCTGCCGGCGCTGCCGGTGAGCGCGATCGAAGGGTTGAGCGGTTTGCCCGCGCGCGGCGCGGCGTTCGTGCTGCCGATCGAGGCCTATGCGGTGGACATCGACGCGAGCGGCATAGGCTGGGTGCGGGTGACCGCGCCGGGCGAGGCGAGCCGGATCGCGGTGCGCTACACCGCGGGACTGGCGACGGCGTGGAACACGCTGCCCGAGCCGGTGATGCAGGGCGTGGTGCTGCTGGCGGCGCATCTGTTCGAACATCGCGACGGGGGCGCGGCACCACCGGCGGCGGTGGCGGCGCTGTGGCGGCCGTTCCGGCGGATGCGACTGGCGCCGCAGGTGCGATCGTGAGCGCCGCTGCGGTGCTGCACCAGGCGGCGATGGCGCAGCTGGCGCCGCTGGGGCGGGTGTTCGAGGCGACGCCGACGCGCGCGGCGCTGCCGTACCTCGTCGTCGAGGATCCGGTGCTGGGCGCCGGCGATGCGGCGGGGGTGAGCGGCCGGACGGGCAGCATCACGGTGCTGTGTACCGACGGCGGCGTGTCGCTGGCCCGCGTGCGGGCGCTGCTGGGCGAGGTGGAGGCGGCGATGGCGCAGCTGCCGGTCGACCCGGGCAGCGGGTGGCGGGTCACGGCGCTGCGCCTGACGCGCAGTCAGCTGCAGCTGGGCAAGGGCGAGCGGTGGATCGCGTCGGCGACGTTTGCGGTGCGGATGTACCGCGTCAACTGATCGGGAGAAACGAGATGGCGGTGGAAAGAGGCAGCGCGTTCCTGCTGAAGGTGGGCGACGGCGCGCAGGTGCCGGCGTTCGCGACGGTGGCGGGGCTGCGCACGACGCAGCTGAGCGTCAACGGCGAGGCGGTGGTGGTGACGAACAAGGATTCCGGCGGCTGGCGGCAATTGCTGTCGGGTGCGGGCGTGCGCAGCGTCAGCGTGTCGGGAGCCGGCGTGTTCACCGGGTCTGCGGCCGAAACGCGGGTGAAGGCGAGCGCGCTGTCGGGAGCGCTCGACGATTATCGGCTGAGCTTCGAGGGCGGCGACAGCATGACCGGCCGCTTCCTGGTGACGCGGCTCGACTATGCCGGCGATTTCAACGGCGAGCGTACCTATACCCTGAGCCTGGAGAGTTCCGGCGCGGTGGTGGCGTCGTGACCGGCGGCGGCGATGGCGGGCCGGTCGCCAATGCGGTGCGCGGCGAATGTTCGCTGCGGGTGGACGGTGTTGCGCTGGTGCTGCGACCGACGTTCCAGGCGCTGGTCGCGGCGGAGGAGGAGCTGGGGCCGCTGTTCGCGCTGGTGGAACGGGCGGCGAGTGGCGGACTGGCGCTGGGCGAGATGGTGGGGCTGTTCTGGCACTGCCTGCGCGATGCCCCGGACGACGTGACCCGCGCGCGGCTGGGCGAGGCCGTGGTCGAGGCCGGTCTAGCGCAGATGGCGCCGGTGCTGCGGGTGCTGCTCGGCCAGATCCTGGCGGGGCGGTGACGGGGTTCGGCGAGGGTGCCGGGCGACTGGCGGGGTTGGCCGGGGCGCTGTTGGGGTGGAGCCCCGACGCGTTCTGGCGCGCGACGCCGGCGGAACTGGCGGCGGTGGTGCGGGCGGCGAGCGGCGAGGCGGTGGGCGGTTGCGCGCCCCCGGACGCCGCGACGATCGCCCGGATGCGAAAGGCATATCCCGATGAATGACCCGGTTGGCACCATAACCGGCCTTCGCGTCGAGACGGGGCCGTTCGAGGCCGACGTGGAGGCCATGCGCAAGACGCTGGAGGGATCGCTGGGCGCGGGCGCCGAACGGGCGGGGCGGGCGATCGAAGGATCGCTGTTGCGCGCGGCGCGAACGGGCAAGTTCGGGTTCGAGGATCTGAAGCGCACCGCGCTGGGCGTGCTGGCGGAGATCGCCACGGCCGCGTTGCACAGCGGCATGCGGTCGGCGATCGGCGGCGACGGCGCGTCGCTTTCGGGCATGATCGCCGGTCTGACCGGCCTGCCCGGGCGGGCGACGGGCGGACCGGTGGCGCCGGGGCGCGGCTATATGGTCGGCGAACGCGGGCCGGAACTGTTCGTACCGACGTCGAGCGGGCGGGTGGAAACGGGATCGCCCGGCACCGGCGGCGCCCGCGACGTGCGGGTGACGATCCAGGTGCAGGCGGGGGCGGGGGAAGCGCCCGCGGCGTTGCAGCGATCGAGCCGGCAGGTGGCGCGCGCGGTGCGGGCGGCGCTGGAGGGGTAGACGGTCGGGCATGCGCGACACGAAGGGGAACGTGGTTCCGCCTTGTCGTTCGCCACCTGGAAGATGCGGGGCGCTGGAAGACGTCGGCGCGCATGGTGCCCGCCATCTTTGGCGTTGCGCGACCATGGGTCCCGGCGTTCGCCGGGATGACGAAGAAGGCGACGTGGTCGGCCTTCTCGCTTTCGCCCTCGTGGCTCGGCGGCTTCGCGGGAGCCTCGTTCGTAGAAATCCGGTTTGGAGAAGCGTCATGGCGCATTGGCTGTGTTCCCGGCGGGAACGGCAGGTCGAAGGGGTGATGACCCGTTTCGATCCGCGGTTCTGGACGGTCAATTTCCCGCGCCCGATGATGGCGGCGGTGACGAACCCGGCGGCGGATGCGCTGCGCGTCGATACGGTCTTCTATGGCCGCGGCGATCTGGCCGGGCTGATCTGGGACGCGGAGGACCGCATCGACCACCCGCTGCTGCGCTATGCGACGTCGCGGGACTTTCGGGGATGCCGGTTGCGGTTCCGGTGGCGATCGCAGGGCCTGAAGGCGCTGGACGCGGTCAATGGACCGACGCTGACCATCGAGGGGCGCGACGCCGGCGGAGCTCCGCGGGCGTGGTACGTCCGCCTGTGGAACTATGCGGCGGGCACGCCGCAGGATGCGATCGTCACGCTCGACTTCGACGCGATCGCCGGCGGGTTCCTGTTGCCCGACGAGGCGCAGCCGGTGTGGACGGGCGACATCGACCGGATGTTCGTGTCGCTGGTCGCGCCCGATTACGACGGCGGCACCGACCTGTTGGCGGCGCCGGTCGAGGGATGGGTGGAGATGACCGGCATCGCCTGCGACGGTCCGGGCGCGGTGCTGGCGATCGGCGATGCTGTGCTGCCGGAACATGGTTTCGCCATCGCGAGCGGCTATGACGACAGCTACAACCTGAC
>CAYQPM010000208.1:0-3743 GCA_964419295.1 uncultured Stakelama sp. | reverse complement strand
GAAGAGGGAATATACCATGAGCGAGACCGCCGACCGCGTGAAGAAGATCGTCGTCGAGCATCTCGGCGTCGAAGCCGACAAGGTGACCGAGGACGCGAGCTTCATCGACGACCTGGGCGCAGACAGCCTCGACATCGTCGAGCTCGTCATGGCGTTCGAGGAAGAGTTCGGTGTCGAGATCCCCGACGATGCCGCCGAGAAGATCACGACCGTCAAGGACGCGATCACCTATATCGACGAGCACAAGGCGTAAATCCTGGGGCCGAGCTTTCAGCTTGCCCGCACCCGCTGAGGGTGGGATTCGAACGGCTCCCCGTCCCCTGGCTAAGAGGGCGGGGAGCCGTTTTTCGTAAGGGCTACCCGGACAGGGTGGTGATCCGTTTGGACTGGATGGAGTAAGGGTATGCGGCGCGTTGTCGTAACCGGATTGGGCCTCGTGACCCCGCTGGGTGCGGAGGTCGAGACGGCTTGGGCGAATCTGATCGCGGGCAAGTCGGGCGCGGGTCCGATCACCCGCTTCGACGCCTCGGACCAGAAATGCACCATCGCGTGCGAGGTGAAGCCGGCGGATCATCCCTATGGCTTCGATCCGGACAAGCGCGTCGACCACAAGGTCCAGCGCCAGGTCGACCCCTTCATCGTCTATGGCATCGATGCCGCGGGCCAGGCGCTCGAAGACGCGGGCCTTACCGAGATGACCGAGGCGGAGCGGTTCCGCGCCGGCTGCTCGATCGGATCGGGCATCGGCGGCCTGCCGGGGATCGAGAGCGAGTCGCTCGTCCTCGCCGAAAAGGGCCCGAAGCGCGTCAGCCCGCATTTCGTCCACGGACGGCTGATCAACCTGATCTCGGGTCAGGTATCGATCAAATACGGGCTGATGGGGCCGAACCACGCGGTCGTGACCGCCTGTTCGACCGGCGCGCATTCGATCGGCGACGCCGCCCGGATGATCGCGCTCGACGATGCCGACGTCATGCTCGCCGGCGGATCGGAAAGCACGGTGTGCCCGATCGGCATCGCCGGCTTCGCCGCGGCACGTGCGCTCAACACCAGCTTCAACGACCGGCCCGAACAGGCCAGCCGCCCCTATGACCGCGACCGCGACGGCTTCGTCATGGGCGAGGGCGCGGGCGTCGTGGTGCTCGAGGAATATGAGCGGGCCAAGGCGCGCGGCGCCAAGATCTATTGCGAGGTCGTCGGCTATGGCCTGTCGGGTGACGCCTTCCACGTGACCGCGCCGGAACCCCATGGTTCGGGCGCCTACCGGTCGATGGAGATGGCGATGCGCAAGTCGGGACTCGCATTGTCCGACATCGATTACATCAACGCGCACGGCACTTCGACCATGGCCGACATGATCGAGCTGGGCGCGGTCAAGCGCCTGTTCGGCGATGCCGTCTCCGGCCTGTCGATGAGCTCGACCAAATCGGCGATCGGGCATCTGCTCGGCGGCGCCGGGGCCGTGGAGAGCATCTTCTGCATCCTCGCGATGCGCGACCAGATCGTGCCGCCGACGCTCAACCTCGACAATCCGTCGGAAGGCGCGGAGGGCGTCGATCTCGTCCCGCACGTCGCCAGGAAGCGTGAAGTGCGCGCCGTTCTGAACAATTCGTTCGGGTTCGGCGGCACCAATGCCTCGCTGGTGATGAAGGCGATCTGAGCTCATCAAGATGCGCAAGATCGGCTGCATCGGCCTGATTGTCGGCCTCGTCGCGATCATTGCGGCGTTCCTCGTCGTGCAGGGCTGGGGCGGTAGCGGCCCCGCGCCCCGCACGCTGACCGTGCAGGTCGCCGAGGGCAGCAGCCTGTCGTCCGCGGCGCGCGAACTCGAAAAGGCCGGGGCGATCCGCTCCGCCGGCCGGTTCCGCATGCTTGCCCGCGTGTTCGGGTCGGGCGAGCCGATCAAGGCGGGCGAATATCGCATTCCGCCGCACACCAGCCCCGCCGACATCCTCAAGATGCTGCAAGGCGGCAAGGTGTTGCAACGGCTGGTCGTGGTGCCCGAGGGGTATCCGTCGGTGCTGGTGCACGACGCGCTTGCCAAGGCCGATGGGCTGACCGGCACGGTGCCGGTTCCGGCCGAGGGTTCGGTGCTGCCCGACAGCTACGCCTTCCAGCGCGGCGATACCCGCGCGTCGGTGGTCGCGCGGATGCAGAAGGCGATGCGCGCCTATCTCGCCACCGCCTGGAAAGCGCGCAAACCGGGCATCGCGGTGGCCACGCCCGAACAGGCGATCATCCTCGCCTCGATCGTCGAAAAGGAGACGGGCAAGCCGGCGGAGCGCCGCACGGTCGCGGCGGTCTATGGCAATCGGCTGAAGCGCGGCATGCCGTTGCAGGCGGACCCGACGGTGATCTACCCGATCACCCAGGGGCGGCCGCTCGGCCGGCGCATCCTGCGGTCGGAATTGCAGGCGAAGAACGGCTATAACACCTATGCCGAGGCGGGGCTGCCGAAGGGGCCGATCGCGAACCCGGGGCGGGCCTCGATCGACGCGGTACTCGATCCGGCAGCGTCGAACGCGCTGTATTTCGTCGCGGACGGCACCGGCGGCCACGTCTTCGCCGACACGCTGGAACAGCATAATGCCAACGTGAAGAAATGGTACGCAATCCGGCGCCAGCGGGGGGAAATGTAATCGCGCCGTAGCGGCTGGATCAGGATAGCAGCCACTGTCGGGCGGCGGCTTCGTCGGTGAAGATCCCGACCGATTCGCTGTTGCCCAGCCGCCTGATCTGAAGCTTCGACAGGAACGTCGCCACGACGAACGCGCGGCGGTCGCCCGGCTGGCGGATAGCGACCGCGTGCTTGCGGACGTGCAGCGCGACCAGCGGCGACTGCACCTCCTCGACATGCACCAGGATACGCACACGGCCGTAACGTCGGCGAGCGGTCTGGTGGATCGGTTCCAGCACCGGGAAGAACGCGTCCACGTCCGCCAGGGTCCAGACCTTGCGGATCGATATGGCGATGATGCCGTCCGGATGCAGAACCGTGGTGTGGGGTTGCTGTAGTGCGCTGGAGGCCTTGGGCTGCATCGCTGCGCACTAGCGCGACGCCATGACGCCAGCAATGGCCGATACGGCCGTTATGAGGCGTTTTTTCAAGGACCTGCCGGCATCTCGAACGAGACGCCGGCAAACGGGTCATCCGCGCAGAGCGGAGGCTGCGCGCGCCTTTGCCTCGACCTCCGCCATCGTGCCGCCGGTTACCCAGCTGCCGCCGACGCACAGCACCGGCGCGAAGGCGAGCCAGTCGGGCGCCGATGCCTCGGTAATGCCGCCGGTCGGGCAGAAGCGGCACTGGTAGAAGGGGGCGGCGAGTGCCTTCAGCGCCTTCAGCCCGCCGGATGTCTCGGCGGGAAAGAACTTGAAGTGGGTGAGCCCCAGGTCCAGCCCGCGCATGATGTCGCCGGCGGTCGCGGTGCCCGGCAGGTATGCGACGCCCGCGTCGACGATCGGGCGCGCCAGTCGTTCGGTGAGGCCGGGCGACACGATGAATTCCACGCCCGCGTCGATCACCTGCCGTGCCTGCGCTTCGCTGACCACCGTGCCGGCGCCGACGATCGCACCGGGCACCGCCTTCATTTCGGCGATCGCCTCCATCGCGGCGGGGGTGCGCAGCGTCACTTCCAGCACCCGCAGCCCGCCGGCGACCAGCGCCTCGGCCAGCGGCCTGGCGGTCGCCGCGTCGTCGATCACCAGCACGGGGATGACGGCGCTGGTCTGCATGATGGTGGCGA
>CAYQPM010000207.1:0-3751 GCA_964419295.1 uncultured Stakelama sp. | reverse complement strand
GCATCTGCCTCAACTGGGGCTGCATCCCGACCAAGGCGCTGCTGCGCACGTCGGAAGTCTACCACTACATGACCCATGCCGAGAGCTACGGCCTGAAGGCGGACAATGTCGGCTTCGATCTGGGCAAGATCGTCGACCGCAGCCGCAAGGTGGCGGGCCAGCTCAACGCGGGCGTCAAGGGCCTGATGAAGAAGAACAAGGTCCAGGTGTTCGAAGGCGTCGGCGCGCTCACCGGCAAGGGGAGGCTTTCGGTCAAGCAGGGCGACAAGACGCTCGACCTCGAAGCCAAGCACATCATGGTCGCGACCGGCGCGCGCGCGCGCGACCTGCCGTTCGCCAAGGCCGACGGCAAGCGCATCTGGACCTATCGCCACGCAATGGTGCCCGAGGTGATGCCGACCAAGCTGCTGGTCATCGGATCGGGCGCCATCGGCGTGGAGTTCGCCAGCTTCTACAATGACATGGGCGCGGACGTGACGATCGTCGAGATGCTCGACCGGATCCTGCCGGTGGAGGATGCCGAGGTCAGCGAGTTCATGACCAAGGCACTGACCAAACAGGGGATCAAGATCCTCACCAAATCGGGGCTGGAGAAGCTGGAAAGCGGCGCCAACGGCGTCACCGCGGCGATCAAGGGCGCCGACGGCAAGGTCACCGAGACCGAGTTCAGCCACGCGATCGTCGCGATCGGCATCGTGCCGAACACCGAGAATATCGGGCTGGAAGCATTGGGCGTCGAAACCGACCGCGGCCATATCAAGGTCGACGGCTTCGGCCGCACCAATGTCGAGGGGATCTACGCGATCGGCGACGTCACCGGCGCACCGTGGCTGGCGCACAAGGCGAGCCACGAGGGCATCGTCTGCATCGAAAAGATCGCCGGGCAGGACCCGCATCCGTTCGAGACGTGGAATATCCCCGGCTGCACCTATTCGCGCCCGCAGGTTGCCAGCGTTGGCTTCACCGAGGCCAAGGCCAAGGAAGCCGGCCATGAGGTGAAGGTGGGCAAGTTCCCCTTCATCGGCAACGGCAAGGCGATCGCGCTCGGCGAGGCGGAGGGCTTCGTCAAGACGGTGTTCGACGCCAAGACCGGCGAGCTGCTCGGTGCGCACATGATCGGCGCGGAAGTGACCGAGCTGATCCAAGGCTATGTCATCGCGCGCCAGCTGGAAACGACCGAGCACGAGCTGATGGAAACGGTGTTCGCGCATCCGACGCTCAGCGAGATGATGCACGAAAGCGTGCTGGGCGCCTACGGACGGGCGCTGCATTTCTAGGGCGGATCCACCATTGGACTTGCGGGGCGTCGCCGCGCGATCCGGCGTCGCCGCCGCCATATTGCTGGCGGCGGCGCTCGCGCTCTTCTGGCCGGGCTATGTCGTCTACGACAGCGTCACCCAATACCGACAGGCGCTGACCGGCGCCTATGATGACTGGCATCCGCCGATCATGGCGCGGTTGTGGTCGCTGTTCGGGGATCGCGGGCCGGGGCCGATGCTGGCGGCGCAGATGGCGTTCTATTGGCTAGGCCTGGCGCTGTTGTCCGCGGCCCTTGCCGCGAAGGGGCGGCGGCGGGCGGCGGGCGCGCTGCTGATCGCCGGCCTCTGGCCGCCGGTGCTCGGCTGGCAGGCGGTCGTGGTGAAGGATGCGCAGATGCTCGCCGCGTTGCTCGGCGCGGTCGGGCTGATCGGCTGGTGGCGGCTGCGCGCGCGGCGGGTGCCGCCGCTCGCCTGGGCGATGGTGGTCGGGCTGCTCGGCTATGCCGTCCTCGTTCGCGCCAATGCGGTGTTCGCGGTCGTGCCGCTGGTGCTGATGCTGGCGGAATGGCCGGTGCGATGGCCGATGCGGATCGCGGCGGCGCTGGCCGGAATCGGCCTGGTGATCGGCGTGTCCGGCCCGATCAACCACCGCCTGCTCGGTGCCGCCGCGAGCGGCGTCGAGCGGACCCAGGCGATCTACGACCTGGCGGGGATCGGCGTGCGCAGCGGCGATTCCCGCGTCGGCCTGTCGCCCGAGCGGCTGGCGGCGCTGCGCGCCAAACGCTGCGTGCGGCCATTCTTCTGGGACCCGCTCGGCGATCCCGCCCGCTGCGCCGACGAGGTCGCGGACCTGCATGCCCGATCGCCCGGCGCGCTATACGCGCTTCTCGCGGCGGCGGCGCTGCATCACCCCTTCGCCTATGCTGCGCATCGCTTCGCGCACCTGAATTCCACCGAGCGCTGGCTCGTGCCGGTGCACTGGTTGGGCGCCGCCCCGCCGCAGGTCGGCGAGCCCAATTCCTATGGCTTCGGTCAGCCGGGGCAGGGGGCGGGCCGCTGGCAGCGCATGGCGGCATGGCTGGTCGAAACGCCGCTCGGCTGGCCGATCCTCTGGCTGGTGCTGGGCGTGGGCGGCATCGCCTCGACCTGGCGTGCGGATAGGCCGGCGACGCGGCTGGCGCGTGCGCTGTTCGTATCGGCGGTGTCGCTGGAGGCGAGCTTCGCCGCGATCAGCATCGCTTCCGACCTGCGCTACCATCTGTGGACGATCGTCGCTGTGGCGATCGGGTGGATGCTGGTCGGGACGATACCGCGCAGCCGGCTGTTGTGGGTGGCGCTCGCCGTCGTGCTGGCCGCCGGCTGTGGCGCGCGGCTGTCGCTGCCCGAGGCGCCACAAACCTATCGCGCGATGCTGGGCTGACGCGCAACCGCGCTGCGGGAGGAACGTTGGCTTGGGGAAGGAGAGCCCCGCAATGGCCGACGATCACGCGCAGATCTACGACGACTTCGCCGAGGCGGTGAACATGGCACCCGCCGAACTCGAAGCCTTTCTCGACACCGACGACAGCAAGCGTGTCGGTTGGAAGGGCGAGAACGGCACGGGATCGGGCGAAAGCGTCGGCCACAAGTCCGGCCAGCGCATCGTCGCGATCAAGCGTACCAAGAAGGCGGACCTGACCGACGACGATTATGCGCACATGAAAAAGGTGGTCGGCTACGTTCACCGGCATCTGGCGCAGGGCGGCCCCGCGCAGGACAAGGCGCATAGCGACTGGCGCTATTCCCTGATGAACTGGGGCCACGATCCGCTCAAATAGGCGGACGCGGCCCCCCTGATCAGGCGGCGGCGGCGTTGCCGTGGCGACGGCAGGCGAGGCTGCGCGCTTCCTCGACGGGCAGGGGGCGGCCGAAATAATAGCCCTGCACCTTCGTACAGCCCAGATCCTGCACCATCTTGTGTTCGGACTCCGTTTCGACACCTTCCGCCGTGGTCGCCATGCCCAGGCTCTGCGCCAGCGCGACGACGGCGCGGATGATCGCGATCGCCTCCTTCACGCCCTTGGATGCGCCCTGCACGAAGCTGCGGTCGATCTTGATCGACGAGAAGCGCGTGCGCGACAGATAGCCGAGCGACGAATAGCCCGTCCCGAAATCGTCGAGGCTGAGGCGGACGCCGAGGTCGAGGATGCGTTCCAGCACCCGCGTCGCGCCGACGCCTTCGTGCATGAACACGCTCTCGGTCACTTCCAGTTCCAGCCGCTCGGCGGACATGCCCGAATTGGCGAGCGCCGAGGTGACGACCGCGACGAAGCTGGGGTTGAGCAACTGGTCCGGCGAGACGTTGACCGCGACCCGGATATCGGATGGCCAGTTCGCCGCCTCGGCACAGGCGGTGCGCAGCACCCATTCGCCGATCGGCTGGATCAGCCGCGCTTCCTCGGCGAGCGGGATGAACTTGACCGGCGAGACGTTGCCGAACTGGGCGCTCTGCC
>CAYQPM010000206.1:0-3763 GCA_964419295.1 uncultured Stakelama sp. | reverse complement strand
GAAAACAAGGAGAGCGGCAGCACCAACGCCGCCGCTCGATCAGCCGCGGCGCATGGCCGAAGCGCGCGCCGAAGTCAACTCGCCGTGGCCCAGAACCGCCCCTTAACCGGGTGATTACCATTCGAGGCGCACGCTCGCGTCGACGGATGGGGACATACAGGGGGCGGCACATGGGACAGACGGCACAATCTGCGGCGATGGCCGAATCGGAGGGGCTGACGGCCGTCCGCGCCGACCTCGCAGCGCGAATCGCGGCGATCGACGTGCGTGCGCCGTACACCTGCGCGCGCGACCTGAAGCCCGACATCAACCAGATTCGCCTGATTGCGCATCGCAACGGGCTCAACCCGGCAGTGACCGTGGCGCATTTCGTCGATTCGGCGCTGTCACGCGGCGAGCATGGCGCACTGGTCCATGGGTGGCTGTCGGTGCTGGGCGACGCAATCGCCTGCGAGCGGCAGGACGTGCGGGCCTGCGACGCCTTCGCCGCCGCCTGCTCGGTCCGCCTGGCCGGCTGACCCACGGGATGGACGCACTGATGGCGGCGCTGGTCGCCGCGGCGCTGGCGCAGGTCGGCGATCGGCCGGCAGGGCTCGCCGCGATCCTGGCGGACCGCTATCGCGCGCCGTGGCGCGTGATCGCGATGGCCGCGGCTGCGTTGCTCGGCGCGGGCCTCCTCGCCGCGCTCGCGGGCGCGCTGCTGGCGCCGAAACTGACCCCGGAGGCGAAGCAGCTGTTCCTGGCGCTCGCGCTGCTGTTCCAGGGGGTCGGCGCCGGCTTTCCGGTGAAGTCGCCGGACCGGCTGGAGGGCTGGCGGCTGGGTGCGGCGCTTACCAGCCTGGTGGGGCTCTTCATCCTGGCGTTCGGCGACGGCGTGCAGTTCGTCGTGCTGGCGCTTGCCGCGCGAGCCGAGTTGCCATGGCTGGCGGCGGTCGGCGCGACTCTGGGGTCGCTCGCGATATTGGCGCCCGCCGCCGTGCTGGGCGAGGCGGGGTGGCGCGCGCTGCCGCTCGTCGCGGCGCGGCGCGTCATCGGCGCGCTGTTCGTGCTGGCCGCCCTCTGGCTCGGTCTCGGCGCGCTCCGCCTGATCTAGGCATCCGATCACACTGGACGGCGATTCGTCGCGAGGAACCGGGAGCGTTTCCCTCATCGGTTCGTTACCGCAACGACCTTTTCCAGGAGCTGATCATGGCCGACATCAACCCGGCGCTGCACACCCCGACCGACCTCAGCAACACCCGTTCGGTGGCGGACGCGCTCAACGCCGCGCTGGCGGACTGCTATGCGCTGTACATCAAGACCAAGAATTTCCACTGGCACGTCTCCGGCCCGCATTTCCGCGACTATCACCTGATGCTCGACGATCAGGCGGCCCAGATCCTCGGCGTGACCGACGCGATCGCCGAGCGGGTGCGCAAGACCGGCAACACCACGCTGCGGTCGATCGGCGACATCGGTCGCCGTCAGACGATCGCCGACAACGACATGGATTTCGTCGATGCGGCGTCGATGCTGGCCGAGTTGCGCGAAGACAATCTGAAGCTGGTCGAGAGCTTCCGCGTCGTGAAGGACGCCGCCGAAGAGGCGAAGGACAATGCGACCAGCGGTATCGTCGACGACTGGACCGACCAGGCCGAAGAGCGGGCATGGTTCCTGTTCGAGGCCAGCCGGAAAGGCTGAGCCCCCGGCGAAGGCCACGCGGATAGCCCGTAGCGTCGGCGCTATCCGCCCAACGTCACCAGCCACAGGTCCGGCGGCGCGCCGACACGCATCGGTACGCCGCTGGTGCCGAGGCCGCCGGTGATCACCGTCGTCAATCCGCCGCGCCGCACAAGGCCGCAGATCAGCCCCTGCCGCCAGAACACGCGGGGAGCGCCGATCAGCGGCAACACGCCCTGTCCGCAATGCGTGTGCCCGGCGAACAGCACGCCGACGCCCGGCGGCACGGAGAGCGACAGGTCGGGGGAGTGCGTGACGATCACCCTCGCCCCCCGCAACGGCCTCATCGCCCGAAGCGTCGCGGGCAAGTCGTCGTGATGGCTGAACGCATCGCCGACGCCGCCGATCGCCAGCGGGCCGCGCGCCACCGCCTGGTTGTCGAGCACGGTGACGCCCGCCCGCACCAATGCCGTGCGGATCGTGCCCGGCACCGACTGGTCGTGATTGCCGAGCACCGCCACGACACCCAGCCGCGCCCTCAACCGGGACAGGGGCGCGACCAGATCGGGCGCGACGGCACGCGCGACCTCCGGATCGTGCCCGGCGACGAAGTCCCCGGCGATCAGCACCAAATCCGGCCGGACGCGATCGACCTGCGTCACGATGCGATCGAGGCGCCCGGCATCCATCGTGCTGTTGCCGATGTGGATGTCGCTGATCAACGCGACCGTGACGGGGGCGGTGCCCGCCGGCCAGTCCGGCAGCGAGAGGTGCGCGCGCCGCTCGATCGGCTCCGCACGCGCGTTGAGGTGCCACCACCCGGCGATGCCGAGCATCAGGACGCAGGCCGCCGCGACGATGGAACCGATGATCCGCATGGCAGCCGCCCGTAACGGGAGCGGATCGATCGCGCCATGCGTTGCCCCCTTCATGCACGCTTTCGCCGCGCTTCTCGATTCGCTCATCTACACCCGCGGTCGCAACGCGAAGTTGAAGCTCATCGTCGATTACCTGCTGGTGACGCCCGATCCCGATCGCGGCTGGGCGATGGCGGCCCTGACCGGCGACCTCGACCTGCCCGGGATCAAGCCGGCGCAGATCCGCGCGCTGATCGAATCGCGCGTCGATCCGGTGCTGTTCCGGATGAGCCGCGACTATGTCGGCGACACCGCCGAAACGGTGGCGTTGCTGTGGCCGGCGCCCGTGCCCGCGCCCACGAAGGACCCGCTGTCGATCAGCGCGAGCGTCGATGCCCTGCGCCACCTGTCGCGCGCCGACGCACCGGCGGTGCTCGCCGACATGCTGGACCGGCTCGACGCCGAGGAGCGCTTCGCCCTGCTCAAGATGGCGACCGGCGGGCTTCGCATCGGCGTATCCGCGCGGCTGGCCAAGACCGCATTGGCGCAGGCGTTCGGCCTCGACGTCGATGCGGTCGAAGAGGTGTGGCACGGCATCGCGCCACCCTATGCCAGCCTGTTCGCCTGGGCGGCGGGCACCGGCCAACAGCCGACCCCTGCCGACGTGCCGGTGTTCCGCCCGTTCATGCTGGCGCACGGGCTGGAGGATGCGCAGGTCGATCTCGGCGAATATGCGGCGGAATGGAAATGGGACGGCATCCGCGTCCAGATCGTGCATGTCGCGGGCCAGACCCGGCTGTACAGCCGCACCGGCGACGACGTCACCGGCAGCTTCCCGGACGTCGCCGCCGCCTTTTCCGAACCCGGCGCGGTCGATGGCGAATTGCTGGTGAAGGGCGCCTTCCAGGGCGGCACGCTCGACGAGGGTGGCGGCGCGGCGAGCTTCAACGCGTTGCAGCAGCGACTCGGACGCAAGACGGTGTCGGCGAAGATGCTCGCGGACTATCCCGCATTCGTCCGCCTCTACGACATCCTGCTCGACGGGCCCGAGGACCTGCGCGCGCTCCCCTGGACCGAGCGGCGGCGCCGGCTGGAGGCCTTCGTCCCCCGGCTCGACCCCGAGCGGTTCGACATCAGCCAGGTGATCGAGGCCGACAGCTTCACCGAGCTGGAGGCGATCCGGGCCGGCGCACGCGACGCCGCGATCGAGGGCGTGATGCTGAAACGCCGCGACTCGCCCTATGTCG
>CAYQPM010000205.1:0-3768 GCA_964419295.1 uncultured Stakelama sp. | reverse complement strand
GCCCGTGCGATCCGGACCAACCTGATCAATTCGGCGACGCTGCAGCCGCTCACCGAATATCCGGGCCTGTCGAAATGGACGTACAATGCCAGCGTCTTCTACGACAAGGACTGGCTGAACGCGCGATTGAGCTATAACTTCCGGTCCGACTGGTTGCAGGAGGCGGTGAACTCCACCAACGGCAACAATCCGATCTACCGGAAGGGTGAAGGCTATCTGGACGGGAAGATCACCTTCCGCTTCCCGCAGTGGCATTACAGCCTGTTCATGGAAATGCAGAACATCAACAAGGAATATTCCAAGACCTACATCAAGAACATCGGCACGTCGGAGGTCTATTATCCTGGCCAGCGCTTCTTCGCCGGTTTCCAGCTCAAGTTCTAGTCGTTCCTCCCCCTCGACCGGCCACCGCAGCTGCGATGGCCGGTCGCTTGTTACGTTGCCAGGATGCAGGATTGCGTCCTAAGGAGTGGGCATGACGAGCACCGCACTTATCGAAAAGCCCGCCGATACCGGCTCGGTCGGCGCAGGCAGCCAGACGCTGATGCGCGGGCTCGACCTGATCGAGGCGGTGAGCCACGAGGTGCTGACGCTCAGCGAACTCGCGACCAAGCTCGACCTCACCAAGAGCACGACGCACCGGCTGCTCAGCGCGCTGGTCGATCGTGGCTATCTCGCCTTCACGCCGCGCGCCGGTTATCGCCTCGGCCCGAAGCTGCTGCTGCTCGGCACGCTGGCGCAGGCGCAGGCGGACCTTGTGCAGGTCGCCCGCCCGCATCTGGAGGAACTGGCCGCGTCGACCGAGGATACGGTGCATCTCGGCATCTTCGACGGCGATTTCGCTTTGTATCTCGACAAGGTGCCGGGCCGACGCCGCATCACCATTTCCAGCCGGGTCGGCGACCGCCAGCCGCTGAGTTCGACCGGGCTCGGCAAGGCGCTGATGATCGACTCCCCGCCGGCCTATTGGCGGGAACGCTTCGAGGCCGATCAGGCGGCGGGTTCGATGAAGGCGGACGGCAAGGTCTGGCTCGAGCGGATGGAAGGCTATGCCAAGGCCGGCCGCGCCTTCGATCTCGAGGAGAACGAGGACCAGATCCGTTGCGTCGCCGCGCCGATCCGCGACGCCGCCGGCAAGATCGTCGGCGCGATCAGCGTGTCGACCGCCGCGCAATATATGAACGACGATCGCATGACCGCCTTGTCCGACGAGGTGCGCGGCACCGCCAATGCGATCAGCCACGAACTCGGCTTCGAGCCGAATGGCGACTAGGACTTTCTAGGGAGAATATCATGTTGCTGGAAGGCAAGACCGTGCTGGTCACCGGCGCGTCGGCCGGGATCGGCCGCGCCGTCGCGATCGGCTGCGCGCGCCACGGTGCCGATGTCGCGCTCAACTTCAGTCGCGACGTCGCGGGCGCCGAGGCCGCCGTCGCGGAGATCGTGGCGCTCGGTCGCAAGGGCATTGCCGTGCAGGGCGACGTGTCCGACCCGGCAACCGCGACCGACTTCGTCGCGAAAGCGGTGGAGGCGCTCGGCCGCGTCGACGTGTTCGTCAACAATGCCGGCATCTGCCCCTTCCACGCCTTCCTCGACATGCCGGTCGAGACGTTCGAACGGACGATGAAGGTCAATCTGCATGGCGCCTATTTCATGGTGCAGGCCGCCGCCAACCAGATGGTTCGCCAGGGCGACGGCGGTTCGATCATCGCCATGTCGTCGATCTCGGCGCTCGTCGGCGGCGAATATCAGACGCATTACACCCCGACCAAGGCTGGGCTCCATTCGCTGATGCAGTCGGTCGCGATCGCGCTCGGCAAGCACGGGATCCGCTGCAACTCGCTGTTTCCCGGCACGATCCTCACCGACATCAACAAGGACGATCTGGCCGATCAGGCGAAGCGGTCGTACATGGAAGGGCGCATCCCGCTCGGCCGCCTGGGACAGCCCGAGGATCTCGTCGGCCCCACCGTCTTCCTCGCCTCCGATCTCGCGCAATATGTCACGGGCGCCTCGCTGCTGGTCGACGGCGGCGCGTACGTGAACCTGCAATAGGACGCGGATGTCCGTTCCACCCTCTGCGTCCGTCCAGCCGAAGGCCGGGCCCGGTTCGGGCGACCGATCGTGAGTTATCGCAGTCGAACTCCGGCCGTCGTCGGGAGCGTGAACGGAGGGGGGAACGACGTCCTGCTGTCGCGCCGCAGCGCGACTTTCGGGTTGGGCGCGATGCTGCTCCCCTTTCCTGCCCATGCCGGGACGATGATCGACATCCGTGACCATGGCGCGAAAGGCGACGGCAAGGCGCTCGATTCGCCCGCGATCAACGCCGCCATCGCCGCAGCATCGGCACGTCCCGGCGGCGGCACCGTCACCGTGCCCGCCGGCCGCTATCGCTGCTACTCGATCCGTCTGCGCAGCCGCGTCACCATCGTCCTGGCGAAGGGCGCGGTGATCGAAGCGGCGACCGGTGCCGGCTACGACCTGCCCGAGGACTATGGCGAACAGCTATACCAGGATTTCGGCCACAGCCACTGGCGCAACAGCCTGTTCTGGGGCGAGGACGTCGAGGATGTCGCGATCACGGGCTCAGGCCTGATCCACGGCGTCGGCCTGACCCGCGACGGCCCCGGCGCGCGCTGGAAGGCGCAGACGGGTGAGCGACCGCTGTCGATGCGGCAGATGAGTGCCGCCGAGATCGCAAAGCTGGAGCCCGACGCCGCGCGCATGAACGGTCTGGGTAACAAGGCCATCGCCCTCAAAAACGGTCGCGACATCCGCCTTTCCGGCTTCAGCATGCTCAAATGCGGCCATTTCGCCATTCTCGCGACCGGCACGCGGGGGCTCCACATCGCCGACCTGTCGATCGACACCGATCGCGATGGCATCGATCTCGACTGCGTCGCCGACACTGTCGTCGAGCGCTGTCGCGTGAACACACCCAATGACGACGCGATCGTCATCAAGAGCAGCTTCGCGCTGGGCCGCGCGATCCCCGCCGAGAATGTGGTCGTCCGCCACTGCGCGGTCAGCGGCTACGATCTCGGCACGATGCTCGACGGCTCCCGCCGCATGACGCAGGTACTCGCCCCCGACCGCGACCGCCCCACCGGCCGCATCAAGCTCGGCACCGAGAGCAACGGTGGTTACCGCAACATCCTGATCGAGGATTGCAGCTTTCACCATTGCCGCGGCCTGGCACTCGAAACCGTCGATGGCGGGGTCATGGAACATGTCGTCGCGCGGCGCCTGACCATGCGCGACGTCACCACCGCGCCGCTGTTCCTGCGCATCGGCGACCGGCGCCGTGGTCCGGCCGGCACCGGGGTCGGCGCGATCCGCGACGTGACGATCGAGGGGATCGACGCGAGCGGCATCGATTACCGCTTCGCCGCCATGATCGCGGGCCTGCCGGATCACCCGATCGAAGCCGTGACCCTGCGCGACATCCGACTGGCCTATGCAGGCGGCGGCACTGCGCAAGACGCGGCGCGTAGTCCCGACGACCTCGCCCAGGCTTACCCCGAACCGAGCATGTTCGGCGTGACGCCCGCCTGGGGCCTGTGGGTCCGCCATGCGCGCCACTTGGTCGTGGACCGTCTGTCGCTCGCCACGGCGACGCCGGATCTCCGCACACCGATCCTGACCGAGGACTGTAGCGACATTCAGGTCGCCCGCACTCCGATGTGGCGCGGTTAGCGTTTGACCTCAGGCCGATAACCGCTTACCAAATCCTACAGAACAATACCACATAATGGGCTGGAGGGGTGA
>CAYQPM010000204.1:0-3775 GCA_964419295.1 uncultured Stakelama sp. | reverse complement strand
CGTCGTCCACGGCCCCAACGACCTGTACGCCTTCGACGGCTATCCCGGCGGCACCTGCACCGTCGCGGGCAAGCCGACGCGCGGATCGGCAGCGCCCGACTGGGGCTATTACGGACCCGGCGGTGCGAAGGGCGGCGCCTCCGCCTCCCCCGACACGCCGGCGTTCCTGGCGGAATTCGGCGGCGGCTGGTTCGATTATTGGGGGTCGAACGGCGGCTATGAATGCAACGCGATCCAGCGCGGCAAGCGGTTCCAGCGCGTCTTCTACGGCACCAACCTGGCAAACGGCATCGACATCCAAAGCGTCTACATGGGCTATGGCGGGACCAGCTGGGGCTGGTTGCCGGCGCCGGTGGTGTTCACCAGCTACGACTATGGCGCGGCGATTTCCGAATCGCGCGAACTGCGCGGCAAGGCGGAGGAGATGAAGCAGCTGGGCGGCCTGATCGCCGCAGTGCCCGACCTCGCCGGCATGGTGCCGGCGGGTGCAGCGGTCGCCAGTTCGGCCAATGTGCAGGTCTATCACGACAAGAACCCGGAGACGGACGCGCGCTTCCTGATGGTGACGCACAAGCCGTCGAACGGCAGCACCGACGACGCCTTCACGATCACCGCGGACCTGCCCGACGGCCGCTACACCTTCCCCGCCGCCGAACCGATGCGGCTGAACGGCTTCGACGCCAAGTGGCTCGTCGCAGGCGTGACTTTGGGGGGGCAGCGACTGGTCTATTCGACGTCCGAGTTGCAGGCGGCGATGCCGGTGGATGGCGGCGACCTGATGCTGCTGTACGGTCGTGCCGGCGAAGCTGGCGAGACGGTGCTGCGCTATGCGTCGGCGCCGCAAGTCCGCGTCGTCGAGGGACGGGTCGCCAGCCGTTTCGATGCGGCGAGGGGCGATCTTCGCCTCGACTATCCGCACGATGGTCGCGCCATCGTACGGATCGAGGGTGGCGGGCGCCCGGCCCTGACGCTGATCCTTGCCGATGAAGCCGAAGCGGTGCGCTATTGGCATCAAGGCCCGGCACTGGTGCGCGGTCCTGCCCTGGTTCGCGGCGCCGTCGCCAGCGGGACCACGCTGGTTCTCACCGGCGACACGCGCGAGGATACGCCGCTCGAGCTTTGGGCGCCGACTAAGCTGAGGTCGGTACGCTGGAACGGCACGTCGATCGCGACGCGGGCCACCGCCATCGGCAGCCGCGTCGCCGTCCGGCCGCTCGACGGACCCGCTGCCGTCGCGTTGCCCGCGCTCGCCTGGCGGAGCGCCTATGGCTCACCGGAGGCGCTGCCGGCATTCGACGACCGGGATTGGCAGGCGGCCGAGGGCAAGCCCTACGCCAGCATCACCGCGCGGCCCGATGGCCAGCCCAATCTGTCGATGGACGCCTATGGCTTCCACGACGGCGATGTCTGGTATCGGGGGCGTTTCACCGGCACGCCCGATGCGAAGCAGATCGCGCTCTTCTACGGCGCGGGCGGATCGGGGATGCTCCAGGTCTGGGTCGATGGCCAATTCGTCGGTCAGCACGAACTGCCCGGCGGCCTGCCCCGGCCGATCACCACCGGCACCGCCCGCTTCGACCTGCCGGCAGCGGCGCAGGGACCGGGCGAGCACGTCGTCAGCATCATGGTGCGCAACAACGGCCACAATTGGGATCTCGATAGCGACGACGCGCACAAGGAAGCCCGCGGCCTGATCTCCGCCTCGATCGAAGCACCGGGCAGCCGCAGCTTCACCGTGCCGATCGCATGGAAGATCCAGGGCAAGGCAGGCGGCGAAGACCTGCCCGATGTCGCCCGCGGCGTCGCCAACAACGGCGGTCAGTTCGGCGAACGCAACGGCTGGCACTTGCCTGGGTTCGACGACGCCAAATGGCCGTCCGCCGCTGCAACGGTGAAGCCGGGCACCACCTGGTATCGCAGCCGCTTCGACCTTGCCGTGCCCAAAGGGCAGGACACGACGATCGGGGTCGCATTCGGCGACACGAACGTGCCGCGTTCGGTCGCCCGCTACCGCGCGTTGCTGTTCGTCAACGGCTGGAACATGGGCCAGTTCATCGCGCATGTCGGGCCGCAGCGCATCTTCCCCATCCCCGAAGGCATCCTCGACCACCACGGCACGAACACGATCGCGCTTGCCGTCACCAGCGACGGCGCACCGGGCGACGTGCTGGAGCCGGTGAGACTGGTCGCGCTGCGCACCGTCAAAGGCGGGCTGCCGGTGCGGATGGTCGATGCGCCGCAACGCCCGGCCCAGCTGAAGTGACCGGACAGGTCGTAACCCGCCGCGCACTGGGGCTCGGCGCAGGCGCGGCCTGCCTCACCGGTCTGGCGCCCGCTGCGCAAGCGGCCGTGCAGCGGCCCTGGCCGTATCTGCTCGGCGCCGACGTGTCCTGGGTCCCGGAGGACGAAGCAGCAGGCGCAACCTATTACGACGACGGCGTGCGGCGCGACCCGCTGCTGATCCTGCGCGACGCGGGGTTCAACGCGATCAAGCTGCGGCTGTTCGTCGATCCCGCCAACGGCTATTCCAAAGGGCGTCCCGGCGGACCGTGGTGCGACATCGCGCAGACGGTCGCCTTCGGCCGCCGGATCAAGCAGGCGGGATTCCACTTCTCGCTCACCCTGCATTATTCCGACACCTGGGCCGATCCCCAGCATCAGGACAAGCCGGCCGCCTGGGTCGGCCTGCCCTTCGCGCGGCTGGTCGATGCGGTCCACCGCCATTCAGTGGCGGCACTGTCGGCTTTAAAGGCAGGTGGCGCCTATCCGGACCTCGTCGTGATCGGCAACGAGACGACGTTCGGCATGCTGTGGCCGGACGGGCGCGTGCCGCTGACCATCCCGACCGGTAATCCGCAGACCGATGCGGTTCACATGCATGTCACCGGCGCCGGCGGCTACGACCGCTTCGCCGCGTTGCTGAAGGCGGGGATCGCCGGCGCGCGCGAAAGCGTGCCCGACGCCAAGGTCGCGCTGCACAATCATCTCGGCCGCCACTGGCCGATCGTGCGCTACTGGATGGACAATCTGCTCTCCCGCGGCGTGCGCTTCGATGCGACCGGGTTTTCCTGCTACCAGCAGGCGACGCAGGGCGACTGGCAGCGGACGTTCGACGGCTTTGCCGGCGCCTATCCCGATCACGGCTTCCTCGCACTCGAATATTCGTCGCGCAAACGCTACCTCAACGACCTCGTCCACGCCCATCCGCAGGGATGGGGCAGCTTCATCTGGGAACCGACCCGCCACCAGGAAGCGATCTTCACCCGGGGCGGCGTCAACGCCGGCGAGGGCGCGAAGCCCGACCTGCTCTCGCAAGGGATCAACGCCGCCGAAGCACCCGGCGCGACGCCCGTCCCCGCCGGGCCGAAGGCGCCCGAGGATCACGGCGGTCGCTACGACGCCGATCCCGCGGCGCTCGCCCTCTACCGCACCATGGCGCGCGACTATGCCGCCACCGCCTTCAAGCCCAGGAGATATTAATTGGCCGCCCTCACCCATGACATCCCCCGCCAGGAGGTCACCGCCGCCATCGCCAAGCTGATGGACAATCTCGTCAACATCAAGGACGAGACCGGCGAATTCCTGCTCCACCTCGAAGACGGGCGGATCATCGACACCAAGGGCTGGGCCGGTTGGGAATGGACCCACGGCGTCGGCCTGTTCGGCATGTGGCGCTACTACGAGCAGACCGGCGACAAGGCCGCGCTGACGATCATCAAACAATGGTTCGAGGATCGCTTCGCCGAGGGCACGCCGACCAAGAACATCAACACCG
>CAYQPM010000203.1:0-3781 GCA_964419295.1 uncultured Stakelama sp. | reverse complement strand
AGCGCGCTTTCCGGCAGGAACTGCGACGCGCCGAGATAGGTGTTCATCGTCCGCTGGCCATCGGGCGTGACGAAGATCAGGCACCGCGCGGTGGTTGGCTGGCCCGGCCGCACCGCGGTGTCGAAGGCGACGCCCGATGCGCGAATGTCGTGGGCGAACACCTGGCCGAGCTGGTCGTCGGCGACCTGGCCGATGAACGCGCAGGTGCCGCCCAGCGCCGCGATCCCGGCGACGGTGTTGGCCGCCGAACCGCCCGACACCTCGCGGCCCGGCCCCATCTTGGCGTAGAGCGCGTCGGCGTCCTCGGGCGAAAACATCAGCTGCATCGATCCCTTGGCGACGCCGATCGATTCGATGAAGGCATCGTCGGCCTGTGAAAGGATATCGACGATGGCGTTGCCGATCGCGACCACATCATATTTGGGCTGGGACAAGGCTTGGGGCTCCGGAAGACACAAAGGCCCGTCCCTAGGGTCCAAAGCCGGCCGGGGCAACGGCGCGGACGGTTGACGCGGCCGCCGCCGCCCGCCACCCCGGCACGATGGTCCGGGCGTTCCTGCTTTCGATGGCGCAACTCGGCGACGCGGCGATCCTGCGCGTGCTCGGCAAGTCGCTGCTGGTGACGCTCGCCCTCTTCGTCGCGGCGGGCGTCGCGCTCTACCTCGCGCTGCACGCCGCGTTCGCCCGGCTGGTCGGCAGCGATTACGGCGGCGGCCTCGCCGGCGTCGCGGCGGTCGTGCTGCTGACGCTCGGTGCATGGCTGCTGTTCCGCGTCGTCGCCATCGCCGTCATCGGCGTGTTCGCGGACGACGTCGTCGCCGCGGTCGAGGCGAAACACTATCCCGCCGCTCATGCCCGTGCCCGCGACGTGAGCATGGGACGGTCTCTCCGCATGGGCATCGGGTCCGCCGCACGGGCGATCCTCGTCAACCTGCTGATGGTCCCGGTCTACATCGCCTTGCTGTTCACCGCGATCGGTCCGGCCGTGGCCTTCTTCCTGGTCAACGGCTGGCTGCTCGGCCGCGACCTCGGCGACATGGTCGCGAGCCGCCACGGCACCGATGCGACGATGCGGGGCTGGCGCGAGGCGACGCGGGGACGCCGCTTTGCGCTGGGGCTTGCCGGCACCGGGCTGTTCGTGGTTCCGGTCGTCAACCTGCTCGCGCCGATCCTCGGCGCAGCGATGGCGACGCATCTGTTCCACGCGTCGAACGAGGGGAAAAGCGCGTGAGACTATCGGGGGTTGCCGGGCTGGTCCTGATCCTGGCGGTGAGCGCCTGCGCCGCGCCCGGCACGGTCGCGCCCCCGGTCGGGCGGACAATGGTGCCCTATACCGCCGCCGGCCTCGAACGGGTGATCGGACAGGATGCCGCCGGCCTCACCCGCCTGTTCGGCCAGCCCGATGCGGACATCCGCGAAGGCAGCGCGCGCAAGCTCCAGTTCGCCGGCCCGATCTGCGTCCTAGACGCCTATCTCT
Organism: uncultured Stakelama sp.; assembly: GCA_964419295.1. Classification (GTDB taxonomy): domain Bacteria; phylum Pseudomonadota; class Alphaproteobacteria; order Sphingomonadales; family Sphingomonadaceae; genus Sphingomonas. The sequence goes on along the minus strand of CAYQPM010000203.1, from coordinate 2,304 downwards.
ACCCCAAGGGAAGCGAGCCGCCCCGCGTCACCTATCTCGACGCCCGCGAACCCGACGGCAGCACCATCGACCGCGCCAGCTGCGTCGCCGCCCTCACCCGCCGCGACGGTGGCAAGTAGCGGCAGCCGCAAGTCGACACCGTCCGGCGTAACCGTAGCCACCGGCTACCCGCGGATCCGCCCGATCGCCCAGTCCGCCGCCTCCGCGACCACCGGGTCGGCATCCGTCCGCAACCGGTCGAGCACCGGCAGCAGCGCCGCCGATCCGCTGTTGCCTGCGGCGATCGCGGCGTTGCGCATCATGCGGTTCCGGCCGATCCGCTTGATCGGCGATCCGGCGAAAACCTGGCGAAAGCCCGCATCGTCCAGTGCCAGCAGGTCCGCCAGCGCCGGGGCGGTCAGTTCGGCGCGCGGGTGGAAGGCCATGTTGGCGGCGGCGCTCGCGGCGAACTTGTTCCACGGGCACACCGCCAGGCAATCGTCGCAGCCATAGATGCGGTTGCCGATCGCCGCGCGGAATTCCTCCGGAATCGGCCCGGCATGTTCGATCGTCAGGTACGAGATGCAGCGCCGCGCATCCAGCCGATAAGGCGCGGGAAAGGCGTCGGTCGGGCACGCCCGCTGGCAGGCGTCGCACGACCCGCAGCTATCGCGGCCCGGCCGGTCGGCGGCGAGGTCGAGCGTCGTGTAGATCGCCCCCAGGAACAGCCAGCTGCCATGGTCGCGGCTGACGAGGTTGGTGTGCTTGCCCTGCCAGCCGAGCCCCGCCGCCTCGCTCAGCGGCTTTTCCATCACCGGCGCGGTGTCGACGAACACCTTCAGGTCGCAACCCGCCTCCTGCGCCAGCCAGCGGCCGAGCGCCTTCAGTGCCTTCTTCACCACGTCGTGGTAATCGCCGCCCTGCGCATAGACCGAGATGCGGGCGCGCTCCCCCTCGCCCGCCAGCCGCAGTGGATCGGTCGCCGGGGCATAGCTCATGCCGAGCGCGATCACGCTGCGCACCTCGGGCCACAGGCCGGCGGGCGCGGCACGGTGATGCGCGCGTTCCTCCATCCAGATCATGCCGCCGTGCCGCCCCTCGGCCAGCCACTGATGCAGCCGTTCTCCGCTGCGCGGCGCGGCGTCCGCGGGCGCGATGCCGCAGGCGACGAAGCCGAGCTCAGCCGCCTTCGCCTTGATCCGCTGCTCCAGGCCGGGTTGTCGCTTGTCTTCGGGCACATGCGCCCGCTACCACAGGTCGAGGCCTCTGGTGAACGGCGGGTAACGCAATTGCATGACGGACAACCGGCGGTTTTCGCCGAACATCTGGTGAAGCGCTTCGGCGAGCGGCGGGTGGTGGACGGCATCGATCTGTCGGTTCCGCGCGGCGCGATCTACGGCGTGCTCGGCCCGAACGGCGCCGGCAAAACCACGACGCTGCGCACGCTGCTGGGCATCATCGAACCCGATGAAGGCCGGCGGTCGATCCTCGGTCATTTCGCGCCGCGCGAGGCGAGCGACCGCGTCGGCTATCTTCCCGAGGAGCGCGGACTCTATCCGTCGATGAAGGCGCGCGACGCCATCGCCTTCATGGGCGCGCTGCGCGGGCTCGACCGGCGCGTCGGACGCGCGCGCGCCGCCGAACTGATGGAGGCGGCGGGGCTCGGCCATGCCGTCGACGAGAAGATCAAGAAGCTGTCGAAGGGCATGGCCCAGCTGGTGCAGTTGCTGGGATCGGTGGTGCACCGGCCCGACCTGCTGGTGCTAGACGAGCCGTTCTCCGGGCTCGATCCCGTCAACCAGGAAAAGCTGGAGGCGCTGATCCTCGCCGAGCGGGATCGCGGCGCGACCGTCCTGTTCTCGACCCACATCATGGCCCATGCCGAGCGGGTGTGCGACCGGCTGGCGATCATTGCCGGCGGCAAACGCCGCTTCGAAGGCACGGTGGACGAAGCGCGCGGCACGCTGCCCAGCCGCGTCCGCTACCTGCCGACGCATCCCGACGCCGCCATCGCCGACGTCCTGCCGCACGATGCGGAACCCGATGGCGGCGTGGGCCAGCCCGGCGGCTGGCGCTTCCAATTGCCTGCGGAAGGGATCGAGGGGCTGCTGGTGACGCTGATCGACCGCGGTTACGGCATCGGGGGGTTGTCGATCGAGCGGCCCGGCCTGCACGACGCCTTCGTCCGCATCGTCGGTCGCGACGCCGCCGGCGAGGTGCCGGCATGAACGCCGCGCGCACCCTGCGCCAGGCGCTGACGATCGCGCGCCGCGACTTCATCGCGACGGTGTTCACGCCGATCTTCCTGCTGTTCCTGTTCGCGCC
>CAYQPM010000202.1:0-3797 GCA_964419295.1 uncultured Stakelama sp. | reverse complement strand
GAGCTTGCGCGGTGTCAATACGCCGTCTTCCCGAACATCTCGTCAACCGTATCGCGGCCGGTGAAGTGGTGGAAAGGCCCGCCAGCGCGTTGAAGGAGCTGGTCGAGAACGCGATCGACGCGGGCGCGAATCGGGTGGCCGTAAGCCTTTCGGAAGGAGGGCTTTCGCGGATCGAGGTGGCCGACGACGGCTGCGGCATGACGCCCGGCGACATGGCGCTCGCGCTGGAGCGCCATGCGACGTCGAAATTGCCTGAAACGCTGATCGGTGACGATGGCGCGATCGACCGCGTCGCGACGCTGGGCTTTCGCGGTGAGGCGCTGCCATCGATCGCCAGCGTCGCCCGGCTCACGATCGAATCCCGGATCGCGGGGGCAGAGGGCTGGGCCCGCGTCGTCGACAATGGCCTGCTGGTGCGCGAGGGTCCCGCAGCCCTGCCGCCCGGCACCCGCGTCATCGTCGAGGATCTGTTCGGACGGGTGCCGGCGCGGCGCAAGTTCCTGCGGTCGGCGCGCGCCGAATATGCTGCGTGCCTGGATGCGGTCCGGCGGCTGGCAATGGCGCGGCCGGATATCGCCTTCACGCTGGAGCATGACGGGCGGCGCGCGCTGGCGGCGACGCTGGCGGAGGATCGCCCGGATCGGGTCGCGGCGCTGACCGACCGCGCACTGGCGGACAATGCGGTGGCGATCGATCTTGAGCGTGACGGCTGCGTGCTGGGCGGCGTGGCGAGCATCCCGACCTACAATCGCGGCGTGGCGGACCATCAATATCTGTTCGTCAACGGCCGCCCGGTGCGCGACCGGCTGCTGATGGGGGCGATCCGCGGCGCCTATGCAGAGATGCTGCCGCGCGATCGTCATGCGGTGGTGGCGCTGTTCCTCGACGTGCCGCCGGATCAGGTTGATGTGAACGTCCACCCCGCCAAGACCGAGGTGCGCTTTCGCGATCCGGCGATGGTGCGCGGGATGATCGTGTCGGGGCTGCGCCGCGCACTCGATGCGGCGGGGCATCGCAGCGTCCAGCGGCCGGCCGCGGACGCGCTGGCGATGTGGCAGAGCGAACCGCGCCCGGCGGGTCCCCCTGACATTGGAGCGGCGGCGTCCCTGGCCGGTTGGCCGGCCGGTCCCGCCCAGCAGACGTTGCTGCACGACCGGCCGGCGGGCTTTGCATCGCGACCGTCCTTCACGACGCCGCCCGCCGCCCGGGCCGAGCCCGCCTGGGCGCCGCCGCCGGAAAACAGCGCGCATCCGCTCGGCGTGGCGCGCGGGCAGGTCGCCAAGACCTATATCGTCGCCGAGGCGGAGGACGGGCTGGTGCTGGTCGACCAGCATGCCGCGCACGAGCGGCTGGTGCTGGAGCGCATGCGCGCGGCGCTTGCCGGCGGCCGCGTCGCGGCGCAGGCGCTGCTGATCCCCGAGGTGGTCGAGCTGGACGAGCCCGCCTGCGATCGGCTGGAGGCGCGCGCGGACGAACTCGGCGAATGGGGACTGGAGTTGGAGCGGTTCGGACCGGCGGCGATGCTGGTCCGCGCCACCCCGGCGCTGCTCGGCCAGGCCGACCCGCGCGGGCTGGTCACCGATCTCGCCGACGAACTCGCCGCATTCGACCAGGCGCTGTCGATTCGCGAGCGGCTGGACGCGGTGGCGGGCACGATGGCGTGCCACGGCTCGGTACGCGCCGGCCGCATCCTCTCGGTCGCAGAGATGAACGCGCTGCTTCGGGAGATGGAGGTGACGCCGCATTCCGGCCAGTGCAACCACGGCCGCCCGACATGGGTGAAGCTGGCACACGGCGATATCGAGAAGCTGTTCGGCCGCAAATGAATGACTTAGCATGCGAAGCACGAGCATCTAGTATGACATCAGAGCCGTAAGTTGCTGTATCGCTCATCCGAAAAGCGGAACGACCGCTAACGCTCACACTCCGAAGTTCAGGATACAGATTCGGGCTTCCGATAACGGCCCTCCGTTAAGCGGGAGGTTTCCCGTTGCTCCGTCTCCGACACGCTATTTCTGGAAAGAACAATCGCGGACGGAATTGGGAAACCAGGCGAATGTCCCACTACAGGTTCTTTTGTGGGAACGGCACCGAGCGTTCGCTCGACACGAACCTGCCTTTATGACCACACGGCCGGCAGCCTGGAGGGAAGCGCATGAGTGACATGGTGATCGTGGCGTATCGGCCGAAGCCGGGCAAAGAGGATGAGCTACTGGCGCTCACCCGCGACCATGTTCCCGAACTACGCCGGCTCGGTCTTGCCACCGACCGCGCGACGCTCGCCATGCGATCGAAGGACGGGATCATCGTGGAGGTGTTCGAGTGGCAAGACGGCGCGATCAACACAGCCCATACCAATCCGGACGTGCTGGCAATGTGGGAACGCTATGGTGCCGTATGCGATTATGTGCCGCTGCGTGAGCTTCCCGAGGCCCACGATATGTTCGCTCAGTTCGAGCCGATCGAGCTGACCTGACCTCCCGGACGTATTCCCGAAATCTGATCATTTCTTGGGGAAAAGCAGCGCGGAACGGTGTCGGCTATCTGGATCAGTGCTCCCGTAAGCCGCCAGTCCGTTCCCAACCATTAGTGAAGGTTCCGACCCGCGAAGTGGCAGAGTCCTGCGTGTTAGACGTGCTTGCACCTTGGTGAGGGTGGCAGACGGCAATATCGAGAAGCTGGTCGGGTGGCGGTGAGCGCCGGGCGGCGGCCGTCGGATCAGCGACCGGGCGGCCTTTCGCTGAATCGTTCACGCTTTCGCAACCTTTGATCCGAGCGTGCATTGGATCGCCCGATAACGCCACCAGGTCAGGTTTTCTCATGAAGCAGCTTTTTCCCGTCGTTCTCGCCCTCATCCCGCTCGCCGCGGTCATTGGCGCCTGCGTCAGCTGTCCCTGACGGGTCGAAGTCGCTGCGCGGAGTCGACGTCGCCAAACATGAAAAAGGCCGCCCGGAGCGATCCGGGCGGCCTTTTCGTGTCGGCTCGAAAGCGGCGAAGGGCGATCAGCCCTGCGCCGGCTCCTCGTCGGTGCGGTCGGACTGCGTTTCGGCAGTCGCGCCCGGCTCGGCGTTGGGATCGTAATCCTCGATGAAGCCGGCTTCGTCACGCTCGAACATCGATGCCATGACATCGACGCCGGTCGCCTGCATCTCGGCCTCTTCGGGCGAGCGGGCGACGTTGACCTTGACGGTCACGACGACTTCCGGGTGCAGCGAGACACGCACCTCGTACAGGCCGATCGACTTGATCGGCTTGTCGAGCACGACCTGGCTCTTGGTCACCTTGTGGCCGTCGGCCTCGAGGGCCTCGACCAGATCGCGGACCGCGACCGAGCCGTACAGCTGGCCGGTGTTCGACGCCTGGCGGATCAGGGTCACCGAAGCGTCCTTGAACGCCACGGCGTCCTTCTCGGCTTCGCCGCGACGGTTCGCATTGTCCGATTCGATGCGGGCGCGGTTCGCCTCGAACACCTTGCGGTTGGCTTCGTTGGCGCGCAGCGCCTTCTTGTTCGGCAGCAGGAAGTTGCGGGCGAACCCGTCCTTCACCTTCACCACGTCGCCGATGGCGCCGAGCTTCTCGACGCGCTCAAGCAGAATGACGTCCATGTGCCGGACTCCTTACTTAACGACGTAGGGCAGCAGGCCCAGATGACGCGCGCGCTTGATGGCCTGGGCCAGTTCGCGCTGCTTCTTCGCGCTCACCGAGGTGATGCGCGAGGGGACGATCTTGCCACGCTCGGAGACGAAGCCCTGCAGCAGGCGGACGTCCTTATAGTCGATCCGGGGCGCATCCTTGG
>CAYQPM010000201.1:0-3819 GCA_964419295.1 uncultured Stakelama sp. | reverse complement strand
CCGGCTGTTCGATGCTGGTGATCGACGAGGCCGACCGGATGCTCGACATGGGGTTTATCCCCGACATCGAGGAAATCTGCACGAAGCTGCCCAAGCAGCGCCAGACGCTGCTGTTCTCGGCAACGATGCCCGCCCCGATCAAGCGGCTGGCCGACAAGTTCCTCGAAAATCCCAAGATGATCGAGGTGTCGCGCCCGGCATCGACCAACCTCAACATCAAGCAGTGGCTGGTCCCCGTTTCCAGCAACGCGATGAAGAAGCGCGAGGCGCTGCGGCAGCTGTTGCACACCGACGAGGTGCGCAACGCGATCATCTTCTGCAACCGCAAGACGACCGTACGCGAACTCAACAAGAGCCTGAAGCAGCATGGCTTCAAGTCGGGCGAGATCCATGGCGACATGGAACAGGCACAGCGGATCGCGGAGCTCGACCTGTTTAAGGACGGCAAGATCAATATCCTGGTCGCCAGCGACGTTGCGGCACGCGGGCTGGACATCAAGGGCGTGAGCCACGTCTTCAATTTCGACGCGCCGTGGCACCCCGACGATTACGTCCACCGCATCGGCCGCACGGGCCGGGGCGGCGCGACCGGCATCGCCTTTACGCTGATCACGTCGGAAGATGCCGAAAACATCCAGAACATCGAAAAGCTGACCGGGCAGAAAATCGATCGCCTCGATCTGTCGGCGACGCCCGAGAGCGAGGAGGCGCCGGCCGAGGCGCCGCGCCGTGCCCGCCGCGAACGGACGCCGCGCGGCGAACGCGCGCCGCGCGAAGCCGCGGCGCCGGCTGCCGTGGCGGAAGTCGTGGACCCCGCCTCCGTGCCGACCCAGCCGGTCGAGCAGCCGCGCCGTGCCGCCGAGCGCCGTCCGGAACCGGCGGTCACGCCGGAGTTCGCGCCGCCGCCGCGCCGCGACGTGCGACGGGACGAACGCAACGACGAGCGCCGCCGCCCCCGCCGCGACGAGCGCGACGATGGTCCGGACGAGGGCTGGAACGGGCCGATCCCGGACTTCCTGAACGCGGTCATCGGGTCGTGATCGCAGGCGGCGCCATCGCTCGCGCCGCCTGCCTCGCCCTGCTGTCGTCGAGCCTTGCCGGCGCGGTCGCAGCGGCGCCTTCGCCCGCCGTCCACGATGCCGAGCCCGCGATCGCCGCTGCGCGCACGCGGGCGCTGCACGACGGCAAGCGCCTGCTGATCGTCATCGGCGCGGACTGGTGCGCCAATTGCCGCGTCCTCGATACCCGGATGCGCGCGCCCGCGGCGGCGCGCTTCCTGGCGACACATTACGAACGGGTCGACGTCGATGTCGGACGCTTCGATCGCAACATGGCGGTGCCCCGGCGGCTCGGCTTCGCCGGGCGGCGCCTGTTCGTGCCGGCGCTGGTCGTGATCGACCCGCGCGCCCGTCACATCGTCAATAGCGGTGACGAGATGGTGCTGGCCGCACCGGGCGCTGCCTCGCCCGGACACTTGATGGCGGCGCTGGCCCGCTGGTCGCGATGATCGCAGTGACGCCGCCGACACCCGTCGTCACGCCGTGCACCGGCATCTGCGCGATCGAGGACGACGACCTGTGTCGCGGTTGCGCCCGCACCCTCGACGAGATCGCCGCATGGGGCACGATGACGCCGGACCAGCGTGCGGCCGTCATGGCGCAACTGCCACTTCGCCTGCGCTGATGCGCGGGGTGCCAGCAACCCGGTAATGCCTTCCGACCGCGTAGAGTCGCGCTCGCCAGCGCGAAAAGGTGATGACGCGAGGCCGACCTGCGCTTCTGTCGTTCGCCGTCAGTCTGTCGAAGGGGCCCTAAATCAGTCCGGAGCGACAGCTTGACGAGGCGTGCACCTCGCCAAGCCTCAGGCCGACCGGACCTAAGCCGCCGCGGCGATTGCCGCGTCATCCAGTCCGGCCGCCCGCACATAGGCGTCCCGCGCCACCAGTCGCGCGATATAGGCGTCGAACGCATCGTGCTTGGGCAGCGACCCGAATAGCGAACCCCAGATCACCTGCGACCCGACATAGACGTCCGCCGCGGTGAAGCGATCACCCGCGATATAGTCGTGAGCCGCCACGGCCTGCCCAAGCACCTCGACCATCCGGTCGAACGTGCCGTAACCCGCCATGCGTTGCTGCTGATCGGTCGGCACCACCCCCAGCGAGCGGTTGGTGATCGCCGCCTCGACCGGTCCCGCAGCGAAGAACAGCCAGCGATAATAGTCCGCGCGCTCGTCCGCGCGCGGCGCCAGGTCGGCGTCCGGGAATGTATCGGCACAATAAGCGCAGATCGCGGCGCATTCGGTCACCGTCTTGCCGCGATGGACGATCGCCGGAACCTTCGCCATCGGATTGATCGTCAGGTACGGCTCAGCCTTCATCGTCGATGCATAGTCGAGCAGCACGGTGTCATAAGCCGCGCCGGTTTCCTCGAGCATCCATCGCGCGATCCGTCCGCGCGACTGCGGGTTGGTGTACAGGGTGAGCTCGGCCATCACGATTCTCCACGAGTCGTTCAAGAACAAAGGTCGAACAAGGCCACCCTGCTGTCAAGCCCGCGGCCTGACGGGGACGTCACAGATTTTTGGCGAACAGCGCGAGCATCTTCCCCCAGGCGCGCTCGGCCTGCGGCTGGTTGTAGACTTTGCTGTCGATGACGCACCAGCCGTGCATCGCGCCGTAATACACCTCGATCTCGGCGGGGCGCTTGGCGGCGGCGAAGGCGGTGTGCAGCACCACCTTGTCGTTGGGACCGCGCGCATCGTCGTTGGCCGCGATTGCGATCAGATAGCCGCCGCGCAGCTTCGGCACGAGTTTGTCGGGGCTGTCCGCATCCTCGCCCACCAGTCCCGCCCCGTGGAACGAGGCGCCGGCATGGACACGCGCCGGGGTTCCGGCCGCGGTGCGGAGGACCATCGGTCCGCCCATGCAATAACCGGCGCTGCCGATCCCGCGGCGGGTGTCGGTCTCTTTCTGCTGATCGATGAAGGCGACGAAGGTCTTGCCGTCGCTGGTCACCGCCGCCGGCGTCAGCGCCGCACGCCAGGGCATGATCCGGTCGCGCACCGCGGGCTGATCGAACGATTCGCCGGCCTGGACGATCGGCGACTTGGTCGAACGGTAGAATTGATTGACGACCAGAACCGCATATCCCGCCTGCGCCAGGCGATCCGCCATCTGCCGGAATGCCGGCCGCAGCCCCATGATATCGGGCCACATCAGCACGCCCGGATGCTTGCCGGTCGTCGGCGCGGTGAAATAGGCGTCACATCGCCCGTCCGGCGTCGTGATGACGACGTCGCGGCCCTTGACGGGCTTGGCATCGGCGGCGGTCGGCAGCACCAGCGCAGCACCGACCGCGCCTGCGCCGGCAAGGCCCGCCGCACCGAATTGGCGGCGGGAGAGGTGCTGGTTGTCCTCGACGGTCAGTTCGTCACACATGCGCGCTCTCCCAATGGTTTGGGAGAGGCTAGCGGACTGCCCGACCGCTGGCCAGCGGAGCTTTGGTTGCGAGCAAGGGCCGATGCGCCCCTGCCCCTCCCGTCAGCGCTTGAACGGATCGTTGAACAGCGCCGCCGCAGCAGTCGCCGGATCGGCATCGGTCAGGTCGACCTCACGGCTTGCCGCGTCGCGCTCGGCACGCAGCGACGCGATCAGAGCCTCGCGGTCGCCCTCGAGCCGGGTGTCGGTCGGCGCGGGCTCGTTGCCCGACGCCTTGGACGCCTTGGCCACCGCCGCGTCCAGTTCGCGCTGCGTCGTCAGGCCCAGCGTCACCGGATCCTTCGGCGTGATGTTGCCGATGTTCCAGTGGCTGCGGTCGC
>CAYQPM010000200.1:0-3828 GCA_964419295.1 uncultured Stakelama sp. | reverse complement strand
CAATTCGCGGATCACGTCGATGAAGGCGTCCGCCAGTCCGCCCCGCGGGTGGCCGAACACGCCTGATCCAACGGTCGTGATCGGGCGCCGGGTCCGATCACGACCGCTGTCGTGCCAGCGTCGCGCGGCGCTGCAAAGCCGCCGCCCCGCTGTCACGCAACCATCCCGCAACCGACCCCGACGCGTCACATTGCACGTGCAAGGCCCAGGCAGGGCTATCGGGGAACATGGACATGACTGCCGACACGCAAAGGGCCGTGGCCGCCGCGATGCAGCGCCACGGGCAGCTGTCGAAGCAAGGTCTTCTCGAACGCGCCTTCGCCTGGGCGTTCCGTGGCCTCGTCTATGCGCAGATCTGGGAAGATCCGGTCGTCGATATGGCGGCGCTGGCGATCACGCCCGATTGCCACGTCGTCACGATCGCATCGGGCGGCTGCAACATGCTGTCATACCTGACGGCCGATCCTGACGCGATCACGGCCGTAGACCTCAATACGGCGCACATCGCGCTCGGTACGCTCAAGCTGGCGGCAGCGCGCACACTGCCCGACCACGCGCATTTCCACCGCTTCTTCGGTCACGCCGCCAGCCGTGACAACCTGACCGCCTACCAGCAATATATCCGGCCGCACATCGACGAGCCGACCCGCCGCTATTGGGAGGGCAGGGACATCATCGGGCGTCGACGCATCGGCGGGTTCGCCCATGGCGTCCACAAACGGGGGCTGCTCGGGCGTTTCATCGGTGCGGCACATCTGCTCGCGCGGCTCAACGGGGTCGATCCGCGGCTGCTGCTCGCCGCCCGCACGATCGAGGAACAGCGGGCGATCTTCGACCGCGATTTCGCACCCGTTTTCGATCGCCGCTTCGTGCGTTGGCTGACCGACCAGCCGGCCTCGCTGTTCGGACTGGGCATCCCGCCGGCGCAGTTCGATGCGCTCGCCGGCGACGGGCGGATGGCAACAGTGCTGCGCCAGCGCCTAGAAAAGCTCGCTTGCGGTTTCGACCTGCGCGACAATTACTTCGCCTGGCAAGCCTTTGGGCGTCGCTACGGCGAGGGGCCGTCGGCGCCGTTGCCGCCGTACCTGCAACAGGCGCATTACGATTCGATCGTCAGCCGCGTCGATCGGATCACGCTCGCCCATGCGAACCTGACCGAACATCTCGCAAGCCTGCCTGCGGCATCCTGCGATCGCTACGTGCTGCTCGATGCGCAGGATTGGATGACGGACGTTCAGTTGTCGGCGCTATGGGCCGAGATCACGCGCACCGCTCGACCGGGCGCGCGGATTCTGTTCCGCACGGCGGGGGAGCCGGACATCATGCCCGGACGTATCCCGGCAGCGCTCCTGTCGCGGTGGCGCTATCAGGCCGATGCCTCGCATGAATATACCGCGCAGGATCGGTCGGCGATCTACGGCGGCGTCCACCTCTACCTTCTCGGGGAGGGTTGAGGTGGATCATGCCGCCCGCATGGATGGCATCTATGCGGGCCAGCGGCACATCTACGACCTGACACGCAAATATTACCTGTTCGGGCGTGATCGCCTGATCGACACGCTGGATCTGGCCGCCGGCGGCTCGGTGCTGGAGATCGGGTGCGGCACCGGCCGCAACCTGATCAGGGCGGCGCGGCGCTGGCCTTTGGGGCACTTTCACGGCCTCGATATCTCCGCAGAAATGCTGACGACGGCGCGCGCCAAGGTCGCGGCGGCCGGGCTGGCTGACCGCGTGACATTGGCGCAGGGCGACGCCGCAGCTTTCGATGCGATGGCGCTGTTCGGGACCCCGTGCTTCGACCGTGTGCTGTTCAGCTATACCCTGTCGATGATCCCGCCCTGGCAACGCGCGCTGGCCCAAGGGCTCGCCGTCACGGCGGCCGACGGACGGCTGGCCGTCGTCGATTTCGGCACGCAGTCCGGTTGGCCTGTCGCATGGCGCCGCCCGTTCCTGGCGTGGTTGCGCCATTTCGACGTCATACCCCGCGCCGATCTGGGCGCGGAGGTTGCGCGGCTCGCCGCCTCCGCGGACCGGCCGGCGGAATTTCGGTCGCTATGGGGCGGCTATGCGGCGCATGCCATCGTGGGGGTGTAGGCTCGGCTTACCGATTGCCCGCAGCAAAGGCTTGGCGCTGGAGGCCCGCAGCCTGCCTGTCTCGCGGAATGCTTTTCACGGTCGCCAGCGCATCACCGATGGCCGGAAGCGGATCGCGCAGTATCGAAAGGGCCTTCGCGAACGGATTGCCAGACGGAAGGTCTCTCCAAGCCGATGCAGGCCCGAACACGTGCGTGCAAAAACGTGGTCTTCCGGCAGGCCGGGAGTAATCGCTTGGGAAAGCTAACCCGGAGCCTGCTCGACGCCGCGAGCGCATGACCTCGCCTTCGGGTCAGGCGGGCCTTCACGACGAAGCCTTCCGGCGCACAGAACTGCGGGCCTTGGCATCCGACACAAATTGCAGGACTTCCGCAGCAGGCCGACGCCTTCGCCAAGCCCGCGTTTAGCGGCGCTCCACCAGTCCCGTAGCCGGCAGCTGCCCGTCGCCGCGCTGGAAGAATTGTTCGACGATATCCCGCGCCAGCCTTGCCGGCCGCAGTGTTTCGGCGTCGAGGCAGCACCAGCTCGACTTCACCTCGGCCAGCACCTCTTCGCCACGGCGGATCACCGTTTCGTAGAAAGCACGTGCGCCTTGCACCTTCTCCAGCAGAACCGTCGCAATCACGTCGTCACCCAGGAATGTCGGCTTGCGATAGGTGATCTCATGCTTCAGCGCGACCCATAGGTGCGACGCCACCGCCTCGGCGGGCGCCAGCTTCTGCCAATGGCTCACCACCGCGTCCTGCACCCACTTCAGATAGCTCGCGTTGTTGACGTGGCCCATGAAGTCGATGTCGGCCGGATCGATACCGATCGGGAAGGCGTGGGGGATGCTCTGTGTCACGGTTGGGAATATAGCAGGTCGGGGATGAACTGACAGCTACCAAGCGGCCGGCAATATAAATTAATGGTCCACGGCTTCGACGATCACGATGCCGTCGCGGATCGCCGCGACCCGCATGGGAGTGCCGACCGCCGCCACCGGTCCACGTGCCGGCCACGATCCGTCGCCGATCCGTACGCGACCACCTTCGCCGCCGATCGCCGCCTCGACCACGACGGTGGCGCCGATCAGCCGCGCGGCGCGATCGTTGAGCTGGGGGTCGCTGCTCGCCACCGGAAAATCGACATACCAGCGCTTGCCGATCAGGACCGTGACGATGCTCCACGCCGCAAAGGCGGTGATCTGGGCCGCAAGCGGCAGCGCGGGCATGACCAGCACCGCCAATCCGACCACGGCCGCGGCGATCGCCAGAAAGATCGCGAAAACGCCGGGGATGATCAGTTCGGCCATCCCCAGCGCCAGCGCCGCGATCAGCCACGCCGCGCCCGCGCCGTCAAGGGCGTCGAGCGTCACGTCGGCGGCAGCTCGAACGGCCCCCGCTTCGCCGGAGCCTTGGCGGGGCCAGCTGCGGAGCCGAGCGCATCCTTGGCGAGTTCGCCGATCCCGCCCAGCGTTCCCATCAATTGCGTCGCCTCGACCGGGAACAGGATGGTCTTGGAATTGGGACTGGTGGCGAACTTGCCGATCGCCTCGACATATTTCTGCGCGATGAAATAGTTGATCGCCTGCGTGCCACCCTGCGTGATCGCATCCGACACCACCTGCGTCGCCTTCGCCTCGGCCTCGGCGGCGCGCTCGCGTGCCTCCGAATCGCGGAACGCCGATTCCTTGCGGCCCTCCGATTCTAGGATGCGGGCCTGTTTCTGCCCCTCCGCCCGCAGGATTTCCGA
>CAYQPM010000199.1:0-3928 GCA_964419295.1 uncultured Stakelama sp. | reverse complement strand
GCCGCGGATGCGCCGTCGAGGATCGTGCGGCCGCCAAGGCGCACGGTGATGCCGTTGAGGTTGAGCATGCGCGGGCCTTAGCAGATGTTGCGATGCAGCTAAAGCGGGGGAAGACGGGGGCTGCGGGCGTTCAGAGCGTGCGGATCAGGCGGGTCGCCTGCGCGAGCCAGGGCGGCGCGGGGATCGACTGCAACCGGGGCTGGGGCGCGTGCGGGAGCAGCAGCAGCGTGTCGCCATCGATCCCGATCAGTCGGGCGAACATGAATCGTCCGGCGGGTATGAGGAGGAGGACGTCACGGTTGAGCGCCTGCGCGAAGGCGTCGGGCGTGCGGAGGTCGCACCAGATCTCGTCCCCCGCGCGATAATCGCCGATGCTGCCGGTGACGGTGATCGCGATGCCGCCGGGGCCCGGCTGTGGCGGGACGAGCGTCAATTCCTTGCGCGGGGCATGCGCGCCATCGGCATCGAGCGTGGCGGCGACGGGCAGCGCGGCCCGACCGGGCAGGGTGACGAGATCGGCGGGCGCGACGTCGAGCGCGGCGGCGATGCGGTTGAGCCAGCCGACCGAGACGGTGCGGGTGCCGGTTTCGAGGCGGCCGATCGTCTGCGCCGTGGTCGGCGGCGAGCAGCGGCGGGCGACGTCTTCCAGCGTCAGCCCCTTGGCGCGGCGGACTTCGCGAATGGCGGTGATCATCAGGCTTCCTTAACCGCTGCGGTTATTTCTCTGTCCTACAACACTGACGTTATGGCAAGCCCCCGTGCGACTCGGACGGGAGGCGGATATGCGGGACCTGGTGCAACGGACGGCGGGCGTGGGGCGGAGCGTGACGGTCAACGCGGGCGAATCGCCGCTGGGGTGGCTGAAGGCGCGCGGGCTGGTCGATGCGCGGCAGTTCGAGGCGGGGGAGCGGTTGCGCGGCGATTACGAGATGGCGTCGCTGGGCGCGCGGGTGACGATGCGCTGGGCGGCGCGGGTCGATGGCGGCGGCGGTAGCGGGCTGGACCCGGTGGCGGCGCAGATCGCGGCGAAGCGGCGGTTCGACGACGCCATGGCGGCCGTGGGGCGCGGGCTGGCGGATATCCTGTGGCGGGTGATCTGCGCGCTGGAGGGGCTGCCCGCGGCGGAGAAGGGGCTGGGGTGGCCGGCGCGGGCGGGGCGGCTGGTGCTGACGCTGGCGCTCGACCGGCTGGCGGATCATTACCGTTTGCCCTAGGAACGAGGAACATAAGCGGTCCAAGGGGCGGGTGACGTGCGGTTCGACTTCGTGAAATGCCATGGTTCGGGCAACGACTTTCCGCTGATCGACGCGCGCGGGCTGGCGCTGCCGGACGCGGCATGGGCGGGCGTGGCACGGGCGCTGGCGGACCGGCGCGGGCCGGTCGGCGGCGACGGGCTGCTGCTGCTGCGCGAGGGCGACGCGCGCCATGCCTTTGCGATGACGATGTACAATTCCGACGGCAGCGAGGCGGAGACGTGCCTCAACGGGCTGCGCTGCGTCGCGCGGATGGGGTTCGAGGCGCTGGGCATCGATGCGGCGCGGGTCCGGCTGAAGACGTCGAGCGCCGAGGTGGTGCGCGACGCGGCGATCGCACCGGGCGTCTATACGGTGCGCGAGACGGCGGGGCCGGCGGGGCTGGACGTGACGGCGTGGCCGCTCGACGCCGGCGTGGCGCAGATCGTCGAGGCCGTGGTGCCGCCGCTGGGCAGCGACCGGCGCTTCACCGCGGTCGCCATGCCCAACCCGCATCTGGTGACCTTCGTCGAGGCGATCGACGAGGCGGAGCTGGTCGCGATCGGCGACACCTGCGAGGCGGCGCCCGGCTGGTTGCCCAATCGCGCCAACGTGTCGTTCGTGGAAGTGCGCGGCGACGGAGCGGACGGGCAGGCGCTGTTCGTGCGGACGTTCGAGCGCGGCGTCGGGCTGACCGACAGCTGCGGGAGCGCGATGGCGGCATCGGCCTTCGCCGCGTGCCTGACCGGGCGGCTGGCCTATGACGCGCCGATCACCGTCTTCAACAAGGGCGGGCTGGTGCGGGCGTCGGTCGCGCAGGACGCGATGGTCAGCCTGTCCGGCAATGCGACGTGGGAGTGGCGCGGATCGGTCGAGGTCGATCCGGCGACGGAGCGGGCGGGCGACCTGATCGTCGCGGCGCATGCCGACGACGAGATCGCGGCCTGGGCCGAACTGGCCGACGCGGCAGGGCGTTGACGGCACCAGTCGGGCCGCAGCGCGTTGTCCCTGCATAATAATCCATTTGATGGCGGAGGATCGAACGTGCGGTCATACGATGCCATCGCGACAAGAAACAGAATCATGACCGACGACCACAGATACTTTTACGAGCGGGCGGAAACCGAACTGGAACTGGCGCAGCGCGCGACCCACCCGCTTGCCGTGCGTGCCCATTACATCATCGCCAACCATTATCTGGACCGCTGCTATAGCGGCGACGCCGCAGTGCCCGCCAACGACGAAGGCATCGACACGCCGCTGCGCTGATTGCGGAGGACAGCCGACAGCGTCCATACGCGGCGTGATCCGCCTGCGTGAACCCTTGTTGCCGCCGTTCGTTGTGAGCGGGATCGAGGGTGTCAATGGTGGACGAATTCGGCAAGACCGGGACGGGTGACGAGGACGAACTGGCGGGCCGGCAGAGCGCGAAGCTCTACCCGGTCGGCAAGGCGTTGCGGGCGACGTTCGACGCGAACAATCACGCCAGCCTGAGCAAGGACGTCACCGGATTGATGCTCGACCTGGCGCATGTGCCGTTCGAGCCGCATGAGTTCGAGCCGCTGTTCCCGCCGGCGCCGATGACGCCGCGACCCGGCTGGCTGGCGCGGATCCGCATCGCGCTGCAACATGGCCGCAAGACCGGACGGCCGCCGGCCTCTTGACGGCCCGCGAAGGGCAACCCGGCGCCTGCCGTTCAGGCGGGGACGAGCGGGCCGTTCGCGGCGGTGACCAGCCCGCCGAACAGCGCCTCGATCATGGCGTGCGCACGCGGCGTGAGGCGGACCGGCCCGTCTTCTCGCATCGGGCCGGCGCGTTCCGATTCGACGAACCCTGCATCCGCGAGCGCCATCAGCCAGCGACGGGCCAACGGCCAGCCGACATGGATCCGCCGCGCGATGGCAGCCGGCGTCACCGACTGGGCCTCCGCCTCGGCCAGATAGGCGATCAGCAGGATTTCGGTCGCGGGGTTGGCGATCAGCGTATCCCCGAAGGCGCGCTTGCCCCCTTCGAGCGCGAGCAGGAGCAGGCGCGCCATCTGCCAATTGTCGGCGACCGCGGACACTTCGGGCGCGACGGGGAGCTGACGGCAGCTGACGACCAGTTGCGCCGTATCGTCACGGCCGATGCGGGAGATATGCACGTTCACCCAGATCGCGGCGCCATCGGCGCGCACGTGGCGCAGCGTCGCGGATGTTGTGCCATCGTCGTTCCACGCCCGCCGCAGGACCGCCGCCACGGCGACCCGATCGGCGGGATGCGCGAAGTCGACCGCCTGCCGGCCCACCAGGGCGTCGTGCCTCATGCCGAGCAGTGCCGCGTAGGCACTGTCGACATCGAGGATCTTGCCTTGTCTTCCGATCAGGCCGTGAGCGATCGGGCCCGACGCGATGTGCATGGCAGGCCTTTGTTCGTTGAGACGTAATACGACAGATTAGTTACCTTTCCCGATGGGCAAGTTCAAGTCGGGTTCACTCGCCTCGTTTAAGCCGGGCCTAGGTAACCGATATGGTACAAAATGCTTGACATCGTCACGCTCATTCGGTACATAACAGGAACGCTGAAGAATTGCGAGCCGGGTCGGAGCGGTCGGGGTTCACCCCGGGCGGCGCCGGCCCGCTGCGTTCGGCGCTGTGCGGGAAGGGGTGCGATGAGCGACGGGAACGAGGCGGGCCACGACCACGCGGAGACGATGC
>CAYQPM010000198.1:0-3932 GCA_964419295.1 uncultured Stakelama sp. | reverse complement strand
TATGTCGATGCGATCATGATCCGCACCGACGATCATGCCAAGGTCGAGGATATGGCGGCCCATGCCGGCGTGCCGGTGATCAACGGCCTCACCGACTATTCGCACCCTTGCCAGATCATGGCGGACCTTCAGACGATCCTCGAGGATGGCAAGGCATTGCCCGGGCTGAAGGTCGCATGGCTGGGCGACGGCAACAACGTCCTCGCTTCGCTGATGGAGGCCGCCGGGCTGATGCAGTTCGACGTGGTCGCCGCCTGTCCGCAAGGCTTCATGCCGCCGGACCGGGACGTGGCGCTCGGCCGCGGGCGGGCGACGGTCGTCGCCACCCCGCAGGAGGCGGTGGCGGGTGCGGACGTCATCGTCACCGACACCTGGATTTCGATGGGGCAGGCGCATGCGGAGACCAAGCTCGCCGCGATGATGCCGTATCAGGTGGACGAGGCGCTGATGGCGCAGGCGAAGCCCGACGCGCGCTTCCTCCATTGCCTGCCCGCGCATCGCGGCGAAGAGGTGGTGGATGCGGTCATCGACGGACCGCAATCGCTGATCTGGGCAGAGGCGGGGAACCGTCTGCATGCGCAGAAGGCGGTGCTGCGCTGGGTGTTCGGCCAGATCTGAGGGTTCGCACCCGCGCTCATCCGCCGCCTTGGGCGTCTCTCCCTCTCCCGACGGGAGAGGGAAGGGGCCCGCCGCGTTAGTGGTGGGAAGGGTGAGGGTGAGGCTAACACCATGGGCATCGGGCTTGCCCTCCCGCAAACTTGACCCCTCCCGCCCCACATCCCACATCGTCGCGATGCAACAATCCACCACCGACCTCGATCGCGCGCTCGGCTTCGCGATCCCCTCCCGCTCGGCGCGCGGCCGCGTCGTGCGGCTCGGCCCGGCGCTCGACCGCGTGCTCGCCGCACATGCCTATCCTCCGGCGATCGAGGCGCTGCTTGCCGAGGCGCTGACGCTCGCCGCGCTGATCGGTTCGACGCTGAAGGACCCGACCGGCCAGCTGACAATGCAGACGCGGACCGAGAATGGCGTGATCCAGCTGCTCGTCTGCGACTATCGTGGTGGCGAGGTGCGCGGCTACATCGACTATGACGCGGACCGGCTTGCCGCGGCGCCCGAACAGCCGACGTTGTTCGCGCTGTTCGGCCAGGGCTATCTGGCGATCACCTTCGATCTCGCCACCACCGGCGAACGCTACCAGGGGATCGTGCCGCTCGACGGCGACACGCTGGCCGAGGCGGCGCAAAGCTATTTCGTCCAGTCGGAACAGATCCCCAGCCTCGTGCGCGTCGGCATCGCGCGCGACGGCGACGGCCACACCATCGCCGGCGGCCTGTTCCTCCAGCATCTGCCCGAGGGCGAAGTGGGGCGCGAACGCCTGCACACCCGCCTCGACCATCCCGAATGGGAGCATGTGGAGGCGTTGGGCAGCACGATGGGCGCGGATGAACTCGCCGATCCGGCGCTGCCGCTCGAAACGCTGTTGTGGCGCCTGTTCAACGAGGAGCCCGACGTGCGCGTCCTCGCCTCGACGCCGCTGTCGCGCGGGTGTCGCTGTACCGGCGACTATATCGCCAGCGTGCTGTCGAAATTCTCCCTCGAAGAACGGCGCGAGATGGCCGACGAGGATGGCTTCATCCAGGTCGATTGCGCGTTCTGCGCGACCAAGTTTCCGGTCCCGGCAGAAGCCGAGGGGGCGACCCCGTAATTTTTACGCCGAGCGGAACTGACTGGTTTAAGAGGAATTTAACCGGGATCCGTTATTGCGGACCCGTGCATGGCTTCGGCGTCGCACGCTTTTCTCCCAAAGAGCGGGTTCGCTCTCCCCTTCAAAGGGCCGCCTTACCCGCGGCCCTTTTCTTTTGGCGCGCATTGGCCTAGCGGCGCTTCCCATCATGACCATGTTGAACGAGGCCGCACCCTTGGCCGTCGTGCTCGTCTCCGGCGGGCTCGACTCGATGATCTCCGCCGCCAGCGCGCGCGAGGCGGGCTTTCGCCTGCTTGCGCTGTCGATCGACTACAACCAGCGCCACCGCGTCGAACTCGCCGCCGCGCGGCGGGTCGCCGCCGCATTGGGCGCGGAACGCCACATCGTCCTGCCGCTCGACCTGTCGGCCTTCGGCGGTTCGGCGCTGACCGACGACATCGCCGTGCCCCATGATGGTGCGGGAACCGAGGCTGGCGGCGGCATTCCCGTCACCTATGTGCCGGCACGCAACACCATCTTCCTCAGCCTCGCGCTCGGCTGGGCGGAGGCGTCGGGTGCCCGCGATCTGTTCATCGGCGTCAACGCGCTCGATTATTCCGGCTACCCGGATTGCCGTCCGGAATTCATCCGCGCGTTCGAAGGACTCGCCGAACTCGCCACCAAGGCGGGCGTCGAAGGCGAACCGTTCCGCATCCAGGCGCCGCTCCAGCACATGACCAAGGCGGATATCGTCCGCGAAGGCACGCGCCTCGGCCTCGACATGGGTCTCAGCTGGTCGTGCTACGATCCGGCGCCGGGCAGCGTGCATTGCGGCACCTGCGACAGCTGCCGCCTGCGCTCGCGCGGCTTCCAGGAGGCCGGCATTCCTGATCCGACGGTCTACGCCGTCCAGCCGTGATCCGATGAGCTACGCGGTCAAGGAGATGTTCCTCACCCTGCAGGGGGAGGGCGTGAACGCGGGGCGCCGCGCGGTTTTCGTGCGCTTCGCCGGCTGCAACCTGTGGAGCGGCCGCGAACAGGACCGCGCGACCGCGGTCTGCCGCTTCTGCGACACCGATTTCGTCGGCACCGACGGCCTTGGCGGTGGCAAGTTCGCCGACGCGGACGGGCTGGTCGCTGCCGTCGCCGGCTTCTGGGGCGACGGTGTCGGAGAGCGCTTCGTCGTGCTCACCGGTGGCGAGCCGATGTTGCAGGTGGACGATGCGCTGGTCGATGCGCTGCACCGCGCGGGCTTCCGCATCGCGATCGAAACCAACGGCACCCTCGCGGTCCATCCCCGCATCGACTGGGTCTGCGTCAGTCCCAAGGCGGGCAGTGTCGTCGTGCAGCGCAGCGGCGACGAGTTGAAGCTGGTCTGGCCGCAGCCCGGCACCGATATCGCCGAAATCGAACGCTGGGATTTCGCGCACCGCCTGCTTCAGCCGATGGACGATGCGAACGGGCCGGCGAACGTCGAGGCGGCGATCGCCACGGTCATGGAGCGGCCGCAATGGCGGCTGTCGCTCCAGACCCACAAGATGCTCGGGCTACGCTGAGCCCCGACTGATCAGCGCAGCGCGGTTTCCGTGCCCGGCGCCTTCGCCGCGACGGCCGTGGTCGCCGGCGGCCAGGCGAACGTGCCGCACTTCTTGGTCACCCATTCGCCCTTCTTGTTCCAGCAGATCGGGTCGAAGCGCGGCTTGGAGGCATAGTCGCGGCCCAGATAGCGCTGGAAGTGCTGCTCGCCATAGGGGATCAGGCTGTTGCGCAGCTCGCGGATGCGCGTCATCGCCAGCGTGCCGAAGCTGCCCCGCGGCGTGAACACCGCGTCGCGGCCGATCTCGCTCGCGGTCTGGCAGAAGCCGAGCTGTGCCGACACGGTGGCGAACCCCGAATACAGCCGCGTCCCGAACTGATCGAGCGCGGTCTGCCCCGCCTTCGTCGTCTTGGCGGTGCGCGTGAAATATTTGTTGAGCGTGTCGAACGACGCCTTCAGCTCGTCGGCATGATCGGTCAGCACCGCATTGTAGTTGCTGACTGTCAGCAGCGTCGGTTCGAACTGGCATTGCAGTGCGGCGACGTTCAGCGCGGCGCGCATGTTCCACGCCATCGCCGCGCGGATTTCGGCGTCGGTCGCGCCGGGCAGCACCTGGCCCAGGCCATCCTCGCGCCCGTTGACCGCCTCGCCACGAAAATCGTGCGAGCGAAGGAAGAATTGGGCCGACGCGGGCATCGCCGCCGTCAG
>CAYQPM010000197.1:0-3937 GCA_964419295.1 uncultured Stakelama sp. | reverse complement strand
CCATCTGATGCTCCAGCCGCTGGCGGACGATGCCGATCAGCTGCGCCTTGGTGATCTGCATGCCGCCATGCACATCGTCCTCGGCCGCGATCGGCATCACCGGGATCATCTCGTGATTGTCACGCGGGCTGGCGTTCGCCGAACCGTGGAAACACTTCATCCGCTCCGCCTGCGCGCGGCGGGTGCCGAAGGCGCTGGCGATATCGTCGGTGATGTCCTGCCCACCCATCGGGATCGAACACAGGCCGACGAGCATCCCGCCCGCGAACAGCGAGACGTTGGTGATCCCCGCGCCGATCTCGACCAGCGCGACGCCCAGCTCGCGCTCTTCTTCGGAGAGGCAGGCAAGCCCGGTGGCGACGGGCGAGGCGATGATCGACTTCACCTCCAGATGCGCCGAGCGGACGCACAGGTCGAGGTTGCGAACCGGCGAGCCGTCCGCGGCGACGACATGGATGTGGACGCCGAGCCGGTCGGCATGCAGCCCCAGCGGCTTCTTCACGCCCGTCAGCCCGTCGAGGGTATAGAGCGCCGGCTGCGCGTGCAGCACCATCCGGCCCTGCGGATCGATCGAATTGCGTCCCGCGGCGAGCAGCGCGTCGATGTCCTGCTGCTCGACGCGATGGCCGCCCAGTTCGAACTCCACCTCGGCGACGTCGCTGACGAGGCCACCGGCGGAGAAGCCAACCCAGACGTTTTCGATGTTGATGCCGGCGATCCGTTCGGCCTGCTCGACCGCCTCGCGCACCGCCGCCTCGGTCGCCGCCATGTCGGCGATATAGCCGCGCTTGACGCCGCGGCTCTCGCGCTGGCCGGTGCCGAGCACGATCAACTCGCCGCCGTCACCCTTTTGCGCGATCATCGCGGACACTTTCGACGATCCGATGTCGAGCGCCGTGATCAGCCCTTCCGGTGCAACCTTCGCCATTACCCCTCAGCCCCCGCTTGAGAATCCGCCACGCCATCGCTCTTGGTGGTCGTGGTCGGCGGTGTCGTCGTTTCGCTCGGGTCCGGCACGTTGTGCGCCATGCTCGCCCCCGGCTTGCGCGCGACCAGCTTCGCCGGATCGCGCATATCGAACCGGATCCAGCCGCGGCCCAGCAACGGCCGCGCCCCGTCCAGTTCGGCGAACTTCAGCAACGCGCCCGGCGCGCCGTCCTCGGGCAGCGCCAGCGTTTCGCCGCTGTCGAACGTCAGGTCCCAGCGGCGGTTGCCGATCCATGTCGCCGCCTTCACCCGCGGCTTCAGCGCCGGTGCGGCGGCGAGCAGCGCCTGATAGCCCGGCTCCTGCCGGTCCGCGCCCGGGCCGATCACCAGCGGCAGGTCGGGGATGGCATCGGCATGCACCGGCTCCAGCAGCACGCCGTCCTTGTCGATCAGCGTCAGCTGGCCGTTGTCCTGCCATACCGCGGCGGGCGTCCGCTCGACGATATCGACGAGCAACGTGTCGGGCAGGCGCCGCGAAACATGCGCATCGGCGATCCATCCGTACCGCAGCAGCTTCTGCCGCACCGCCTCCAGATCGACCAGCGGCATCGCACGGCTCTGCTGGTCGAGCGCGACGGCATAGACGCTCATCCGGTCCATGCGCTTCAGGCCGGTCACCTCGATCTGTTCGACCCGGAAACCCGCCTGCCCCGCCCCTTCGGCGATGGCGCTGCCGATCATGCCGGGAATACCGATCCAGGTCAGCGCGGCGAGTGCGACGGCGATGCCGCCGCCGGTGATCGTCCAGGTCGCCGCCCGGCGGATCGTCGCCTCGCTGACCGGAACGGCCGACACCGCCCGCTCGAACAGGCCGACCTTGCGCACCGGCTGCTTGCGCCGTCCGGTCGGGCGCTTGGGCGGCGGCCCGCGTTTGATCGTGCGGCTCATCCGCCGCGTTCCCTGGTCCGCCCGCGCGCGCCGGCATCGGTCAGCGCCTCGTCGACGATCGCCTGCACCAGATCGGCATAGCTCATGCCGATGTGACGCGCCTGTTCTGGCACCAGGCTGAGCGGCGTCATGCCCGGCTGGGTGTTCACCTCGAGCAGGAACAGGCCATCGACGCCGCGCTCGTCGTCCCAGCGGAAGTCGGATCGCGAAGCGCCCTTGCAGCCGAGCAGCCGATGCGCCTCGAGCGCGAGGCTCTTGCAGGCGTCGGCGATGGCATCCGGAATGTCCGCGGGACAGATATGGTCGGTCAGGCCATCGGTATATTTGGCGTCGAAATCGTACCAGCCGCTCTTGGGCTTCAACTCGGTCACGCCCAGCGCGCGATCCCCGAGCACCGCCGTGGTCAGTTCGCGGCCCCGGACATAGGGCTCGGCGAGCAGCTCGTCGAATTCCTGCCACGGCCCCGCGACGTCGCGGCCGATCGGATTGCCGTAATTGCCGTCGCCGGTGACGATCGCGACGCCGACCGACGATCCTTCGTTGACCGGCTTCAGCACATAGGGGCGTTGCAGCGGGTCGCGGTCGTGGATCTCCGCCGACTTGACGATGCGGCCGCCCGGCATGGGCACCCCCGCCGGGACCAGCATCTGCTTGGTCAGCACCTTGTCGATCGCGATCACCGACGTGGCGAGGCCGGAATGGGTATAGGGGATGCCCATCAGGTCGAGCATGCCCTGCACGCTGCCGTCTTCGCCCGGCGAGCCGTGGAGCGCGTTGAAGACGAGGTCCGGGCGCGCCTCCGCCAGCCGTGCGGCAACGTCGCGATCCATGTCGATGCGGGTGACGCGATGGCCGAGCGATTCGAGCGCATCGGCACAGCCGTTGCCGGATTGCAGCGACACCGGACGTTCCGCCGACCAGCCGCCCATCAGGACGACGATGTGGAGCGGGGTCATCGGAGCATCCCCATCGCCGATCGGGAGGGGAACGGCCGCGCAACGGTGATGGAGACGCGCCGCGGCTGCCCCTCCACCATGCCGCACAAGGTCCCGCTCAGCGAAACGGGCAAAGATCGGATCGCGCGGATCATGCCGTCATTCCTACCCGCTGGATTTCCCATTCCAGCGTCACTCCTGCATGCGCCTTCACTTTGTCTCGCACCTCTTCGCCGAGAGCCTCGATATCCGCGGAGGTCGCGGTGCCCAGGTTGAGCAGGAAATTACAATGTTTTTCCGAAACCTGCGCGTCACCGCGGGTCAGGCCGCGGCAACCCGCGGCGTCGATCAGCGCCCAGGCCTTGTGACCATCGGGGTTCTTGAAGGTCGACCCGCCGGTCTTCGACCGCAACGGCTGCGAGGCTTCGCGCTCGGCAGCGATGCGGTCCATCTCGGCCCCGATCGCGGCAGGTTCGGCGGCATGGCCGCGGAAGGTCGCGGCGATCACCACCGCGCCTTCGGGCAACCGGCTGTGGCGATAGCTATAGCCGAGTTCGCCGCACGCCAGCGTCCGCCGCTCGCCGGAGCGAAACATGACGTCGCAGTCGACCAGCACGTCCTTCACCTCGCGGCCATAGGCGCCGCCGTTCATGCGCACGAAGCCCCCGACGGTGCCGGGGATCGACCGCAGGAATTCGACGCCGCCGATCCCCGCGTCGCGCGCGGTCGAGGACACGAGGATGCCGCTGGCTCCGCCGCCGCAGCGCAATGTCGTCGCATCGACCCGCTCGACCCGGGCGAACGCCTTGCCCAAACGGACGACGACACCCGGAACGCCGCCATCGCGAACGATCAGGTTCGATCCGAGCCCGAGCGCCATGACCGGCATGGCGGGGTCGAGGCCGCGCAGGAAGGCGGACAGGTCGTCCGCATCCTTCGGCTCGAACAGCCATTGCGCCGCGCCGCCAGATTTGAACCAGACGAGCGGCGCCAGCGCGGCCCCTTCGGTCAGGCGGCCGCGCACGTCGGGCAGATCGATGACGGCGGCGTCTACCAAGGGCCGACGCCCCATAGGCGCGTCCACGCCTGGAACGCGGCGAGGTTCGCCTCGGCCGCCTTGCGCGTCG
>CAYQPM010000196.1:0-3959 GCA_964419295.1 uncultured Stakelama sp. | reverse complement strand
CCGCACATCCTCGACCGGATCATGGACGGCGAGGTCACGCTGATCTTCAACACCACCGAGGGGTGGCAGAGCCTGAAGGATTCGAAGCCGATCCGTCAGGCGGCGCTGGCGCAGAAGATCCCGTATTTCACCACGGCGCCCGCCAGCGTGCAGGCGGCGGCGGCAATCGGGGTGTCGCATCTTGAAGTACGCCCGCTGCAATCCTATTATTCGCAGTCGCACAACTGATCCCGACATAATGCAATGTGCGCGGGCGGGCTCCTGATCGGGCGCGCGCGGGGAAAGAATGAATTGGGGACGAAGATATGGCGACCGTCGAAAAGATGCCGATGCTCCAGGAGGGCTACGATAAGCTCACCGCGGACCTGAAGCGTCTGAAAGCGGAGCGTCCCCTGATCGTGGACGCGATCGAGGAAGCGCGGGCACACGGCGACCTTTCGGAAAACGCCGAATATCATGCGGCGAAGGAACAGCAGGGCCAGAACGAGGCGACGATCAGCGATATCGAGGACAAATTGTCCCGCGCGCAGATCATCGATCCGCTGGAACTGTCCGGCGACAAGGTCGTGTTCGGCGCGACCGTCACCCTGCTCGACGACGACGACAAGCCGGTGAAGTATCAGATCGTCGGCCAGACCGAAGCCAATGCGAAGACCGGTCGCATCTCGTACAATTCGCCGCTGGGTCGCGCGCTGATCGGCCGCAGGGTCGATGACGAGGTCGAAGTGTCGGTGCCCGCGGGCGATCGCTATTACGTGGTGTCGAAGGTTGAGTTCATCTGATCCGATTTGCGGGCGTTAGGGGCCGCGCGGCTTAGCTGGGCGGTTGAGGGGGGCGGGGTCGCATGCGACATTGGCGCCGTGTCTTTCCCCTCGGTTAGGCCTGCGGCGTGCCACCTTCCCCTGGCGGGGAGACATTTGGTTTTTGGTCATCCCGCGGTGACCGCCGGGACCTACGGGCACGCTGCCAATTGGCTCAGGTGTGCGTCACGCCAGTTCCGCATCCATGGGTCCCGGCTTTCGCCGGGATGACGAGATGAACGGGGCGGGTTGCGCCGTTCCCACCAAGCCCTCCCAACGGCGTCATCCCCGCGCAGGCGGGGATCCATAAACGCTGACGTAGCGATGAGGCCGCAAGGTCAGCGCGTCTGGATCCCCGCCTGCGCGGGGATGACGATCGTAGTTGGGGTGCGGGGCCCTACGCCGCCCCCGGCTCTCGGGGAGCTATGCCGCCGCCCGGTGTTAGGCGGGCTGCGCCGCCGCACAGTGTCCGGCGCCGCCGGGCGTCCGGCAAACTACGCCGCAGGGTGTCCGGGGGGCTGCGCCAACGGCCCGGTGCCTCACGCCGTTGGCGGGGACAGCAGCTCCGGTTCGAGCAGGCGGTGCAGGTGGACGACGACGAACTTCATCTCGGCGTCGTCGACGGTGCGCTGGGCGTTGGCGCGCCATGCCTTTTCGGCGCTCGCATAATCGGCGAAGATGCCGACGACTTCCAGCTTCGACGGATCGGCGAATTCGAGGGTGCGGGGATCGCTGACGCGACCGCCGAAGACGAGGTGGAGCTTGCTCATGCGCGTGTCCCGAATTGGAGGTTCAGGCACCGCTCCTAACGTGGTGCGGTGCAATATTGAACCCCCGGCGCTGCCGATCGCGACAGCGCCGGTTCGGGATCAGGCCTTGTTCGCGGCCGATTTGGCGGCGGCGGAGCCGGCGGTGGTCGCGGCCTTCAGCACGCCCTGGAACAGCGACTTGACCTGATCCTTGGCGGCGTCCTTCGACAGGCCGGCATTCTGCAACTCGCCGGTTCCCGCCTCTCGCGCGGCGGCGATGGCGCCGCGGGCGCGTTCGCCGATCGTGCGGCCGAGCGGGGCGAGCAGTTCCTTTTCCTTGGCGGAGCGCGGGATCAGCGCACCGGCGAGCGCACCGATGGCGATGCCGCCGGCGACGATGGCGAGCGGGTTCGATTCGACGGCGTCGACGGTGCGGCGCGCGGCGTCACCGGCGGCGTGCTTGGCGTCGTCGAGGCGACCGTGGCTGTCCTGGGTGTTGGGCATATCATGATCCTTTTCGAAGGAAGGGCTTCAGTCCTGCGGGCCGAGACCGGGTTCGTGGTCGCGGTGGCCGGGCTTGTGTTTGGGTTTGCGGCGGAACAGGCCGGCGATGCGATGGCGGGCGAGGAACAGACCGGCGACCGCGGTCGCTCCGGCGACGGCGCCGGGGTTGCGCACCGCCGTGTTGAGGCTCGCCTGCGCGGCCGCGTTGCCCGCATCGGCGACGTCGCGCGCCGCCTGCTTCGCCAGCGTGCGCGGGTTGAGCTTCACCTGCAACTTGCCGAGCGTCGCCGACAGCCGCTCACGTGCGGCGGCGGCTTCGACTTCGGCCTCGATCAGGCGGGCGGCGGGGTCGATCGCGCTCATCGCGGTTTCGCCGGCGTAAGCCGACCCTTGCCGATGATCGCGAGGACCGCCGCGAGCGCCAAGACGCCGAAGACGACCGCAGCGGTCGCCAGACCGGGGCCGATCAGCGTCGCGAGGCTCATGATCAGGCCGACCAGCAACGCGATCAGCGCCGCCAGCGCGAGCACGCCCGCGATGACGAAGAAGACCGCCGCGTTCCTGTACGCGGCGACCCGTTCGCCGACGCGCGCCTTGACCAGCGCGACTTCGGCGCCGGCCAGTCCGCGTGCATCGTCGACGAGTTGCGAGACGAGGGCGGCGATGCCCTCGTCCTCCGTCGCCGGATCGATCACCGCCATGCCCGGTTACGCCCGTTTATCGGTGGAGTTGCCGTCGATGCCCGACTGGACGAGCCGGGCGACCGCGAAGCCGAGCGCCGCCGCGACGCCGACCGCCACGCCGGGGCTCTTGCGCACGAATTCACGCGCGTCGTCGAGCAGTTCGTCGACCTGCTTCACCTTGATCTGTTCGGAGAAGTTCGACACCGCGCCGGCTGCGGTGCGGGCATATTCGCCATATTGCGCGCCGAGTTTCTCGTCGACCTGCCCGGCGGCATCGTTGATCATCTGCGACAGCTGGTCGAGCCCGCCGACCGCGCGTTCCTTGCCCGTGTCGGCGAGGGTGCGGATCCGGTCGGTCGCCTGCGCGCCGTATTTGGAGGAATAATCCTTCACCGTCTGCTTGACCTGTTCGGTCTTGCCACCGGATGCCGGATCGAAATCGACCCCGCTGTCCTTCAACGGCTCGGCCGGCGTGAAAGTGGTGTCGGCGGGCGGCGGCGTGATGTCGCCGTCGGTGATCGGTTGCAGGTCGTTTTCGGCCATGACGCGCCCTTTGCTGTTGTTCGACCCCCTCAACCCCGACGCCGCGATCACGGTTCCCTGTGGCTCAGGGAGATTGCCGCACCGCACCCCGCGCGGTAGAGGCCGCGGTATCAGCCCCATGACGTAGGAGCATCGTTACGTGACCGCAATCATCGACATCCATGGCCGCCAGATCCTCGACAGCCGAGGCAATCCCACCGTGGAAGTCGACGTGTTGCTGGAGGACGGCAGCTTCGGCCGTGCCGCCGTGCCGTCGGGCGCATCGACCGGCGCGCACGAAGCGGTCGAGAAGCGCGACGGCGACAAGAGCCGCTGGGGCGGCAAGGGCGTGGACGAGGCGATCGATGCGGTGAACGGCGAGATCGTCGAGGCGCTGATCGGCCTCGACGCCGAAGACCAGGCCGATCTCGACCGCGCGATGATCGATCTGGACGGCACCGAGAACAAGGGCCGGCTGGGCGCGAACGCGATCCTCGGCGTCAGCCTCGCCGCCGCCAAGGCCGCGGCGGAAGCGCGTGGCATGCCGCTGTACAAATATGTCGGTGGCGTGTCGGCGCACGTGCTGCCGGTGCCGATGATGAACATCATCAACGGCGGCGAACATGCCGACAACCCGATCGATTTTCAGGAATTCATGATCGTGCCGGTCGGCGCGGAGAATATCGTCGAGGCGGTGCGCT
>CAYQPM010000195.1:0-3968 GCA_964419295.1 uncultured Stakelama sp. | reverse complement strand
ACCTGCTGGCGCATCAATATGGCGATCTGATCAAGAAGGCGAAGCTGAAGGGCGGACGTCTCCGCTAAACCGCTTCGGCATCGATCCACGAGCGAACAGGGAGTGCTCGCGTGAACATCATCCTTCTCGGGCCGCCAGGAGCAGGCAAGGGCACCCAGGCGCAGCGGCTGATGGCCGAACGCGGCATGGTACAGCTGTCGACCGGGGACATGCTGCGCGCGGCTGTGAAGGCGGGTTCGCCCGTCGGTCTGCAGGCCAAGGCCGTGATGGAGGCGGGCGAGCTCGTCTCCGACGCCATCGTATCGGCGCTGATCGGGGAACGGCTCGACCAGGGTATCGCCGGCGGAGCGATCTTCGACGGTTACCCACGCACGGCAGCGCAGGCGGAGGCGCTGGACGGGCTGCTCGCCGAGCGTGGCCTGACGCTGGACCATGTGATCGAACTGGAAGTGGACGAGGCGGCGCTGATCGAGCGGGTCGAGGGTCGCTACACGTGCGCCAAGTGCGGCGAGGGCTATCACGACCGCTTCAAGCATCCCAAGGTCGAGGGCGTCTGCGACGTCTGCGGCTCGACCGAGTTCAAGCGGCGACCGGACGACAATGCGGAAACCGTTCACACCCGGATGACGGAATATCGCGCCAAGACCGCGCCGATCCTGCCGATCTATCAGGCGCGCGACCTCGTCGAGCGGGTGAACGGCATGGCGGATATCGACCATGTCGCGCAGGCGATCTCGGCCATCCTCGACTCCTGATCCTGTCGCCGAATAGGTCAGTGACCCAGACATGACAGCTTTGTCATGTCGCGGTCATCGCCGGGCCAGCCATCTGTTTTTATACCGATCTCACGGTCGCACAGGCGATCGACAGATTTGACGAGATCGGTGCCCGACACTCCCGGGGGTGCCGTAGGGGGCCGGCGGAAGGGATGCTTTCCGCCGGCCTTTCCTGTAGAAGCGAGGCGTGAGGTACGACCCGTGAGCCGCAAGATCCTGATCGTCGAGGATGACAGCTCGACCGCCGCCTATCTCGCCAAGGGCCTGTCGGAGGCCGGCTATGCGGTCGAATCCGCCCGCGACGGTCGTGACGGCCTGTTCCTGGCGAGCGAGGGCATCTTCGATCTGATCATCGCCGACCGCATGCTGCCGGGCCTCGACGGGCTGTCGATGGTCAGCGCGATCCGCGGGGCGGGTATCGCCACGCCCGTCCTGGTCCTGTCCGCGCTGGCGGCGGTCGACGATCGCGTCGACGGCCTGCGCGCGGGCGCCGACGATTATCTGTGCAAGCCCTTCTCCTTCGCCGAACTGTCCGCCCGGATCGAGGCGCTGGTGCGCCGGTCCGATCGGGCGGCGACGGAGCCGACCAAGACCAGGTTGTCGGTGGGCGATCTGGAAATCGACCTGCTCGCGCGCGCGGTCACCCGCGCCGGTCGCTCGATCCCGCTCGGCGCACGCGAATTCAATCTGCTCGAATTCCTCGCCCGTCATGCGGGACAGGTGGTGACACGCACCATGATGCTCGAGAAGATCTGGAACTATCATTTCGATCCGGGATCGAATGTCGTCGATGTCCACATCGGCCGCCTGCGCCGCAAGCTGGAAGACGGCTTCGCATCGCCGATCCTGCACACCGTGCGCGGTGCCGGATATCGTCTTGCGGCCGATCCGACCTGATCGAGGTTCGCGTTTCCGGGTAGGGCGGCTAAGGCGGGTCATGCGCCTGTCCGTCACCGCCCGCATCGCCCTGCTGTCGGTCACGCTGGCGCTCGTCTCCAACCTCGTCCTGGTCGGCTTCGTCTGGACGCGCACCGACGCGGCGGTGATCGGCACGGTCCGGCGCGAGACGATCGAACAATCCGACGCGATGCGTGCCATCTATCGGGTCGGTGGCCTGCCCGCGGTGGTGGAGGCGATCGGCCATGCCCGCGCCGCCGGCGATACCTCGCTGCTGCTCGCGGTGCTCGACGGCCGTGGCTACCGGATCGCGGGCTATGCCCCGCCGCGCATCGACGTACCGCTGACCCCCAGCCTGTTCCTAGTCGCCGACATCGACGCGTCGGCGGCCACCAACGACATCGGCTATTCGCTGATGCCGATCGGGCGCCACTGGTTGCTGACCGGCCGACGGCTCGATCTGGTCGAGGCGGAGCGGCACGCGATGGAGGGGGCACTGGCGGTCGCGGTGCTGTTGTCGCTGGTGCTCGGTGTCGCGGCGGGCCTGGTGCTGGCGCGCTACGTCGGCGTGCGGCTCAACCGGATCGCCGCGGTGATCGAGGCCGCGGGGGACGGCGACCTGTCGCGGCGGGTGCCGGTCGCGCCGGCGCGCCGCGATGCGTTCGACCGACTCGCCAACCAGCTCAACCTGATGCTCGGCAAGGTCGAGCGGTTGATGGTCGAATTGCGCGTCGTCACCGACAGTCTGGCGCACGATCTGCGCTCACCGCTCGCCCGGCTGCGCACCAAGACCGAACAGGCGGTGCTGATCGCCGACCCTGCGGCGCGCGAGGGTGCGCTGGGTGGCCTGCTGGTCGAAACCGATCTGGTGATGCGGATGTTGACGATGCTCATCGAGATCAGCCGGTCCGAATCCGTATCCCGCGATCGTTTCATCATGGTCGAGCCCGCCGAACTCGTCGAGGAGATTGCCGAACTGTACGAGCCCGTCGTCGAAGAGGCGGGGCTCGACTTCTTCGTGGCGATCGACGCGTCCGCACCGCCGATGCTGCTGCACCGCGAACTCCTCAGCCAGGCGATCAGCAACCTGATCGACAATGCGTTGAAACACGCCGCGGGCGGCGGTGTGCTGACCTTGCGGCTGGTGGTCCATGCGCAGGACATCGCGATCCAGGTCGAGGATCGCGGCGCCGGTATCGCCGAAGCCGACCGCGCGCAGGCGTTGAAGCGCTTCGGTCGCCTGGATGCGGCGCGGACCAAGCCGGGCGCGGGCCTCGGCATGGCGCTGATCGAGGCGGTGGCCCGCCTGCACAATGGTCGGTTCGAACTCGCGGACAATGTGCCCGGTCTGATCGCCCGCATCGTCCTGCCGGTCTAAAGGTCCGTATTCGTCGCACATTTCGCCCGGCTCGGGGTTAACCACTTGCTAGCAGGCGTGGTTTAGTGTGTCGGGCGGGGGCGGCCGGGGGGCCGCGGGGGCTTTGCGCCGATGTCGGCAAGAAGGAGCTTTATGCTTGGGGCGATCGTCTTTACCTATGGGATGCTGATGAGCTTCGTGTTGCAGGGTGCGTCCCGCAACGCCCGGCTGAAACGGCCCAATCCTCCGATGCTGCAATATGTCGGCTACGTTTTGTGCGGCCTGTCCACCGGCCTGTCCGGTATGCTGTTGCTGATGGCCTTCACCGCGAAAGCGCCGTTTCCGCTGGTATAGCGGCCGGCGTTACCGGTCAGGCGGGCCGCCGCGCCGTCAGTGCCGCATCGATGCGCGCGACCAGGTCCGCCACGGATGGCGGCGACCAGGGAGCCGCAGCGGGGAAGGGCGTCTGCGTCTTCTCGGCGATCCGGCGGTAAGCTAGCTGCGACATGGCCATGTGGCATTCCTCGACTGATCCGTCCGCCATGCAGCCAACAGCGCTACCAAAAGGTTAACGGTTCGGGCCACGCCCGGTAAGCCACTGTAATGGAGCGTGAAGCTCACAGATGTGGGGTTGGCCCGTTTGCTGTTGCAGGCGAACGTGCAGCCCCGATCGTCCGCTACCGTGACGCAAGGGAACCGGTTGCTTGACACGGCGTTAGCGCGCGCTTACCTGCCTCTCTCTCCGAAACACCGATTCCCGGCGGCGCTCGTTTGCGCACGCCGCGCTTTGCGTAAGGCTGGCATGGGGATCGGGGCTGTCGGAGGATGCGACGAGATGGGGGTCGTGGCTAGCCATGCCGATCCCTGTGGAGCTAGGAGAAACATTTCATGGCACGTATCGCGGGTGTCAATATCCCGACCAACAAGCGCGTGGTGAT
>CAYQPM010000194.1:0-4053 GCA_964419295.1 uncultured Stakelama sp. | reverse complement strand
AACCGCGGCCAGCGCGAGCTTCGAAAGGGTCTTCATGCTAACTCTCTCTCCAACAGGTAGGGCATCGCTGCCGCTAACGTTCGCGGCGCTTTAACGGTCCGTGGCGGGCCGTTCAAGCAGAGCGATCGACCACGGCTCCTTACGATCCCGGACTGAACGCCGATTGAATGGCGACCGTCGGCGGTCTACCGGCGAGCGCGATGATCGCCGTCCTCTCCCCCGCCAAGACGCTCGACTATGAGTCGCCCCTCCCCCGCCTGTCTCCGACGCAGCCACGCTTCACACACGAAGCCGCGGTATTGGCGGCAGCGGCATCGCACCTGACGCAGAAGAAGCTCGGCGAGCTGATGCACATCTCGCCGGCGCTGGCCAAGCTGAACGCCGATCGGTTTCGCGACTTCCCCGAAGCACCGGAACGGCCGGCCATGTTCGCGTTCGATGGCGATGTGTACACCGGGCTCGACGCGAAAACGCTGGAGCACGAAGCGATCGATTTCGCACAAGACCATCTGCGGCTGCTGTCGGGTCTGTACGGGCTGCTGCGACCGCTCGACGTGATGCGCCCCTATCGGCTCGAGATGGGGACGCGCTGGGCACCGCGCCGGAAGAAGCTGACCGATTGGTGGGGAGACCGGATCGCCACGCTCCTTGGGCAGGATGTCGCCGAGGAAGGATCGGGCGTCGTCCTCAACCTCGCCAGCCAGGAATATTGGGCGGCGGTGGCGGACCGATTGCCCGCCGGCGTGCGGGTGCTCGCAGTGGATTTCCGCGACGGCGACCGCTTCGTCAGCTTTCATGCCAAGAAGGCGCGCGGCATGATGGCACGGTGGATGATCGAGCATCGGATCACCGACATCGATGCGATGCGCGGCTTCGACAGCGACGGCTATACGTTCGACGCGCGGGAAAGCAGCGACACCCAGTGGCGATTTGCGCGATGAGCGGCGCCACAAGCGCGGTCATCGTCGGCGCTTCGGGAGGCATCGGCGCGGCCCTGCGACAGGCGATCGTGGACGAGGGCAGCTATGACGTGGTCCATGCGCTAAGCCGGACCGGCGCGGATCGCATCGACGTCGAAGACGAAGCGAGCATCGCCGCCGTCGCGGCGCGGATCGCGTCCGGTCCGCCGCCGTCGCTGGTGATCGTTGCGACGGGACTGCTCCACGACGGGGTGCATGGGCCGGAAAAGGCCTATCGCGAGCTCGATGCGTCCTGGCTGGCGAAGACCATGGCGGTGAATGCGATCGGACCGGCGCTGGTTGCCAAGCACGTCCTTCCCCTCATGCCCAGGCAAGGCCGGACCGTGTTCGCATGTCTGTCTGCGCGGATCGGCAGCATTTCGGACAATCGGCTGGGCGGCTGGTACGGCTATCGCATGGCCAAGGCGGCGCTGAACCAGCTGGTGCGCACGTTGAGCATCGAGGAAAAGCGCCGCAACGATCGATCGATCGTGGTCGGGCTCCATCCGGGAACAGTGGACACACGCCTTTCCCAGCCGTTTCAGGGCAATGTCCGGCCGGGCACGCTGTTCACCCCCGATCGGGCGGCATCGCAGCTGCTGGACGTGATCGATGCGTTGAAGGCACCCGACAGCGGCAAGCTGTTCGACTTCGAGGGGAAAGAGGTCGCGCCATAAGGTACGCGATCCCTATTGCGCCGTCGTGCACATGACGGAAACGTCATGATCCGGCCACATCTTCTTCAGCGGCAACGGCGCATCCATGGCGCACGACGATGCGGTCCCCGCATCGAACGGTGGAGAGATGATGCCATGAACCATTCCTTGCCCCTCGCCCTGATCGCGGCCGCCGCGCTCTGCTGCGGCTCGGCCGCATCTGCGCAGATGAAACCGGCTCCGACCAGGACGACCACCGCGAAGACGGTGGCGACCAGCCACAGCACCACGACCGTCAAGCCGGCGGTCGGCAAGCCCATGGTCGCCGCGCGGACGACAACCACGACGCGCACCAGCGCCAGCACGCCGAAAGGCCGGATGGTCACAGTGAAGACCAGCACCGGCAAGACCGTGACCTATGATTGCGGCAAGGCTGGCAACGCGACGAAGACCGCGTGCAAGAAATGATGTGACCGGCGGGGCGGCCGGCGTGCCGCCCCTCCTCCTGCGGATCGGCCTCCCTCGCGTACGTACGCGTGTACGCGCGCGTGACTTTCCGTGCAGACGTGCCTACAGGAATGGCACACATCTGTAACAATCCGAAAGCGTATAGCCTTGGCCGACGAGACGACACTCGCCGAACCCTCCCCCCATCACGACGGCGCACCGACGATCTCCATCGTCGATGAGATGAAGTCGAGCTATCTCGACTATGCGATGAGCGTCATCGTCGCCCGGGCGCTGCCCGACGTACGCGACGGATTGAAGCCGGTGCATCGCCGCATCCTGTTCTCCGCGCAGGAAAACGGTTTCCTGTTCAACCGGCCCTATCGCAAGTCCGCACGCATCGTCGGCGACGTGATCGGTAAATACCATCCGCATGGCGACACCGCGATCTACGACGCCTTGGCGCGGATGACGCAGGATTGGTCGATGCGGCTGCCGCTGATCGACGGTCAGGGCAACTTCGGTTCGATGGATCCCGATCCGCCCGCCGCCATGCGCTACACCGAGGCGCGCCTGGCACGGGCCGCCAATTACCTGATGGAGGATCTCGACAAGGATACCGTCGATTTCCAGCCGAACTATGATGCGTCGGAACGCGAGCCGCAGGTGCTGCCGGCGCGCTTCCCCAACCTGCTGGTCAACGGCGCCGGCGGTATCGCGGTCGGCATGGCGACCAACATTCCGCCGCATAACCTCGGCGAAGTCGTCGATGCCTGCCTCGCCTATATCGACAACCAGGCGATCACGATCGACGAGCTGATCGATATCGTGCCGGGACCGGATTTCCCGACGGGCGCGATCATCCTCGGCAAGGCGGGCGCACGCTCGGCCTATCACACCGGACGCGGATCGATCATCGTCCGCTCGCGGCACATCGTGGAGGAAAGCCGCGGCGATCGCCGTTCGATCGTGCTGACCGCCATCCCGTTCCAGCAGGGCAAGAACGCGCTGGTCGAAAAGATCGCGGAAGCCGCGAAGGACAAGCGGATCGAAGGCGTCAGCGACATCCGCGACGAATCGAACCGCGAAGGCGTACGGATCGTCATCGACCTCAAGCGCGACGCGACGCCCGAAGTGGTGCTCAACCAATTGTGGCGGCACACGCCGGCACAAGGCAGCTTCCCGGCCAACATGCTCGCCATTCGCGGCGGCCGGCCGGAGACGCTGAACCTCAAGGACATCATCCAGGCGTTCGTCCAGTTCCGCGAACAGGTGATCACGCGCCGGTCGAAGTTCGAACTCAACAAGGCACGCGACCGGGCGCACATCTTGCTCGGTCTGGTCATTGCGGTCACCAACCTTGATGAAGTGGTCCGGATCATCCGTGGTTCGGGCAGCCCGGCCGAAGCCCGCGCCGCCCTGCTGGCGCGCGAATGGCCGATCGCCGAGATCGCGCCCTATCTGAGCCTGGTCGAGGCGGTCGAGGGGACGCAGGTAGGCGACGGCTACAAGCTGTCCGACACGCAGGTCCGTGCGATCCTCGACCTGCGCCTGCACCGCCTGACCGCGCTCGGTCGCGACGAAATCGGCGACGAGTTGAAGGGGTTGGCCGATTCCATCGCGGCGCTGCTCGAAATCCTCGGCAACCGCGTTCGCCTGTACGAGGTGATGCGCGAGGAACTCGTCGACGTCCGGTCGATCTTCGCGACGCCGCGCCGTACGGAGATTGCCGCGGCAGCCGACGGGATCGATGACGAGGACCTGATCGAGCGCGAGGAGATGGTCGTCACCGTCACCGTGCAGGGCTATATCAAGCGCACCCCGCTAGATGCCTTCCGCGCGCAGAAGCGTGGCGGCAAGGGGCGCGCCGGCATGACGACGAAAGAGGAGGATGCGATCACCTCGCTCTTCGTCACCTCGACGCACACGCCGGTGCTGTTCTTCAGCAACCATGGCAAGGTCTATCGCAAGAAGGTCTGGCGCCTGCCCGA
>CAYQPM010000193.1:0-4069 GCA_964419295.1 uncultured Stakelama sp. | reverse complement strand
CGTCCGCGGTCCTGTCGCCGACCGGCACCACGACGGGCAGCGCCATGCAGCGTTCACCCGCCGAGCCGAAGGCTGCGCCGGACAGGTCGGCGACGACCTGGTCGAGGTCGGCGTCGGGCATGACGATACCGTGGTTCTTCGCGCCACCCATCGCCTGCACGCGCTTGCCGGCCTCGACGCCGCGACGATAGACGTAATGCGCGATATCGGAGGAGCCGACGAAGCTGACCGCCGAGATGGCGGGATGGTCGAGAATGGCGTCGACCATCTCCTTGTCGCCGTGGACGACCTGAAGAATGCCTTCCGGCGCGCCGGCTTCGCGCATCAGTTCGCCGAGGCGCACCGGGACCGAAGGATCGCGCTCCGACGGCTTCAGGATGAAGGCGTTGCCGGTCGCGATGGCGACGCCGAACATCCACATCGGGATCATGCCCGGAAAGTTGAACGGCGTGATGCCGGCGCCGATGCCGAGCGGCTGGCGCATCGAATAGACGTCGATGCCGGGGCCGGCGCCCTGCGTATATTCGCCCTTCAGGATATGGGGCACGCCGCAGCAGAATTCGATCACCTCCAGCCCGCGCTGGATGTCGCCCTTGCTGTCCGCGATCACCTTGCCATGTTCGGACGACAGCATGCGGGCAAGCTCGTCCATGTTCGCCTCGACCAGTTCCTTGAAGCGGAACATGACACGCGCGCGGCGCTGCGGGTTGGTCGCGGCCCAGCCGGGCTGCGCCGCCTGCGCGGCCGCGACGGCGCGGTCGAGATCGGCCTGCGTGCCGAGCGTGACACGGGCCTGAACCCGGCCGGTGTTGGGGTCGAACACGTCGCCATAGCGGCCGCCGCTGTCCTGGCCGGCACCGCCGGCATGGCCAACGATGAGATGATCGATGTTGCGCATGTGCCTCTCCGTTCGTTGTCGGCAGGATCGTCCTTCGCAGGATTGCAGGCAAGTACGTAAAGTGCGAGACACGCCTGCATAAATGCAGCCGCGCTGGGACGACCTTCAGGATTTCCTCGGCATCGCGCGTGCCGGCCAGATCGCGCGCGCCGCCGCTGCATCGGGCGTGGACGCGACGACGCTGGCGCGGCACCTGCGGCGGCTGGAAGCGACGCTGGGCCAGACGCTGTTCGAACAGACGCGCGAGGGGCAGGTGCCGACCGCGGCGGGCGAGGCGCTGCTCGTCGCCGTCGAGGCGATGCAGCAGGCGGCGGCACGGATCGCCGCGCCCGACGACGACCCCGAACATCTGACCGGCGTGCTGCGGGTGAGCGTGTCGGAGGGCTTCGGCACCTGGTTCGTCGCGCACCATCTGCCCGCGTTCACCGGCCGGCACCCCGAATTGACCGTCGACCTGGTCGCGACCAGCGGCTTTCTCAATCCGTCGCGGCGCGAGGCGGACATGGCGGTGCTGTTGGCACGTCCGCAGACCGGGCCGGTGATCAGCGGGAAGCTGACCGACTATACGCTGGGGCTGTATGCATCGAGGACCTATGCCGCGCGGCGTGCGCTGCCGGAGCGGGTGGCACAGGTTCGTGACCACGATCTGATCGGTTACGTCCCCGACCTGCTCTACGCTCCCGAGTTGCGCTATCTGGCGGAGATCGAGGAGGGGCTGGAGCCGCGGATCCGCAGTTCCAGCATCAACGCGCAATACCGGCTGGTGGCGGCGGGGGCGGGCTTGGGTGTGCTGCCGCGTTTCATCGGCGATGCCGACGACAGCCTCTGCCGCGTCCTGCCCGACCACGTGATCCGCCGGTCGTTCTGGTTGGTGACGCATCAGGACATGCGTGAGGCGAAGAAGGTGCGGATGTTCCGCGACTGGCTGACCACACTGGTGAAGACGCACGGCGGCCGGTTCGCGTAACCGCCGCATCGGGTGACGCGGTGCCGCTCCCGGTCCGTCGTCCCAACATTGGCCGGGATGACGGACGGGAAAGGTGCCGGATCACACGTCCAGGTTCGCCACGTTCAACGCATTGTCCTGGATGAATTCGCGGCGCGGTTCGACGACTTCGCCCATCAACTGGGTAAAGATCATGTCGGCCGCCGACACGTCGTCCGACGTGACGCGCAGCATCGTGCGGTTGGACGGATCGAGCGTGGTTTCCCACAGCTGATCGGCGTTCATTTCGCCCAAGCCCTTGTAGCGCTGGATCGCAAGGCCCTTGCGGCCCGCCGCGAGGATCGCGTCGAGCAACTGGGACGGCCGCGCGACGAGGCTTTCGCCACGGGCGACGGTGGCGGTGACGCTGCCGATCTGGCCGGCCCCCTCGGGCGTCGGCTCCGCATCCTCGGTCGCCGCGGCGGCGCCCTTGAGCGGCATCAGCTTGCCCGCCTGGACGAAGCTTTCCGCCTGTTCGCTGGCCAGGCCGTGCAGCTTGCGCGCTTCCGCGCTCGCCAGGAACGTCGCCTCGACGATGTGGTGGTCGGTGACGCCGCGCCACAGCCGTTCGAAGTGGATGCCGCCATCCTCGGTCAGGCGCGCGGTCCAGCGCGCCTCATCGTCGCCCGACTCGAGGCGACGGGTCACCTCCGCCACCGTGGCCGCACGCTGTTCGCGGGTGAAGTTCGGATCGAGCGCACCGGCCAGTGCCAGCACTTCGATGATCACCGGATCGTAGCGCCGCGGTACGTAGCGCATCAGCGTGCGCATGCGCCGCGCATGATCGAGCAGGCTCTTGAGATCGGGACCGAAGCGAGTCCCGCTCGGCGCTTCGAACACCATCGAAGAGACGCCGGCATCGACCAGATATTCGTCGAGCGCCGCATCGTCCTTCAGATACACTTCCGACCGGCCGCGCGTCGCCTTGTACAGCGGAGGCTGCGCGATGAAGAGGTGCCCGCGGGTGATCAGCTCCGGCATCTGCCGATAGAAGAAGGTCAGCAGCAGCGTGCGGATGTGCGCGCCGTCCACGTCGGCGTCCGTCATGATGACGATCTTGTGGTAGCGCAGCTTGTCGGCGTTGAAGTCGTCACGGCCGATGCCGGTGCCCATCGCCTGGATCAACGTGCCGATTTCGCGGCTGGAGATCATCCGGTCGAAGCGCGCGCGTTCGGTGTTGAGGATCTTGCCGCGCAACGGAAGGATCGCCTGGAAATGGCGGTCGCGGCCCTGCTTGGCCGATCCGCCGGCGGAATCGCCCTCGACCAGGAACAGTTCGGACTTGGCGGGGTCCTTTTCCTGGCAGTCGGCGAGCTTGCCGGGCAGCGAGGCGATGTCCATCACGCCCTTGCGCCGGGTCAGCTCGCGCGCCTTCTTCGCGGCTTCGCGCGCGGCGGCGGCGTCGATCACCTTGCCGACGATCGAGCGCCCGTGTGCGGGATTTTCCTCGAGCCATTCGGCCAGCTTGTCGGCCATCAGGCTTTCGAGCGGCTGGCGGACTTCGGACGAGACGAGCTTGTCCTTGGTCTGGCTGCTGAACTTGGGATCGGGCAGCTTGACCGAGACGATCGCGGTCAGCCCTTCGCGCATGTCGTCGCCGGTCAGGGTCACCTTCTCCTTCTTCAGGAGGCCCGACTTTTCGGCGTAATTGTTGATCGTGCGGGTCAGCGCGGCGCGGAACGCGGCCATGTGGGTGCCGCCGTCGCGCTGGGGTATGTTGTTGGTGAAGGCGAGGACGTTCTCGTAATAGCTGTCGTTCCATTCGAGCGCGACGTCCATCGTCACGTCGTCGCGCGTGCCGTTGATCGCGATCGGCTCGGGGAACAGCGGCGTCTTGGCGCGATCGAGCCACTTCACGAACGCAGCAATGCCGCCCTCGTAATAGAGCTCGACCGTCTTCGGTTCGTCATGGCGCGCGTCGGTCAGGAACAGGCGGACGCCCGAGTTGAGGAACGCCAGCTCGCGATAGCGGTGTTCCAGCTTGTCGAAGTCGAATTCGGTGATCTTGAACGTCGCGGGGCTGGGCAGGAAGGTGACGCGCGTCCCCTTCTGCCCCGGCGTGGCGGGGCCGACCACCTTCAGCGGGGCGACCGCGTCGCCGAACGCGAAGCGCATGTAATGTTCCTCGCCATCGCGCCAGATCGTCAGGTCGAGGAATTCGCTGAGCGCGTTGACGACCGAGACGC
>CAYQPM010000192.1:0-4122 GCA_964419295.1 uncultured Stakelama sp. | reverse complement strand
CCGACACGATGCCGCAGATGGTCTGGTCGACGCTGCCCGACGGCTATCACGATTATTACAACGCGCGGTGGTACGAATTCACCGGCACGCCCGAAGGCACCACCGATGGCGAAGGCTGGAACGACGTCTTCCATCCCGACGACCAGGAGCGCGCCTGGACCGTCTGGCGGCATTCGCTGACCAGCGGCGATCCCTATCAGATCGAATATCGCCTGCGCCATTTCGACGGCACCTATCGCTGGGTGCTCGGCCGCGCGCTGCCGATCCGCGACGAGGTCGGCCGGATCACGCGCTGGTTCGGCACCTGCACCGACATCCACGAACAGAAGCTCGCGCTGCACGAACGCGAGGTGATCAGCCAGGAACTGTCGCACCGCATCAAGAACATCTTTTCGGTGATTTCCGGCCTCATCTCGTTCGCCGCACGCGGTCGGCCGGAGTTTGCCTCCACGGCGGCGGATTTGCGCCTGCGCATCACGGCGCTGGGTCGCGCGCATGATTTCGTCCGTCCGCACAGCCCGAATTCGCGGCCGTCGATGCAGCAGGACAGCCTGCACGGCCTGGTCGCCGAGCTGTTCGAACCCTATCGCCGCATCGATCGTCAGCCGGTGATCATCACCGGTGACGAGATCGCGATCGACGATCGATCGGCAACCCCGCTCGCCCTGCTGTTCCATGAACTGGCGACCAACGCGACCAAATATGGGGCGCTGTCCACGGAAGCGGGCGAGGTTCACCTGACGGTGACACGGGACACCAGCCATGCCGTGATGCGCTGGACCGAACGCCATGGCCCGCTGGTCCACGCGCCGACCGGCATGGCCGGCTTCGGCAGCCAGTTGATCGAATTGTCGGCAGTGCGCCAGCTCGGCGGATCCGTCGAGCGCGACTGGCGCCCCGAGGGTTTGATCATGACAATCCGCGTGCCGCTGGCGGCGTTCAGCCGTCAGGACGCCGATCGGGTCGGGACCGGCGCCTGAGCTATCCCGGCACGGCCTGAGCAACACCGTTGAAGGCGGCGATCAGCCCGCCGCGCGGCCCAGCTTGATGATATCGTCGTTGGCAGGCCCCTGCCCTTCCGTCGCCATCGCGGCTGCCGCCAGGATCGCGGCCTCGCTGAACGGTTTGCGGATATAGCCGATGGCGCATTCCTCGGCACAGTCGATCTGCGACGGATTGGCCGTCACGAACACGACCTTGACCCCATAATCGCGGGCCATGCGCTCCGCGATGCTCGGTCCCGTGGGGCCGTCGCGCAGGTTGACGTCGACGAAGGCGAAGCCGCAGCCCGGTGCCGCCTCTATGGCGCTGGCGCTGTCGGCTGCAATGGCTGCGACCTGGTAGCCCGCGTCGAGCAGGATGCGCTCAAGGTCCAAAGCCACGAAAATCTCATCTTCGACGATCAGCGCTGTTTTGGTCATCATTTTTCCCGGTCTGGTTGGCCAAACCCAGGTTAAGTGCGGAAGTTCCCGCACTCTGCCGCAAAGCGCCACAGCGTGGCATTCTGGTCACTCCCGCCGCAGCAGGAAAACCGCATGCTGGGCGAACAGATTGGCCGCCGCGGAACTGCGCTGCCTGTCACCGGCCAGGAACCAGGCATCCTCCACCAGAACCTGTCGCGGCTTCAGAAAGGCGCGGAAGTCATCGATCGTGACGTGATGGATATTGGGCGTGTCGAACCATTGTTCGGGCAATTGCCGGGTGACCGGCATCCGTCCGCCCCACAGCAGCGAGAGACGTATCCGCCATTGCGCGAAGTTCGGAAAGCTGACGAAAGCGCGCTGGCCGATCCGCAACAGATGGTCGAGCACGACATCCGGCGCCCGCGCGGTCTGCAACGTCTGGCTGAGGATGGCATAGTCGAAGCTGCGGTCGGGATAGCTGGCCAGATCGACGTCGGCATCGCCCTGGATCACCGAGAGGCCGCGCCCGACCGCGGCGGCGACGTTGCCCGCATCGATCTCCAGCCCCCGCGCGTCCACGCCCCGGGTATCGCGCAGGGCCGCCATCAGCGCACCGTCGCCGCAGCCGACGTCGAGCACGCGGCTACCCGGCGCGACATGGTCGGCGATCACCGCAAGATCGGGACGCAGGATCATCGCGCGCTCACCCCCCGCCCTTCAGGAAGCCGTCGACGACGTGGTTCATCTCGGGCGCCTCGAGCAGGAAGGCGTCGTGGCCGTAGGGGCTGGACAGTTCGACGAAGCTGACCGGCGCGCCCGCAGCGTTCAGCGCCTGTACGATGCTGCGCGATTCACCCGTGGGATAGAGCCAGTCGGTATCGAAGCTGACCAGGCAGAAGCGCGCGCGCGACCCGCGGAACGCATGCGCCAGCAGCCCGCCATGTTCCTCCGCCAGATCGAAATAGTCCATCGCGCGGGTGATGTAGAGATAGCTGTTGGCGTCGAACCGGTCGACGAAGCTCAATCCCTGGTGGCGCAGATAGCTTTCCACCTGGAAATCCGCGTCGAACCCGAAACTCTTGGCGTCGCGCGCCTGCAACCGACGCCCGAACTTCTCGGTCAGCCCGGCTTCGGACAGATAGGTGATGTGCGCCGCCATCCGGGCGACCGCCAGCCCGGAGGCGGGCGGTTCGG
Source organism: uncultured Stakelama sp. (assembly GCA_964419295.1). Lineage (GTDB taxonomy): Bacteria > Pseudomonadota > Alphaproteobacteria > Sphingomonadales > Sphingomonadaceae > Sphingomonas. The sequence goes on along the minus strand of CAYQPM010000192.1, from coordinate 1,525 downwards.
CACCGTAATAGTCGCCGTCGTGCCATTTCGGATCGGCCATGATCGCCCGCCGCCCGACTTCGTGGAACGCGATGTTCTGCGCGGTGTGGCGCGCGGTCGATGCGATGACGACGACCGCGCCGACGCGGTCCGGGAAGGTCGCGGGCCAGCTCAGCGCCTGCATGCCGCCCATCGATCCGCCGACCACCGCCTTCAGCGTCCCGATCCCCAGATGGTCGAGCAGCATCGCCTGCGCGCGCACCATGTCGCGGATGGTGATGACCGGGAACGCCATGCCCCATGGCCGTCCCGTCGCCGGGTTGATGCTCGCCGGCCCCGAACTGCCCATGCAACTGCCGAGCACGTTGGCGCAGATCACGAAATCGCGCGCCGGATCGATCGGATTGCCCGGCCCGATCATCCGCGTCCACCAGCCCGGCTTGCCCGTGCGCGGATGAACCGAGGCGACATATTGGTCGCCGGTCAGCGCATGACAGATCAGGATCGCGTTGCCGCCGTCCTCCGCCAGCGTGCCATAGGTTTCGTACGCGATCTCGACCGGCGACAGCAGCGCGCCACCGTCGAGGCGCAGCGGCCCCGGCAGCGTGACATGGCGCGACAGTCCAAAGCGCTGATCGTCAGACATGACGGGGTCGCTACGGCGCGAGCCCCGACGAAGCAAGTTGTCAACGCAAGCACCGGCCCGCTAAGGCCACGGGCATGTCCGCACCCGCTCCCAAACCCTGGATCATGGGCATCGCGCCCTATGTTCCCGGCCGCGCCACCAGCGAAGACGGCCGCAAGGTCGCCAAGCTGTCATCGAACGAAAATCCGTTCGGCACCCCCGATGCCGCGCGTGCCGCCTATCGCGATGCCGCGACGCATCTGGAACGCTATCCCGATGCCGCCGCGGTCGACCTGCGCGCCGCGCTCGCCGCCCATTACGGCGTCGAGGCGGACCGGCTGATCTACGGCACCGGGTCGGACGAGGTGCTGCACCTCGCCGCGGGCACCTTCGCCGGGCCGGGCGACGAGATCATCCACGTCCGCTACGGCTTTGCCGTCTACGAGATCGCGACGCGCCGCGTCGGCGCGACCCCCGTGGTGGTGGCGGACCGCGACTATGCGACGGACGTCGATGCGATCCTGGCGGCGGTGACCGAGCGGACGCGGCTGGTGTTCGTGGCCAATCCCAACAACCCGACCGGCACCTATTCGACGCGGGACGAGATCGCGCGGCTGCATGCCGGCTTGCCGTCGTCGGTGCTGCTGGTGCTCGATCAGGCCTATACCGAATATCTCGAGCCGGAGGACGACGACGGCGGGCTCGAACTGGCGCGTACCGCGTCGAACGTCCTGGTGACGCGCACCTTTTCCAAGATCTTTGGCCTGGCTTCGGAACGCGTCGGCTGGGGCTATGCCTCGACCGAGATCATCGGCGCGATGCACCGCATCCGCGCGCCCTTCGCGTTCAGCATCGGGGCGCAGGCGGCCGCGATCGCGGCGCTGGGCGACAGCGCCTTCGTCGAGCACAGCCGGACCCACA
>CAYQPM010000191.1:0-4134 GCA_964419295.1 uncultured Stakelama sp. | reverse complement strand
CGCATCGCCTTCGCCTCCGATCACGCCGCCGTCGCGCTGAAGGCGCTGCTGGTCGAACATGCCGACGCCCTGGGGCATCGGGCGATCGATCTCGGGCCGGAAACGGACGCGCGGGTCGATTATCCCGATTACGGCTACAGGCTTGCCGATGCGATCGCCGCGGGGCAGGCGGACATGGGCGTCGCGCTGTGCGGATCGGGCATCGGCATCTCGATCGCGGTCAACCGCAATCCCGCCTGCCGCTGCGCCTTGGTCGCTGAACCGCTGTCGGCCACGCTGGCGCGCAACCACAATGACGCCAACGTCATCGCGATGGGCGCGCGGCTGATCGGTCCCGACCTCGCCAAGGCCTGTCTCGAAGCCTTCCTCGCCGCCCCGTTCGAGGGCGGTCGTCACCAGCAGCGCGTCGACAAACTGTCGGACAAGGAGTGATCCCATGAGCACCCAGCCCCAAGATTTCGGCGACATCCGTCCCGACGGCTTCTTCAGCCAGAGCCTGGCCGATGCCGATCCGGCGGTGTTCGCCGGGATCACCCGCGAACTGACCCGCGAACAGACGCAGATCGAACTGATCGCGTCCGAGAACATCGTGTCGAAGGCCGTGCTGGAGGCGCAGGGGTCGGTCTTCACCAACAAATATGCCGAAGGCTATCCGGGCAAGCGCTATTACCAGGGCTGCGGGCCGTCGGACGAGGTCGAAAGCCTCGCGATCGATCGCGCCAAGCAGATCTTCGGCTGCGGCTTCGTCAACGTGCAGCCGCATTCGGGCGCGCAGGCCAATGGCGCGGTGATGCTGGCGCTGGTCAAGCCGGGCGAGACGATCCTGGGCATGAGCCTCGATGCCGGTGGCCACCTGACGCATGGCGCAAAGGCGGCGATGAGCGGCAAGTGGTTCAACGCGGTGCAATATGGCGTCGATGCCGAAACCCATCTGATCGATTACGACGAGGTCGAACGCCTCGCGCTCGAACATCGTCCCAAGCTGATCATCGCGGGCGGTTCCGCCTACCCACGTACCATCAACTTCGGCAACTTCCGCGCCATCGCGGACAAGGTCGGCGCCTATTTCATGGTCGACATGGCGCATTTCGCGGGCATCGTCGCCGCCGGCCTGCACCCGACGCCGTTCGGCCACGCGCATGTCGTCACCACGACGACGCACAAGACGCTGCGCGGTCCGCGCGGCGGCATGATCATGACCGATGACGAGGCGCTGGCGAAGAAGTTCAACTCGGCGGTCTTCCCCGGCTTGCAGGGTGGCCCGCTGATGCACGTCATCGCCGCCAAGGCGGTCGCCTTCGGCGAGGCGTTGCAGCCCGGCTACAAGAGCTACATCGCCGCGGTGGTGGAGAATGCGAAGGTGCTGGCGGCGACGCTGAAGGAGCGCGGCTCGGACGTCGTGTCGGGCGGCACCGACACGCATCTGGCACTGATCGACCTCACGCCGCTCGGCATCACCGGGCGCGATGCGGACGAGGCGCTGGAGCGCGCCGGCATCACCTGCAACAAGAACGGCATTCCCAACGATCCGCTGCCGCCGGTGAAGACCAGCGGCATCCGCGTCGGGTCGCCCGCCGGCACGACGCGCGGCTTCGGCCCGGCGGAATTCCGCGAGATCGGCCATATGGTCGCCGACGTGCTCGATGGTCTGGCCAGGAAGGGCGAACATGGGGACCCGGAGGTCGAGGCGAACGTTCGTGACCGCGTACGCACCCTGTGCGCACGCTTCCCCATCTACGAAGGATAAGTCATGTCGAAGCTCGACGAAGTGCAGGCCAACGTGAAGAACACGCCCGGCCTGGGTAAGAAGATGGCCAAATATGGCGCGATCGGCGCGGTGATCGCCATCCCCGTGCCGTTCGTCGGTCCGGTGCTGGGCGCGCTGGTCGGTGCCGGCGTCGCCTACGCCAAGCGCAAGGACTGAAGACCTGAATGCGCTGCCCGTTCTGCGGCCATGAAGACAGCCAGGTGAAGGACAGCCGCCCCACGGAAGACGGGGCGGCGATCCGACGCCGCCGCCAGTGCGAAGGCTGTGCGGCACGCTTCACCACGTTCGAACGCATCCAGCTGCGCGACCTGTGGGTGCTGAAATCGACCGGCACCGGCGGCGTGCGTCGCGAGGCGTTCGATCGCGAAAAGCTGCTGCGTTCGGTATCGATCGCGACGCGCAAGCGCCCGATCGAGCCGGTGCGGATCGAAAAACTGGTCAGTGGTATCCAACGCCAGCTGGAAACCCAGGGCGAAGGCGAGGTGTCGTCCAAGCGGATCGGCGAAATGGTGATGGACGGGCTGAAGGGTCTCGATTCGGTCGCCTATATCCGTTTCGCCAGCGTCTATCGCGACTTCAGCGAAGCCCGCGATTTCGAGGAATTCGCCGGCACCGTCGAACAGGCGGGGCGTGTCGAATGAAGCCGGTCATCGTCCTCGTCCGCCCGCAACTGGGCGAGAATATCGGCAAGGCGGCGCGCGCCATGCTCAACTTCGGCCTGGTCGAGATGCGGCTGGTCAGCCCGCGCGACGGCTGGCCCAATCCGATGGCCGGCCCGGCGGCGAGCGGCGCCGATGTCGTTCTCGAACGGGCGGTGGTGTTCGACAGCGTCGCGGATGCGGTGGCGGACTGCGCCCATGTCTACGCCACGACGGTCCGCAAGCGCGGCGTCACCAAGCCGGTGGTGACGCCCGAAGGCGCGGCACGGGCGATGCACGCCGCGACCGAACGCTCGGCGATCCTGTTCGGCCCGGAACGCTCCGGCCTGGAGACCGAGGATGTCGCGCTGTCGCGCACCATCATCACCGTGCCGATCAACCCGGAATTCGGCAGCCTCAACCTGGCGCAGGCGGTGATCCTGGTCGCCTATGAATGGTCGAAGGGCGAGGCGCTGGCCCAGCCGTCGCTCACCCCGATCGACCCGCCCGCGCCGCATGGCGAGCTGGAAGGGATGATCGCCCAGCTCGACGACATGCTGGAACGCGCCAACTTCTTCTTCCCGCCCGATCGGGTCGTCACGTCGAAGCGCACGCTGCGCACCTTGCTGACCAAGCCCGGCTGGTCTTCGCAGGAGGTGCGGACGATGCGCGGCGTGCTGTCGGCGCTGAACGGGGCGAAGGAGCGCCGGGTCGAGGCGCAGCGCGCTCAGGTGGAACGCGCGTCGAACGCCGACAATTCATAGGCGATCGACGCCTCGACCAGCCGTTCCCACAGTTCGGCGACGACGTCGCCCGGCACGCCGAGCCGCTCCGCCTCGGCCCGCGCCTGCGCGATCACCGCCGCCTTGCGCCCCTCGTCCCGGATATGGCCGCGCTCGGGCTTGATCCGTGCCGCCGCGTCCATATACGCAAAGCGCCGCGCCAGCATCGCCACCAGCTCGCGATCGACCTGATCGACACCAGCGCGGACCTCGGTCATCGTGGAACAGTCGGGGCCGGCAAGGATCGTCGTCATGCGGCTCCCTTAATGCCGTGGCCAAGAGGATGTCGAGCGCATCATCGCCTCTTCCCTCCCCGATCGAAGCGCGTCATCATCGCCGCCACATCTCTTGCTCGTGGGAATTCGACCATCATGATCGCAGTGTTGCTTGTCACCCTCTTCGCCGCCACGCAAAGCGCCACGCCGGCCGTGACCAACACGGTGTCGGCTGCCCCGGCGGCGTTCAAACCCGTCGCCGCCAAGCCGATCTGCCGCACGCAGACGTCCACCGGATCGCAATTCTCCAAGCGCGTCTGCCATTCGGCGGCGGAATGGCACATGATCGACGGTGACAATGCCCGCAACGTGGAAGCGTCGCTGAACGCGCGATCGAATACCACGCCAAACCGTTGATTGACCTGCGCGACCGCCTCGGCTAAGCGCGCGCCTTCGCAACAGCCCCCGCACCCCGGTGAAGCGGTGGGCCTGCCTCTTTCGGGACAAGCAGAGCGATACCGGGTTCAACCCCGGACCTTGGGCAGCGATGCACGGGGTTCGGGATTACGTCGTTACAGTTGCCAAGGAATATCACATGTCGAAGCGCCATAGCGCCAAGCACAAGCTCGACCGTCGTCTAGGCGAGAACATCTGGGGCCGGCCGAAGTCGCCCGTGAACAAGCGCGAATACGGCCCCGGCCAGCACGGTCAGCGCCGCAAGGGCAAGGTGT
>CAYQPM010000190.1:0-4204 GCA_964419295.1 uncultured Stakelama sp. | reverse complement strand
TGGAGGGCGGCGACCTGCGCGCGGCGGAGCGGACGTTCCAGCAGATCCGCCAGGTGTCGGGCCGTGCCGGGCGCGGCGCCAAGCCCGGCCATGTCTTCATCCAGACGCACAGTCCTAAGGCGCAGGTGATGCAGGCGCTCATCACCGGCGACGCCGACGCCTTCTACGACGCCGAGACCGAGGCGCGCCGCGATGCCGGGGCACCCCCCTTCGGTCGCTATGCGGCGATCATCGTGTCGTCGGAGGATCAGGCCTGCGCCCACGACATCGCCAGGCTGGTGGCGCGATCGGCGCCGCAGGTGGACGGCATGGCGGTCTATGGTCCGGCCCCTGCGCCGCTGGCGATGCTGCGCGGGCGGCACCGCTATCGGCTGCTCGTCCATGCCCGCCGGGCGCTGGACGTACAGGACGTCATCCGCGACTGGCTGGGCGCGCTCGACTGGCCGTCCAAAGTGCGTGTGACGGTGGACGTGGACCCGTACAACTTCCTCTGAGGGCGGGTCGGCGATTTGCCGCAGGTCGACAGCGGGCTCCGGGTCGAAGCGAGCGGCGGGGCGGACGGTCGTCAGGAAGGCGCCGTCGCGGTTCGCGGCGTGAACGGCACGGACTGACGAAGGGAAACGACCGGCGCTGGTCGGTGCGGGATCTGCACCAATGAGAAAGAGCCGGATTGCTCCGGCCCTTTATGACGTCTTCGAGCCGTAGGACAGCCCGACCCGGTATCGCCGGCCCGTTCAACGCGTTGGCCGCCGGGCGATCCAACGGCCGTCGGGCGAAGGGTCAGGCGGCGCGTTCGGCCAAGACGGTCAGGCCCTGCGCATTGACCTCGGCGAAGCCACCCTGGATCGCGATCGTCTCGGGCGTGCCGCCTTCGGTGCGGTAGATCGAGAGCGCGCCGTCGCGGACGGTGGACATCAGCGGGGCATGGCCTTCGAGCACGCCGAAGTCGCCCTCGGTGCCCGGAACGACGACCATGTAGACGTCCTCGGAGCGGACCAGTTTCTCGGGCGTGACGAGTTCGAAATGCAGCATGTCTTGTGTTCCTAAGCCCCTCCCCTGAAGGGGAAGGGCTTTGATCGGGTTACGCTTCCTGCGCGAGCTTCTCGGCCTTGGCGACGACCTCGTCGATGCCGCCGACCATGTAGAAGGCCGCTTCGGGCAGGTGATCGTATTCGCCGTCCACGACCGCCTTGAACGAGCGGACCGTGTCCTCGATCTGCACGAACTTGCCGCTGATGCCGGTGAAGACCTCGGCGACGTGGAACGGCTGGCTGAGGAACTTCTGGATCTTGCGCGCGCGGGTCACCGTCAGCTTATCCTCTTCGGACAATTCGTCCATGCCGAGGATGGCGATGATGTCCTGCAACGACTTGTAGCGCTGGAGCAGCGACTGGACCGCGCGGGCGGTGTCGTAATGCTCCTGACCGACGACGCGCGGTTCGAGCACGCGGCTGGTCGAATCGAGCGGATCGACCGCCGGATAGATGCCGAGTTCCGAGATCGCGCGGTTGAGCACGGTCGTCGCGTCCAGATGGGCGAACGAGGTCGCCGGCGCCGGATCGGTGAGATCGTCCGCGGGAACGTACACGGCCTGCACCGAGGTGATCGACCCCTTGTTGGTCGAGGTGATGCGCTCCTGCAACGCGCCCATATCGGTCGACAGCGTCGGCTGATAGCCGACTGCCGACGGAATGCGGCCGAGCAGCGCCGACACTTCCGCGCCCGCCTGGGTGAAGCGGAAGATGTTGTCGACGAAGAACAGCACGTCCTGCCCTTCCTGATCGCGGAAATATTCCGCGATGGTCAGGCCCGACAGCGCGACGCGGGCGCGGGCGCCGGGCGGCTCGTTCATCTGGCCGAATACCAGCGCGACCTTCGATCCTTCCGACTGCGGATTGCCGTCGGCATCCTTGGCGATGACGCCTGCGTCGAGGAATTCGTGGTACAGATCGTTACCCTCGCGGGTGCGCTCGCCGACGCCGGCGAACACGCTGGTGCCGCCATGGCCCTTGGCGATGTTGTTGATCAGTTCCTGGATCAGCACGGTCTTGCCGACGCCGGCGCCGCCGAACAGGCCGATCTTGCCGCCCTTCGCATAAGGCGCGAGCAGGTCGATGACCTTGATGCCGGTGACCAGGATCGCGTTCTCGGTCGACTGGTCGATGAACTCGGGCGCCTTCGCATGGATCGGCGCCTTCAGGTCGGTCGCGACCGGACCACGCTCGTCGATCGGCTCGCCGATGACGTTGAGGATGCGGCCGAGCGTCGCCGGGCCGACCGGAACGCTGATCTGCGCGCCGGTGTCGCGGACGGTCTGGCCGCGGGTCAGGCCCTCGGTCGCGTCCATCGCGATCGTGCGGACGGTGTTCTCGCCCAGATGCTGCGCGACTTCGAGCACCAGACGGTTGCCGTTATTGTCCGTCTCGAGCGCCGAGAGGATCGCGGGCAGATTGTCCGGGAAATGCACGTCCACGACCGCGCCGATGATCTGCGCGATCGTGCCGGTGGTGTTGCTGCTGCCCGTGCTCTGCGTCGGGCGGATGTCGTCTGCGGCGGTTGCCATGTTCGTTCCTTAGTTCACAATCCACTCGCCGTTTCCGGCAACAATTTCTTCGTACATACGATCCGGCGCCATATCCGGGTCTTCGTTCGGCCAACTGACCGCGCCGTGCGCGATGCCGACCTGGCCGAAATATTCGGGATCGACCAACTTGGCGAACACGCCACGTAGGTGCGACCGTTCGAATCGGACGACGCCCTTCGTCCCGTTCTCGAACTCGACGGAGAGCGAAAGCGGCCCGGCAACCTCGACCCGGGTCACGCTCCAGATCGGCTCGCCGACCGTAATCAGCTCGTCGTCGTCATCCGCGACTGGCAGTCGGTCCATGCCTGTAAAAGCATAATGCGGTTGGCCGGAATCCATCGCTCCACCTTCCTCGCGGTTCGTCGGTCGATGGTCCCCTTTATCATCCGACCCGTCGTTATGTCGAACTTCCCCGTCCGACCCGCGAAGCGCACGTGAAAGTGCGGCGGATCGTGATCGTTCAGGAACATCAGAATGCTGATGCCGTCGATGATGACGAGGGTCGGCATCCACTAGAGCGCCTCCGCTCCGGAGATGATCTCGACCAGTTCGGTCGTGATCGCGGCCTGACGCGTGCGGTTGTACTGGATCGACAGGCGATTGATCATGTCGCCCGCGTTGCGGGTGGCATTGTCCATCGCGTTCATGCGGCTGCCCTGTTCCGACGCGGCGTTTTCGAGCATCGCGCGGAAGATCTGGATCGCGACGTTGCGCGGCAGCAGGTCGGCGAGGATCTGTTCCTCGTCCGGCTCGTATTCGACGACCGCGCCGGCGGAGACGGGCGCGGAAGTTGCCGAAGTTGCCACTACGCCGGCGCTCGAATCATCCACCGCGACGGGGATGATCTGGCGACCGACGGGCAGCTGGACCAGGGCCGAGACGAATTTGGCGTAGAACAGATGCGCGACGTCGAACTCGCCGCGCGCGTAGCGGGCGAGCAGGTCGTCGGCGACTTCGCGCGCCTGTGCGAAGCCCAGGGTCTTGTGGCCGCCGAGTTCGTGGTCGGCAACGATGCCGTTCGGGTAGAAGCGCTTGAGCACGCGACCCTTCTTGCCGGCGAGATAGAAGCGCACGGTCTTGCCCTGCGCCTCCAGCTCCTCCGCCTTGCGGCGGGCGGCGCGGACGATGTTGGTGTTGAACGCTCCCGCGAGGCCACGCTCCGACGTCGCGACGACGAGCAGATGCACCTGGTCCTTGCCGGTGCCCGACAGCAGCGGCGAGATCCCGGGGCCGCCCGACAGCTGGCGCGACAGGCTGGCGACGACCGCCTCGAGCCGCTCCGCATAGGGACGCCCGGCCTGCGCCGCCTCCTGCGCGCGGCGCAGCTTGGCGGCGGCGACCATCTTCATCGCCTTGGTGATCTTCTGGGTCGACTTGACCGAGTTGATCCGGATCTTGAGGGCCTTCAGGCTTGCCATTCTACTTCGTCACCATTCCCTCAATCGTCATGCCGGACTTGTTCCGGCATCCACTTGTCCTCACGACCCTATGGGATGTGAGGCACGGTGGACCCCGGAACAAGTCCGGGGTGACGGCGTGTGTGTGTCACCTGTTATGCACGAACCTTACGCGAAGGTCTTCGCGAACTGGTCGAGCGCGGCCTTCAGCCCCGACTTGGCC
>CAYQPM010000189.1:0-4281 GCA_964419295.1 uncultured Stakelama sp. | reverse complement strand
CGTCGAGCGTATAGCCGACCGCCAGCTTCGCCGCGACCTTGGCGATCGGGAAGCCGGTCGCCTTCGACGCCAGCGCCGAAGACCGCGACACGCGCGGGTTCATCTCGATGACGACGAGGCGCCCGTCCTTTGGATTGACCGCGAACTGTACGTTGGAACCACCGGTTTCGACGCCGATTTCCCGGAGTACCGCGATCGATGCATTGCGCATGATCTGATATTCCTTGTCGGTCAGCGTCAGCGCCGGCGCGACCGTGATGCTGTCGCCGGTATGGACGCCCATCGGATCGACGTTCTCGATCGAACAGATGATGATGCAGTTATCGTTGCGATCCCGCACGACCTCCATCTCATATTCCTTCCAACCGAGGAGCGATTCCTCGATCAGCACCTCGGTGGTCGGCGACGCGTCCAGCCCCTTGCGGACCATGTCGACGAATTCGGATCGGTTGTAGACGATGCCGCCGCCCGATCCGCCCATCGTGAAGCTCGGCCGGATGATCGCGGGCAGCCCGGTGATCTCCAGCCCCGCCAGCGCCTCCTCGACGGTATGCGCGATCGCCGAGCGGGCGCTTTCCAGCCCGATCTTCGTCATCGCATCCTTGAACTTCAGCCGGTCCTCGGCCTTGTCGATCGCCTCGGCATCGGCGCCGATCATGGTGACGCCGAACTTCTCCAGCGTGCCGTCGTGGAACAGCGCCAGCGCGGTGTTGAGCGCGGTCTGCCCGCCCATCGTCGGCAGCACCGCATCGGGGCGCTCCTTTTCGATGATCTTCGCGACGACCTCGGGCGTGATCGGCTCGACATAGGTCGCGTCGGCCAGTTCGGGATCGGTCATGATCGTCGCCGGGTTGGAATTGACGAGGACGATGCGATAGCCCTCCTCCTTCAACGCCTTGATCGCCTGCGTGCCCGAATAATCGAACTCGCACGCCTGCCCGATGACGATCGGCCCCGCGCCGATCACGAGGATGGAGGAGATGTCGGTGCGTTTGGGCATGTTATGCTCTGTCGTTCTGAGTGATGCAGCCCCAGCCGTCGTAAGACACGCTGCAGGCCGCCTCTATTTGGAGCGCATCAATGGTCAATTGTCGGATAGTTTCTGCGTTAGCGGACTGCTGACGTGACACGTCCAATCGCCACACACCGCCCTCGACCTTAACAATTTGGATGATCCGAAATCCATAATTCGCGGCTTCTTGCTCTGCGTCACGAAGGTTGCTCTCGTTGCCTGTGAAGCTGACGTCGAGATCACGCAACTGGTCAGCTTTATCGCCTTGCTCAGCGAGCCGTGCCAATACGCCCTGGTCCGCCGCCCACTCCTGCTCGAAGCGGCCCTGATCGAACCAACCTGGGATCATGATGGAGTCCTTAGGCCGCTAACAAACCGCTGGAACAGGTACAGACTATCCTGCGGCCCCGGACTGGCCTCCGGATGATACTGCACGCTGAACGCCGGCCGGTCCGTCAGTTCCAGCCCAGCATTCGAACCATCGAACAGCGACACATGCGTTTCGCGCACGTTCGCCGGCAGCGAGTCCCGCTCCACCGCGAAGCCGTGGTTCATGCTGGTGATCTCGACCGCGCCGTCGCTCAGCCGCTTGACCGGATGGTTGGCGCCGCGATGCCCCTGGAACATCTTGGTCGTCGTCGCGCCCACCGCCAGTCCGAGCAACTGATGCCCCAGGCAGATGCCGAACAGCGGCTTGCCCGTGTCGAGCAGCTGCCGGATCACCGGCACCGCATAGTCGCCTGTCGCGGCGGGATCGCCGGGGCCGTTGGACAGGAAGATGCCGTCCGGCGCCAGCGCCATCACCTGTTCGAACGTCGCCTCGGCCGGCAGCACCGTGACCTTCGCACCCGCCGACACGAGGTTGCGGAAGATGTTGTGCTTGCTGCCGTAATCGATCGCCACGACGTGCGGGCGTTCCCCGCCCTCGCCGCCGCCATAGCCGAAGCCGAGCCGCCACGGCCCGCCGTCGCGCGCCTCGCCCCAGGCGTAATGCGTCTCGGTCGATACCTCCCTGGCGAGGTCCATGCCCTCCAGCCCTGGCCAGCCGCACGCCATCGCCAGCAGCGCGTCGAGGTCGAACTGCCCGCTCGCCGAATGCGCCACCACGCCATTGGGAGCGCCACCGCTGCGGATGCGCCGGGTCAGCGCCCGCGTGTCGATCCCCGACAGGCCGATGCGTTTGTGCCGCTGCATCCATCCGTCCAGCCGCTCGACGGCGCGGAAGTTCGATGCCGCGGTCACGTCCTCGCGCACGATCATGCCGAGCGCGTGCGGCGCATCCGCCTCGATATCGTCGGGATTGGCGCCGACGTTGCCGATATGCGGGAAGGTGAAGGTGATGATCTGGCCCGCGAACGACGGGTCGGTCATGATCTCCTGATACCCGGTCATCGCCGTGTGGAAGCACACCTCGCCCACCGCGCTGCCCTCCGCGCCGAAGCCGCGCCCCCAGGCCACCTCGCCGTTCGCAAGGACCAGGACACCCGTCGCGCCATCGGGCTTGGCCGACGCTTTGAGGGCGGGCATGGCAATGGGCTTGGCGTCGGCCATGGCTTGGCGGGCACTCCTCGAGGTTTCGTCTATGTCGCTAAGAGGCGCCCGCTAGACCCCTGCCCCCTTGAGGTCAACCGGTTCACGGGGAGCCGTTCGTCGGCTAGGCTCGCCCGCTTGAACCGCAGGTACGAGAGTTTTTCCATGATTCGCGACGACATCAAGGCCGCCCAGGTCACCGCCATGAAGGCCGGCGACAAGGAATCGCGCAACGCGATCAGTCTGATACAGGCCGCGATCAAGAACCGGGACATCGAATTGCGCACCAGCGGCTCGACGCCCGACGACGATGCATTGGTGGTCGAGGTGCTGCAAAAGATGGTCAAGCAGCGCCGCGAATCGATCTCGATGTACGAAAGCGGCGGCCGTCAGGAGCTCGCCGACGCCGAAAAGGCCGAGGTCGCGGTGATCGAACGCTTCCTCCCCGCGCAGATGAGCGAGGCGGATACGACCGCGGCGATCCTCGCGATCAGGGACGAACTCGGCGCGACCGGCATGAAGGACATGGGCCGCGTGATGGCGGAACTGAAGGCGCGTCACGCCGCCAGCCTCGACATGAGCAAGGCGAGCGGGCTGGTGAAGGCGGCTTTGTCCTGAGCGTCTTCCTTTGAAGAAGGGTGGTTCGCGCAGAGGCGCTGAGGGCGCTGAGAGAAGAAGGGGGTTCACGCGGAGACGCGGAGGTGCGGAGACGCGGAGACGCGGAGACGCGGAGACGCGGAGGTGTCGCGCTGCTGGTACGCGGCGCGCGTTCCCCCCCTGCGTCCGTCATCCCGGCGAACGCCGGGACCCATGGTTTTCGATGGATCCAGACGCTGCGCGCAACCTCCACCGGCATCGCGACCATGGGTCCCGACGTTCGTCGGGATGACGAGGTGGGGGACGCAGCCGCTGCCCCACGCACACCGCATGACGGAACGCGACAGGCACCAACAGCGCGACACCTCCGCGTCTCCGCGCCTCCGCGTGAACCCCTTCTTCTCTGCGTCCCCCGCGCCTCCGCGCGAACACATCTTCTTCGCCCAGCCGCCCACAGCATCAACTAAACTGCCTCGACCGAATTCCCCATGAGGCCGCACGGTGCTATGCGAGCGCGATGAGCCTTTCGCCCGCATTCCTGGACGAACTGCGCGCCCGCACCTCGCTGTCCGCCCTCGTCGGCAAGACGACCAAGCTGCAAAAGGCGGGGCGCGAGATGCGCGGGTGCTGCCCGTTCCACAACGAGAAGACGCCCAGCTTCTACGTCAACGACGACAAGGGCTTCTACCATTGCTTCGGCTGCTCGGCGCATGGCGACGCGATCAAGTGGATGACCGACCAGCGCGGCCTGCCCTTCATCGACGCAGTGAAGGAACTCGCGCAGTCGGCCGGGATGGAGATGCCGGCGCAGGATCGCGCTTCCGCCGCCAGGGCCGAACGCGCCAAGGGGCTGCACGAGGCGATGGCCGATGCCGCGGCCTGGTTTACCGAACAACTCGGCGGGATCGGCGGTGCGGAAGCGCGCGCGGTGCTGGCGAAGCGCGGCATCTCGGCCGACACCGCGCGGACGTTCGGCATGGGCTTCTCCCCCGACAGCCGCGGCAAGCTCAAGACTGCGCTCAAGGACTATGGCGATCCGATGCTGGTCGAATGCGGCCTGCTGATCCAGGTCGAGGGCAAGGAACCCTACGACCGGTTCCGCGGCCGGCTGATGATCCCGATCCGCGACGCGCGCGGCCGGA
>CAYQPM010000188.1:0-4321 GCA_964419295.1 uncultured Stakelama sp. | reverse complement strand
GCTTCCTGCGCCAGCTGATCTCGATGTACGGCGATTCGATGCAGGCGATGGTGCCCGGCTATCTCGAGGCGTCGATGGACAGCTTCCGCCGCAACCAGGAACAGTTCAAATCCGCGGTCGAGGGCGCGTTCGCCCATTCGCCCTTCGCCGAGATCGCCAAGCGCAACCTCCAGATGTTCGAGGTCGCGGCACAGGCGTTCAAGACGCCGGTCGCCGCTGCCGCCGGCCACGCATCCGCGCCGGCCGCCGGCGCGCCGGCGGGCAGCAAGGATGACGAGATCGCCGCACTCAAGGCGGAGCTGACGCGCTTGCAGGACAAGGTCGAACGGCTCGGCTGAGGCGGACGGCATGCCGGCGATGTTCTGGGCGGCGGCGGCCGCGCTGTTGCTCGCGCTCGTCGCTGGCCTGCTCGACCGGCGGCGGCGATTGCGGGCCGACCCCGATCGCGTCGGCTGGGTCGACTGGCGGACGGTGCAGATGGCGGCGCTGCTCGGTGCGATCCTGCTGGTCAGCCTGGGGCTGCACCTGAACTAGCGGGTCCGCCGGCCCCGGCCGTCCGTCAGTAGAATTGCGCCAGGGTCAGCGGGCGGACGGTGCCGTCGCACAGGCCGATGCGCACGATGCGGCCGGGGGCGCCGACCGACCATGTCGCAAGCGCGCTCGTCGGATAATCGGGGGTGACCGGCGCGCCGTCGATCCGGCAGATCATCGTGCCCGCCTGCCACCCGGCCGCCGCCGCCGGACCGCCGCGCATCACGTGCAGCACCTTCAGCCGATCGCGCTCCAGCCCCACGAGCAATCCGCTGGTCGAGCGTAGCGGCGGCACGTCGGCGCCCGCTTCGGGCTTCAGCACCATGCGTCCGGCGGCGGGATCGAGCAGCACGCGGTAATTCTGCAGCAGCCCCGATCCGATCCGCCCGGCGACGCCGATCGTTTCGGAAAAGCCGCCCGCCGGCTCGACCCGCGCCTCGACATTGCGGACCAGCTGCTGGCCGATGGTCACCGCGGGCAGGATGGCGAGCGTGCTCACCGTCTCGCCGGCGAGGCCGAACGAGACCGTGGTGGTCGTCGGCAGCCTGGCGGTGTCCGCCTGTCGCCAGCTGTCCGCCGAGAGGGTTATCGCCGATCCGTCGCCGGTATCGACGATCATCGGGGCGATCCGCTTGCCATCGACCATCGCCGCGCTTTCATAGACGCGGCGGCTGGCGGACACCGCGAGCGGCGCGATCGCTCCCACGAACGGCAGTCGCCCCGACGCGAGGAAGCGGAAGCGGTGATTGGCATAATCGATGTCGAGCGCATGGCCGCCGGTGACGTCTCGCCCGACCAGCAGGTCGACCGCGCGGGCGCTGCCGGTGGCGAGCGCCGGCAGGTCCGCGACGGTGACGCCGCCGCCGGTGCGGGTCAGCCCGCCTATGGTCAGCCGGCGCGTCGCCTGCCATCCGATCGTCACCGCGCCGCTGCCCGCCCCGCCGATCGCGGTCGCCTGGCCATGCGCGGTGACGCGGGCCGGATCGACCGCGGCAGACGCGCGGGCGAGCACCGAATAGCTGACGCCGGTGTCGAGGATCGCGGTCACCGGTCGTTCGTCCAGCGTCAGCGTGAAGCGGATCTGGTTGCCGGGCGTCAGGTCGAACGGCACCCAGCGCGCTTCGGTATCCGCCGACAGCGTCGCGCTGCCCTCGTTCGGTGCCGGAACCGGTGTGGCGGCGATCAGCAACAGCGCGAGCGGCAGCACGCGAAGTATCGGTACGTAGGGCGGCGTGGCTGGGTTCATCGGCGCCACCGTAGCGGCGGGAAGCGGCAGCGGCTATAAATCCAGTCGTGCCATGACGCGATTGATCCGGAACGGCGATGTACGCGTATCCACGCAGCCGCCGCGTCGGGCATACAGGCACAGGCCGATGACCGTGGAGGCTGGCTCGCACATCACGACATGGTAGCCGGCGGGAACCGGGCCGGTTCGCGGAACCGAGCCGACGATGCGGTTATAGCCGGCCTGGCGGCGCGCGATCGACTGCCAGGGGCCCTCCCGCGGTGCGGCGGGATCCGTGATCCAGAATAGTCCCACCGGCGTATGCGGGCGCAGCGCCGTGGTGCCGGGCACATCGGCGAAGCTGGCGCCGTAGAGCAGCGCGACGCCGCAGGTCGCGGGATCGTCGCGCAGTAGCGCAAATACCCTGGACCCCGGCACCCCCTGTTGCCGTTGCGCACGGGCCCAATGGCCGGAGGGCAGCAGCAGGGTCGCTGCCGACCAGGCGACCACGATCGCGGTGAATGCCCTGCGCCCCGCCTGTGCGCCCCAGCGCGCGCCGGCAAGTCGTGCCACTTCCGACCAGCCGATTGCGGACAGGATCACCACCGCGACGACGGCGAGATAGATGAAGCGATATTCCTTGTGGCCGATCAGGCTGTGTACGACGAGCGTGACGGCGGCGGCGGCGAGCAGCGCGGGGGAGGATCGCCAGCCGAAGTGCAGGCCGATGCCGATGGGGACGATCCACCACCCCCAGATCCGCAGCAGCAGGGTGACATAATGCAGCGGTGGCGAAACGCCATATTGCGCCGCAACGCCCTCGACGAGGTTCTGGCGGATGTTTTCGACGATCCAGACATAGGGCAGGGCGCCGGTCGCGAGATCGATGCCTCCGCCGATGGCGATCACGCCCAGCCCGCCGAGGACAAGCGCGGCGACGTCACCGATCGACAGCGCGCCGCGTCGATGCCAGAGCGCCACGCCGGCGAGGGCAAGCGCACCCGGCGCATAATGCGGACGCATCAGCACGGCGAAGGCGAGCAGCGCGCCGGCCGCGGCCAGCCGTCGCCGCGTAAGCTTGTCGGCCGTGACCAGCACCGCCCCGGGGAGGAAGGCGGCGGCGGCAGCGGGCTCGGCGAGCGTCTGCACGCCGAAGTAGATGCACTCGAACCAGGTTGCCGCGACGAACCCCGCGAACAAGGCGGCCTGCGGCGAATGTCGCCGGCCGAAGTGCCATGCGGACCAGACGATCGACAGCGAGGCGAGCCCCATCGCGAGCCGCGGCATTGCCACCGGCAGCGGGCCGGCCGGTCCGAACGCTTCGCCGATCGCCATCGGGACGGCGAGCAGCGACGGCAGCAACAGGCTGCGGATGCCGACCCGCCATTCCCACGTCACGACGCTGTCGCCGGTCAGCAGGCGATGAGCGGGTTCCAGATATTGGTAGATCGCGTCGGGATGATGGAATCCCGGCTGAAAGGCCGCGATCGCGCGCAGCGTCGCGGCGAGCAGCAGCAGCCACGGCAGCGGCCGCCGCCATCCGCGCGGCGGTGCGGTCGTCACGTCCATCGCCGACAGCATCCGGCGGTCAGGGCCCCGGTGCGAGCGGCGCTACAGGCAGGCTTCGAGATAGGCCTGATCGAAGCCATATTGCCGTGCCTTGTCGAGCGTATAGGGGCGCAGGCCCATCGACCGGTATTCGCCGATGATCTTGCCGTCGGCGCTCTCGTCCAGATATTCGAACTTGAACAGTTCCTGCGTGACGATCACCGGGCCTTCCATGCCGATCACCTCGGTCACGTTGGTGACGCGGCGCGAACCGTCGCGCAGGCGCTTCACCTGGATGATCAGCTCGACCGAATCGGCGATCTGGCGGCTGATCGCCTCCTTCGGCACCTTGATGTCGGACATCATCACCATGTTCTCCATACGCGCCAAAGCCTCGCGCGGGGAGTTGGCGTGGAGCGTACACATCGATCCATCGTGGCCGGTGTTCATCGCGGCGAGCATGTCGAAACACTCGCTGCCGCGAATTTCGCCCAGGATGATGCGATCCGGGCGCATACGCAGCGCGTTCTTGACGAGGTCGCGGATGCTGATCTCGCCCTGGCCCTCCAGATTGGCGGGCCGCGTCTCCAGTGGCAGCCAGTGCGGCTGCTGCAAGCGCAATTCGGCCGCGTCCTCGATCGTCAGCACGCGCTCGCCGGGGTCGATCATCTTCGACAAGGCGTTGAGCATCGTCGTCTTGCCCGAACCCGTACCGCCGGAAATCACGACGTTGAACCGGCTCGCGCCCGCGATCTTCAGCGCGGTCGCCATCTTGGGGCTCATGCTGCCGAAGCCCGCCATCATGTCGAGCGTGATCGGCTTGGCGGAGAATTTACGGATCGAGATCGCGGTGCCGCGCAGCGACAGCGGCGGCACGATGACGTTGACGCGGCTGCCGTCCTTCAGGCGGGCGTCGGCGAGCGGCGTGGTCTGGTCGACGCGGCGGCCGACCGAATTGACGATGCGCTGCGCGATCTGGAACAGATGTTCCTCGTCGCGGAACTGGATCTGCGCCAG
>CAYQPM010000187.1:0-4322 GCA_964419295.1 uncultured Stakelama sp. | reverse complement strand
GCGCCGGCACCTTCGTAATAGCCGGCGCGATCTTCCAGCCCGACCGTCTCGGCGATGGTGATCTGGACGTTGTCGATCCCCTGCGCGTTCCAGATCGGCTCGAACATCGAATTGCCGAACCGCAGCGCCAGGATGTTCTGAACCGTCTCCTTGCCCAGATAATGGTCGATGCGGAAGATCCGCTCCTCCGGGAAGACCGAGGCGACGGTGTCGTTGATCTCCTTGCTCGACGGCAGGTCGTAGCCCAGCGGCTTTTCCAGGCCGATGCGCACGGTGTTGCCGGCGAGGCCGACGCTTTCCAGCCCCTTGACCGCCGCTTCGAACAGCGAAGGCGCGGTGGACAGATAGATGGCGAGGCCGTCGGCCACGTCGCCGATCTTCTCGGCCAGCGCGGGGAACGTCTCGGCATTGGACAGGTCGACGGCCTGGTAGGCGACGCGATCCAGGAAGGTGCCGAGCGCGCTTTCGTCCTTGCGATCGTCGGGCAGGAACTCGTCGAGCGCCTTCTTGGTGAAGTCCCGGAAGCCGGCATCGTCCATTTCGGTGCGTGCCGATCCGGTGATCGTCAGGCCTTCGGGCAGCAGCCCGTCGGCATGCAGGCCATAGAGCGACGGCAGCAGCATCCGCCGCGCGAGGTCACCGGTTGCTCCGAACAGGAGCAGCTTGCCGACGGGATTGCGCTGCATGACGAACCTTTTCGTTACGGGACGGGCGGGTTTACAGGATCAGGCCGGCGAGCGGATCGAGCCCGGCCATGATGTTGAGATTCTGCACGGCGGCGCCACCGGCGCCCTTGCCCAGATTGTCGAGCGTGGCGATCAGGCGGACATGGCCGCTGTCTGGATTGCCGCACACGCGCAGCGTCATGCGGTCGGTGCCGGCATTCTCCTCGATCGTCACCGCGGCGATGTCGCCGGGCGCGACCGACACGAGCGCACTTCCCGCATAGGCCGCATGCAACGCATCCTCGATCGCCGCGATGCCGGGCGTTCCCGGCAGCTGCCGGAGCGCGAGCGGCACTTCGCCGAGCATGCCGCGGTTGAGCCGCGCGACCGCAGGCTGGAACACCGGCGGATGGGCAAGGGCGGCATGCTGCCGCATCTCCGGCAGATGCTTGTGCGCCAGGCCCAAGCCATAGACCCGGAAAGCGGTATCGACGTCCCCGCTCTCGAACTCAGCGATCATCGCCTTGCCGCCGCCCGAATAGCCGGACGTCGCATTATACGTCAGCGGCCAGTCGGCCGGCACCAGCCCGGCACGGACCAGCGGGCGAACCAGCGCCAGAAAGGCCGTGGGGTAGCAGCCGGGATTCGACACGAAGCGCGCGTCGGCGATCCGCTGCGCCTGATCCGTCTCCAGTTCGGCGAAGCCATAGGTCCACCCGTCGGCGACGCGATGCGCCGACGATGCATCGATGATCCGGGTAGTGCGATCGCGGACCAGCGTCACCGCTTCGCGCGCGGCCTCGTCGGGCAGGCACAGAATGGCGATGTCCGCATCGCCGAGCGCCTCGGCACGCGCGGCGGGGCTCTTGCGGGAGGCTTCGTCGAGGGTGACGACCTCGATATCGGTGCGGCCGTCCAGCCGTTCGCGAATATCGATGCCGGTCGTGCCGACCGCACCGTCGATGAACACGGTCACCGTCATGACGTCGGGTCACCCGCCTTGTCGAGCGCGGTGCGATCGACATAGCCGACGATCGCGGTCGCAGCCGCCAGTCCCCAGGCGTGGTTGCCCGCGAGTTCCAGCACTTCGAAGACGTCGCCCTTCGCCAGATCGGCGAGGGGTTCGGACAGGGTGCGATCGGCGAAGATGCGGACGTCGTGCAAGGCGATGGCGATCATCGGCGCGGCATAATGCGGCGCGAAGACCTGTTCCGCCAGACGCACGTCGGCAAGGTCCCCGCGAACCGCATGCGTCTTGGGATCCAGCGAAACCGAGGGGCCGGTGAGCGCGAACGCCCTACGCGAGGGCTGGCTGGAGCGAGCGGACGTCGCCTTCGCCAAGGAATTGCCCGAACTCTTCAAGAAACTCTGCCCCTTCGGAAGTGCGCGCGACGAAGATGTTGCGCTTGTCGCTGTCGTCGCGTTGACGGCGCAGATAGCCGAGCGCACCCAGCCTGTTCAAGGCGCGCGTAACGACGGGCTTCGATACGTTCAAGGCCCGCGCCAGCCCGCGGACCGTATGGGGGCCGGGATTGAGGTAGACGAGCAGGAGCAAAGCCATCTGGCGATTGGTCAGGTCGGGCTCGCCCGACCGTACGTAATCGACCAGGGCCGTCATCCAGGTAGCGAGCGATTGCGCGGCTGTACCCACGATCAAATATCCGTTTCTGCACCATTTTCGGGGCTTTGTTTCGGGGTCATAACGCCCCCGCAGCGCCTCGGTTTCCGGGGTGGCGTTAATAAACGGACGCACGCACATCCCGGGCGAGCCGGACGGCGGGTCCGGGCCCGCACGGCGGCGAGGTTGATCGCGGGCCGACGCTCGCCTATGTGCGCGCCTTCATCCGAAATTCGGGACTGTAGATGTTCACCTTCCTCCTCGTCGTCCACGCCATCATCGCCGCCGCGCTCGTGACGGTGATCCTGATGCAGCGGTCGGAGGGTGGTGGCCTCGGCACCGGTGGCAGCCCGTCCGGCCTGATGTCGGCACGCGGCGCCGCCGATTTCCTGACGCGCGCCACGTCGGTGCTGGCGACGGCGTTCATCGTCATGTCGATCGCGCTCGCCTTCATCGCCGCGAGCCGTCAGACGCAGACGATCGATACCTCGCTCGCCCGCACGGCGCCGGCGGCGCCGGCCGCGAACCAGCCGGTCGCGCCCGCGCCGGCCCCCGCCGACAATGGCGCGGTTCCGCTGCAGCGCTAAGCGGCGCAGCGATTTATCGTGAATCGCGCGCGGGTGGCCCCCGCGCGCTCTTGTCGTTCGACCCCACAACACGCTAGGCGATTTCTCCCATGGCGCGGTACATCTTCATCACCGGCGGCGTGGTCTCGTCGCTCGGCAAGGGCCTCATGGCGGCCTCTCTCGCAGCATTGCTTCAGGCACGCGGCTACCGCGTCCGGATCCGCAAGTTCGATCCCTATCTGAACGTCGATCCGGGCACGATGAGCCCGTATCAGCACGGCGAGGTCTATGTGACCGACGACGGTGCCGAGACCGATCTCGACCTTGGCCATTACGAGCGGTTCACCGGCGTCGCCTCGCGCCAGTCGGACAACGTCACCTCGGGGCGCATCTACAAGACGATCATCGAGCGCGAGCGGCGCGGCGATTATCTGGGCGCGACTGTGCAGGTGATCCCGCACGTCACCGACGCGATCAAGGCCTTCGCCCGCGCGGAAACGGACGACCTCGACTTCGTGCTGTGCGAGATCGGCGGGACGGTCGGCGATATCGAATCGCTGCCGTTCATCGAGGCGATCCGCCAGCTCAAGAACGAGGTGGGCCGCGGCAATGCGATCAGCATCCACGTCACGCTCGTCCCCTACATCGCCGCCGCGGGCGAGCTGAAGACCAAGCCGACGCAGCATTCCGTGCGCGAACTCGCCGCGCTGGGCGTGCAGCCCGACGTGCTCGTCTGCCGCTGCGAACATCCGCTGCCGCCATCGGAGCGCGCCAAGATCGCGCTGTTCTGCAACGTGCCCGAATCCGCGGTCATCCCGGCGCTCGACGCGAAGAGCATCTATGCGGTGCCGCTGCAATATCACGGCGAGGGTCTCGATTCGGAGGTGCTGCGCGCCTTTGGCATCACGCCGTCATCGGCGCCCGACCTGTCGCGCTGGACCGACATCATGGACCGGCTCACCAATCCGGAGGGTGAGGTAACCGTCGGCGTCGTCGGCAAATATGTCGGGCTGCAAGACGCGTACAAGTCGCTCAACGAGGCGTTGGTACATGGCGGCATCGCCAACCGCGTGAAGGTCAACGTCCGCTGGATCGACGCCGAAATCTTCGAGAACGATGATTCGGAAATCGTCGGCCAGCTCGAGCCCTGCGACGCCATCCTCGTCCCCGGCGCGTTCGGCGAACGCGGTGCAGAGGGCAAGATCAAGTCGGTGAAGTTCGCCCGCGAGCGGGAAATCCCCTATTTCGGGATCTGTTTCGGCATGCAGATGGCCTGCGTCGAAGGTGCGCGCGATCTCGCGGGGATCGCAGGCGCCTCGTCGACGGAATTCGGCCCGACCGAGGAACCCGTCGTCGGCCTCATCACCGAATGGATGGGCCGCGACGGTCTCGAAAAGCGCGAGGAGCAGGGCGACCTGGGCGGCACGATGCGGCTCGGCGCCTATGAAGCGGCGCTCGACGGCAACAGCGTCG
>CAYQPM010000186.1:0-4333 GCA_964419295.1 uncultured Stakelama sp. | reverse complement strand
TCATGTCGACGTCGTTGAACGTCGTCAGCATCGCGGCGGTGTTCTGCGCTTCCTTGAGACGCTTGGCAATCGTCTGGCGCAGCCGCGTCATCTTGACGCGCTCTTCCTTGCGACCGCCGGTCACGGCGAGTGCCGGGGCGGCGGCCGCGGGCGTAGGTGCGGCGGCGGCAGGCTTGGACGCGGCAGCGGCGGCGACGTCTTCCTTGGTGATGCGACCATCCTTGCCCGTGCCGGTGATCGACGCGGGATCGAGGCCGTATTCGAGCACCGCGCGGCGCACCGACGGCGACAGCGCGGCGGGCGAATCGCCGGAGACTTCGGGCTGGGACGCGGGCGCTGTGGCGGGAGCCGGAGCCGCAGCGGGTGCAGCCGCCGGGGCCGGGGCAGCGGCGGGCGCAGCGGTGGCCGAGCCGTCACCCGCTTCGATCGTCGCGAGCATCGCGCCGACCTGCACCGTGTCGCCGACCTGAACCGCATGCTGGCCCATCACACCGGCGACCGGCGATGGGACCTCCACCGAAACCTTGTCGGTTTCCAGGCTGGCGATCGGCTCGTCGGCCTTCACCGGATCGCCCGGCTGCTTCAGCCATTCGCCGACGGTCGCTTCGGTGATCGATTCGCCCAACACGGGGACGGTGACTTCGGTTGCCATCTCTTGCATCCTTCTCCCCGGGGAGGCGGGGTCTTCTCAATCGGGGACTAAGTTTAGCTGGTCGGTGCCTGGGCTGGCCTGGCCGTGGTGGTCGATCCCTCGCTGCGCGTGCGGCGGATTTCCTCGCGGACATTGTGACCGAGCGCATCGGCGACCAACGCGCCCTGTTCTGCGGTGTGACGCTTCATCAGCCCGGTGGCGGGCGATGCCGCTGCCTGCCGCCCCGCATAGCGCGCCCGCTTCACCGCACATTTCGCCGCCGTGAGCGATTCCTCGATCAGCGGCTCGACGAAGAACCAGTAACCGTTGTTCTTCGGTTCTTCTTGGGCCCAGACGACGTCCGTGAGCTTCGGCATGCGCGCGATCCGCCGGGCGAGCGCGTCGCCGGGGAAAGGATACAGCTGCTCGATCCGCACGATCTGCGTGCCTGTGTCGCCTGCGGCGTTGCGCGCCTCGATCAGGTCATAGGCGACCTTGCCGGTGCAGAGCACGAGCCGCGTCGTATCCGCGTCCGCCGCGCCGTTCGTGTCGGACAGGATCCGCTTGAAGTGACTGTCGCCCTGGAAGTCCGCCGCGGCCGACACAGCGAGCTTGTGCCGGAGCAGCGACTTCGGCGTCATCACGATCAGGGGCTTACGGAAATTGCGGTGCATCTGCCGGCGCAGCAGGTGGAAGTAGTTCGCCGGCGTGGTGCAGTTCGCCACCTGGATATTGTCCTGCGCACAGCTCTGGAGGAAGCGCTCGGGACGCGCCGAGCTATGCTCTGGCCCCTGCCCTTCATAGCCGTGCGGCAGCAACATCACGAGGCCGTTTGCGCGCAGCCATTTCGATTCGCCCGACGTGATGAACTGATCGATCATGATCTGCGCGCCGTTGACGAAATCGCCGAACTGCGCCTCCCACATCACCAGCGTCTTAGGGTCGGCGAGGGCGTAGCCGTACTCGAAGCCGAGCACGCCATATTCGGACAGCGGGCTGTCGAGAACCTCGAACCGGCCATGTTCCACCGTGGTCAGCGGCACATATTTGTGCTCGTCGGTCTGATCGACCCATACCGCATGGCGCTGGCTGAACGTGCCGCGGCCGGAATCCTGGCCCGACAGGCGGACGCCATAGCCCTCCGACAGCAGCGACCCGAACGCCAGCGCCTCACCGGTCGCCCAGTCGAAATTCGTTCCGGTCGTGAACATCTGGCGCTTGGCGTCGAGCACGCGCGCCAGCGTCTTGTGGATCTGGATACCCTCGGGCACCGTCGTCAGCGTACGGCCGAGCGCGTCGAACAGCTTAAGCTCTATCCCCGTCTCGACGTTGCGACGCTCGGTGCCGCCATCGGTCGGTGCCGACAGGCCCGACCAGCGACCGGCGAACCAGTCCGCCTTGTTCGGCTTGTAGCTTGCGCCCGCCTCGAACTCGCCCTCGAGCAGCGTGGTGAACTGGTGCACCTTCTCGTCCAGCCATGCCTGATCGATCACGCCTTCCTGGATGAGGCGCTTGCCATAAATCTCGCTGACACCCGGATGTTGGCGGATGACGTTGTACATCAGCGGCTGGGTGAAGCCCGGCTCGTCGCCCTCATTGTGGCCGAAGCGGCGGTAGCACCACATGTCGATGACGATGTCGCGATGGAACTTCTGCCGGAATTCGATCGCCATTTTCGTTGCGAAGGTCACCGCCTCGGGATCGTCACCGTTGACGTGGAACACCGGCGCCTGGACGCCCTTGGCGACATCCGACGGATAGGGCGACGAGCGTGCGAACTGGGGACTGGTGGTGAAACCGACCTGATTGTTGATGATGAAGTGGACGCAACCACCGGTGTTATAGCCGCGGATACCCGAGAAGCCGAGGCATTCCCAGACGATCCCCTGCCCCGCGAAGGCCGCGTCGCCGTGGATCAGCACCGGCAGCGACCCCACATGGTCCTTCAGGTCGTTGGCGATCGTCTGGATCGCGCGCGTCTTGCCAAGCACGACGGGGTCGGCCGCCTCGAGGTGCGACGGGTTGGCGACCAGCGACATATGGACCTTGTGCCCATCGAACTCGCGATCGGTGGAGGTGCCGAGGTGATATTTCACGTCGCCCGAACCGCCGATGTCGTCGGGGTTCGCCGACCCGCCGGCGAATTCGTGGAAGATCACGCGCAGCGGCTTCGCCATGACATTGGCGAGCACGTTCAGCCGGCCGCGATGGGCCATGCCGAACACCATCTCGCGCACGCCGGCCTGGCCGCCGTATTTGATCACGCTTTCCAGCGCCGGGATCATGCTCTCGCCGCCGTCGAGGCCGAAGCGCTTCGTGCCGACATACTTCTTGCCGAGGAACTTTTCCCACTGCTCGGCCTCGATGACCTTGCTCAGGATCGCACGCTTGCCGTCGACGCTGAATTCGATCGCCTTGTCCTTGCCCTCCATGCGGTCCTGCAGGAAGCGGCGCTCCGCGACGTCGACGATGTGCATGTATTCGAGGCCGACGTTGCCGCAGTAATTGCGGCGCAACGTATCGACGAGCTCACGTACCGTCGCCCATTCGAAGCCGAGCGTGCCGCCGAGATAGACCGGGCGATCGATGTCGGCATCGGTGAAGCCGTGATATTCGGTACGCAGATCCTCAGGCATGTCGCGATGCGACAGGCCGAGCGGATCGAGGTTGGCAGCAAGGTGGCCACGGACGCGATACGTGCGGATCAGCAGCTGCGCACGGATCGCGTCGCCCGCTGCCTTGATGATGTCGTCCTTCGACGGCGCGGCAGCGGGAGCTGCGGCCGGCTTGCCGCCCTTCGCGGGCTTGGGCGCGGGCTCCATCTGCGTCGGGTCGAGCCCCGCGGTCAGGTCGTCGGTCGTCGTCAGCGGCCAGCGCTTGTTGGTCCAGCTCGGACCGCCGCTGCCCTGCTCAAGCCCTTCGAAGAAACCCCGCCAGCCGAGATCGACCGACGACTGGTCGGCCTGATACCTGGCGTAGAGCGCTTCGATGTACGCGGGCGACACACCGCTTGCGATGTCGCTGAAATCCTGACCTTCGTAGCCCATGGTCTTGTCCTTACGTCCCTCTCCCACCGGGAGAGGGAGGGGCCCGCCGCCCGTAGGGCGGTGGGAGGGTGAGGGTGAAGCAGGAGAGTGCCAATCACCCTCACCCTTCCGCGGCTTCGCCGCTCCCTCCCTCTCCCGCCGGGAGAGGGAATTTACTTGTTCAACACTTCCAGCAGCGTCGAACCAAGCTCGGACGGGCTCGCCGCGACCTTGATCCCGGCCGCTTCCATCGCCGCGATCTTGCTCTCCGCATCGCCCTTGCCACCCGATACGATCGCACCGGCATGGCCCATGCGACGGCCGGGAGGTGCCGTACGGCCCGCGATGAAGCCTGCCATCGGCTTCTTGCGGCCACGCTTGGCCTCGTCGATCAGGAACTGCGCGGCCTGCTCCTCGGCGTCGCCACCGATCTCGCCGATCATGATGATCGACTGCGTCGCTTCGTCGGCGAGGAACAGTTCGAGCACGTCAATGAAGTTGGTGCCGTTGACCGGGTCGCCGCCGATACCGACCGCAGTGGTCTGGCCGAGGCCGGCGTTCGAGGTCTGGAATACCGCTTCATAGGTGAGCGTGCCCGAGCGCGAAACGACGCCGACCGAACCCTGCTTGAAGATGCTGCCCGGCATGATGCCGATCTTGCACTCGCCCGGCGTCA
>CAYQPM010000185.1:0-4380 GCA_964419295.1 uncultured Stakelama sp. | reverse complement strand
CGGCACCGGCGGTGTCAGCGCCGCGATGGGCCACGACGATCCTAACCGCGGCCCGCTCGATCGTACGGCGAATGCGGTGACTGGCGGCGCCGGCGGTGTGGCAGCGGCGACGAGCGGCGGATCCTATAGCGGATCCGGTGGCACCGTTTCGGCGATGTTCGACAGCGAGGCCGAAGCGCAGCGCGCGGTCGCTGATCTGCGCAGCGCTGGTGTCGACGACAGCGCACTGTCCGTCATCGCGCGCAGCAACGGCACGACGACCGCACGCGATGTGGACGGCACCGTAACCGATGAGCATCACGAGAACCTCGCGCGCGGCATCCTGGGCGGCGGTGCGCTGGGCGCAGGCCTGGGCGTGCTTGCTCTCGCGATCCCCGGCGTCGGTCCGCTCGTGGCGGCGGGCGCAATCGCGGCCTCCGCGGTTCCCGGCGCAATGGCGATCGGCGCGGCCGCCGGTGCGGCAGCCGGCACCTTCAACGAAACGCTGAAGGATCACGGGATCAGCGATGAAGACGCGTCCTATTACGGCGACCACCTTACCGGTGGCGGTGTGCTGGTGACGGTCAGCGGCAGCGCAGCCAACGGCGATGCAGACATCAGCGGTATTCTGCGCCGCAACGGCGGGCATAACGTAAGCAATCCCCGCACCGGGTCTCTTTGACCGCACTGGACGACCGGGGGCTGATGCTCCCGGTCGTTCTCCCAAGACCTGATGCCAGGCAGATGGAATTGACGCGCGGCCGGCTGGGCCTGCCCCTTCGACTTCCCCTGAGCGCTCATGGCGCACTGCCGAGGCATGGAGCACGAGAATGAACGTCGTCACGTCAGCGCGACACGCGCATCGGCATGTCCGCTGCATCCATCGTCCTCTTCGGTGAACAGGGCTGTCCCGGCAGTTCCCGTGACGACGGTTCCGCGCCCTTTAGGGAAGAGCGGTATCGAGCGGCTGGTGCCATGGCTGGTGGCCGTCATCGCCGCGTCGACGCTCTACTTCGCGCAGGCCGTACTCGTTCCGATCACGCTGGCGATCCTTCTCTCCTTCCTGCTGTCGCCCATCGTCGCGGCGTTTCGCCGCGCGCGGCTGCCTCGTGCGTTCGCTGTCCTCCTTGCGATGGTGATGGCCCTATCCGGCATAGCGGCGACGACGGCTATCATCGCGACCCAGGCTGCCAGCCTGAGCAAGGATGCACCGCTTTACGCGCAGCGCATCACCGAAAAGGCGGCGCGGCTGCACCAGGGCGTGCAGCAGCGCTTCGGGTTTCTGCTGCACGAAAGCCAGGACGGTGGCGGTGGACATCGCAAGGCGTTGCGCGCGCGCCAGGAGAGTGCCCGGGCTCTCTCCTCACGACCGACCACCAATGCCATTCCGGTGGAGGTCCGGACCCCGGCGCTGACGCCGATAGAAGAAGTTCGGGCGTTTGTCGTGCCGGCGCTCGCCCCGCTCGAAACGGCGTTGATCGTCCTCATCGTCACGGTGTTCATCCTTTTCCAAAAAGAGGATCTCCGCGACCGATTGATCCGGCTGATGGGCGCCGCTGACCTGCACCGTACGACCCTCGCTCTCGACGACGGTGCCAAGCGCCTCAGCCGCTACTTCTTTTCCCAGTTCATCGTAAATTGCAGCTTCGGCGCGGTGATCTGGGGCGGCCTCTTCGTCATAGGCGTGCCGTCGCCCGGTCTGTGGGGCATCCTCGCGGGCCTGCTGCGGTTCATACCGTATGTAGGCACGGTGGTGGCGCTGCTGGGGCCGCTTGCATTGGCGGCCGCGGTCGATCCCGGCTGGGCGATGGTCGCTTGGGTGCTGCTGCTCTTCGTGATCGTCGAGCCGATCGTCGGCTACGTTATCGAGCCCCTTCTCTATGGGCATTCCACCGGCATCTCTCCCTTGTCGGTCGTCGTCGCCGCGTTGTTCTGGACCTGGATCTGGGGTCCCATCGGCCTGGTGCTGTCCATGCCGCTCACGCTCATGCTCGTCGTTCTCGGACGCCACGTTCCGACGTTCGAAGTGTTCGACATCCTGCTCGGCGACCGACCGGCACTCTCTCCGGCCGAGACCTTCTATCAACGCGTATTGGCCGGCCATGCGGACGAAGCCATCGAGCAGGGGGAGGATCTCCTCGAGACGCTGACGTTGGCTGCCTATTATGACGAGGTCGTGCTGCCAGGCTTGCGGCTTGCAGTGGCGGACGTCGACCGCGGTGCGGTAGAGCGCGCCGCCCTGCAGCCGCTTTGCAGGACCGTCATGGAGATCCTCGACGCATTCTCCGACCATCAGGATGTGGAGGGTGACGCTACGCCCCTTGCACCGACGCGGATGGCGCCGGCGGATGGAGACGATGCGCCGAATATCCCGGTGGCTGGCGGATCGGTGATCTGCTTTCCCGGTCGCGGACCGCTCGACGGCGCCGTGTCGGCGATGATGGCGCAATTGTTACGTCGACAGGGATGGAAGGTCAGCGAAGAGGTTCGCGAGAGCGCGCGTTCCGAAATGAATGTGCGTGTCGAGTGGGCCCAAACGACCGTGATTTGCTTCCTCGGTCTCTTCGACGAGCGAGCATTCCGACGCATGACGCCGCTCGTTGCTCAAATGGGGCGGGACAAGGTGCTCGTCGGCGTTCGCCGCAGTGGCGAAGTGAGCCAGGCAGAGGACGGAGCGCCTGAACTCATTCCGACGTTGGCCGCCTATCTTGAGGCCGTCGAGAACAGGTCCTCAGGTGTCGGTCCGATCACGGCGAGAGCGGTGTGAAGACCGTCTCCTTGGGCGATGAAATGACCAGGCTAACTTGGGGTCTGCAATGATGCTGCCAGGATCGCGTTCGACCGTGTATCTTCTTGTCCTCTCGGCCTCACTCTCCGCGTGCGGCAAGATCAGGGAGAACAAGCCGGACGAGACGGCGAAAACGCGGGCCGAAGCCAAGCGACACAAGGACGCCTGCGCATCGAGCGCGGCCTATGATCGCATGAAGCGCGTCATATTTGATCAAGCGCGGGAGCAGAGCAGCCATCGCAAGAACCTCGACACGCTCGAGGCGTTCTCATTCGTCAGAATGGAAGCACCGGTCGTAGAGGGGTTGGATCCGGCGCTTGATCTTACCCGTTGCAAGGGGAAAATCGTCCTCGACTTACCGCCCGGCTCCGAACAAGCCTTTGGCGGTGAGCGCCGCCTCTTCGCGGACATCGCCTACACTGCACAGGGCGCGGCAGATTACAGCGGCCTGGTCTATGCCATGACCGGGGTGGCGCCGATCGTCAGCAAACTCGCCGCCTTCAGCCTGTCGGACGCCACATACCGGCCACTCCCGGCGGTCGATACGCAAGTACCGAAGACCGAGCTTTCAGGTTCAGGTGACCTATCGATGGAGCCGCCCAGACAGCTTCCACCCTCCACTGTCGCCAGTGCACGCACCGAAGCGCGTGTGACGGATGTGGCCCCAGCCTCCCCGCCCCCGAGCAAGGGGGTCAGCGAAGAGGCACGAGCAGTTGCGGACCAACCTCGGGACAATACGAGCGCGAACTCAGATGGCGAGGCCACGGTGCGTAGGTTCTACAATGCCCTTGGCACGGGGAGCGGCGACGTGGCCTCGGTACAGGTCGTTCCACAAAAGAGGTCAAGCCGCGCCTATTCCGCGGATGCGATATCACGCTTCTACGGCAGGTTGCCCGAGCCACTGCGCTTGACCAGCCTGAGCCGGCTTCCGGGCGGCGCCTATCGCGTGACATACCGCTATGCCGCTCCTGGCGTACGGTGCAACGGAACTGCGATTGTGCGGCTCACCTCCGGAGGGGCCCGGCCCCTCATCAAATCGATCAATGCTGCGAATGGCTGCTAGGGCGGATCGACATTCAGCGTAGCCAGATCATGGCGGCGGCGAGATGGACGAAGCCGGTGAAGTGAACGGTTCGCCGATCATAGCGGGTCGCGAAGCGTCGAAAATGCTTGAGTCGGCTGAAGCATCGCTCGATCTGGTTACGATGCATGTAGACGCCGACGTCGTGGGGGATGGCGACCTTGCAGTTGCGCTTTGACGGGATGACAGCCGTGGCGTTCATGGCTGCGATCCGGTCACGCAAGTCGTTGCCATCATAGGCTTTGTCGGCAAGGACAGCCTTGGCGCGCTCGCCTTCGAGCAAGCGGGGCGCCGAGGCGATGTCGCTGGCTTGCCCCGGCGTGATGCAGAACCGCAAGGGCCGACCGAACGTGTCGGCAAGCATGTGGATCTTGGTCGTTAGTCCGCCTCGGGAACGCCCCAGCGCCTGATCCTTGGCCCCCCTTTTCCGGTCGCCGCCTGCTGGTGGGCGCGAACGATGGTGCTGTCGATCATCAAATACTGGTTGTCCCGATCCGCCGTCAGCGCCTCGAACACCCGCTCCCAAACGCCG
>CAYQPM010000184.1:0-4408 GCA_964419295.1 uncultured Stakelama sp. | reverse complement strand
ACCTGCTGGTGCTCAACACCGTCAACGACGCGCTCGGCGGCAGCTTCCTCAGCCGCATCAACATGGACCTGCGCGAGGATCGGCACTGGTCCTATGGCGCGAGCGGACGGTTCCAGGCTGCGGAGTTCTCCGCGCCCTATATCGTCGCCACCGGGGTGCAGGCGGACAAGACAGGCCCGTCGCTCGCCTCCGCGCGCGAAGACATCGCGCAGTTCGTCACCTCCAAGCCGATGACCCAGACCGAATTCGGGCTCGCGATCAACGGCGCGATGCTCGAACTGCCCGGCCGCTTCGAAACGTCGCAGGCGGTACTCGGTGCGATGCAGTCGAACGACCTGTTCAAGCGTCCGGACGATTATTACGCCACGATCACAAAGCGGTATCAGGCGATGACGCTGCCCGAGCTGCAGGCGGCCGCCAAGCGCGTCATCGATCCGGCGAAGATCACCTGGATCGTCGTCGGCGATGCCGCAAAGGTGAAGCCGCAGCTTGACACGCTCGGCCTGCCGGTCGAGGTCGTGCCGGCAAACGCGGTCGCCGGCGGTCCGGCGACGGCGGCGAAATAAGGAGAGACACGATGGCAGATGTCGATGGCAGCTGGGATTGCACGGTAAAGTCGCCGTTGGGTGACCAGAACCTGACCCTGACCGTGAACAGCGAAGGGGCGAGCTTCACCGGCACCGCATCGGGCGCGATGGGCTCGAGCGAAGTGACCGGCGAAGTGTCGGGCAACACGATCACCTGGAAGCAGCAGATGACCGTGCCGATGCCGATGACGCTGGATTGCGAAGCGACCGCCGACGGCGATACGCTGACCGGCACGGTTGGCGCCGGTGCCTTCGGCAGCTTCCCGCTGTCGGGCAAGCGCGCCGGCTGATCCGGCGGGCGTGCCGGCCGTGCGCCGCGCACGCCCCTTGCGTCGCCAGCAATAATGGCGAAACATAAGCGGTCCGTTCCCATCCGGGGGCGGGCCGTTTCTGTTTCGGGGTTCTCGCCAGCATGATCCGCCAGCTTCTCGCCGCCTGCGCCACGGGCGCGCTCGCCGCCGCCGCCCTGACGCCTGCCGTCGCCCCCGCGCAGAGTTACGACGAACGCCCGGCGAAGCTCGCCCCGCGCGACACGCAATACGAATATACGCGCAAGGTCGTCGACATCCCGATGCGCGACGGCGTGAAGCTGCACACCGTCATCGTGATCCGCAAGGGCACCCGCGATGCCGGCATCCTGCTGACCCGCACGCCCTATGATGCGGAGGGTCAGACCAAGCCCGACAGCGGCACCTTTGCCGGCATCCTGGCGCATGGCGACGGCCCCGGCGACATCATCGCGGCGGACGGTTACGTCCGCGTCATCCAGGACGTCCGCGGCATGCACGGCAGCCAGGGGATCACGCTGATGAACCCGACGCCGGCCGGATCGGCGAACAATCCGACCAAGACCGACGATGCCACCGACACCTACGACACCATCGCCTGGCTGGTGAAGAACGTGCCGGAAAGCAACGGTCGCGTCGGGATCAGCGGGATCAGCTATGACGGCTTCCTGCCGCTGATGGCGCTGATCAATCCGCATCCGGCGCTGAAGGTGTCCGTGCCGATGAACCCGATGGTCGACGGCTGGCGCGGCGACGACTGGTTCCACAACGGCGCGTTCCGCCAGATCAACCTGCCGTACATGTTGAGCCAGCAGGGCACGAAGGATGCCGGCACCGCGTGGATCACCGACACCGCCGACGATTACGATTATTGGCTGAAGGGCGGATCGGCGGGCGCGGTGGCGAAGGCGCAGGGCGTCGATCAGGCCTCGGGTTTCTACCGCAAGGTCTCCGCGCACCCCGCCTATGACGCCTTCTGGTCGAGCGCGGCAATGGACACGATCCTCGCCGGACAGCCGCTGAAGGTGCCGGTGATGGTCGTCGGCGGGCTGTGGGATCAGGAGGATATCTACGGCGCCCCCGCGGTCTATCGCGCGCTGGAGGCGAAGGACACCGCCAACGACAAGGTGTTCCTGACGATGGGACCCTGGTTCCACGGCCAGGAGATCGGCGACGGCAGCGCGCTTGGCGCGGTGAAATGGGATGCGGATACCGCGAAATGGTGGCGCTGGAACGTGCTGCGGCCGTTCCTCGCGCATTACCTCAAGAGCGACCAGCCGGCGATGGACGTCGCCCCGGTCACCGTCTTCCAGTCGGGCGCCAACCAGTGGCAGCGGCTCCAGGCATGGACGCAGCCCGCGACGACGCCGCTCTACCTCAAGCCCGGCGGGGCGCTGGGCTTCGGCGCGCCCGGCGGCACGGCGCAGACCGAGGAGTATATCTCCGATCCCGCGCATCCGATCTCGTACCGGCCCCGCCCGACGCGGCCGGTCTATGCGGAAGGGTCGACGTGGAGCAAATGGCTGACCGACGACCAGCGCGGCGTCTCCGGCCGGCCCGACGTGGTCACCTTCACCACCGACGTGCTCACCGCGCCGGTGACGATCGCCGGCACGCCGCAGGTGCATCTGACCGCATCGACGAGCGGCACCGACAGCGACTGGGTGGTCAAGCTGGTCGACGTCTATCCCGAAGTGATGCCGAAAGCGGCGGAGATGGGTGGCTATCAGCTCGCCGTCGCGATGGACATCTTCCGCGGCCGGTATCGCGAAAGCCTCGCGCAGGCCAAACCGCTGACGCCGAACGCCCCGCTCAAATACCAGTTCGCGCTGCCGGAGACGAACCACGTCTTCCTGCCCGGCCACCGTATCATGGTGCAGGTCCAGTCGAGCTGGTTCCCGCTCTACGACCGCAATCCGCAGACCTTCGTGCCGAACATCTTCTTCGCGCAGCCGAAGGACTATGTGAAGGCGACGCAGCGGATCACGGTCGCGGGTCCGGACGCGAGCTATATCGACCTGCCGATGGTCAAGTAACGCCGCACGCAGCACCGGAAGGGGGAGGGCGCCCGCGCCCTCCACTTCCTGCCCCCGTGCCGACGGCAGTTCAGGTCAAGCGAACGACGTTAGCGCGGCCCCTGCCGTTCAGGGGCGCCGCCCGATCAGCGCACGACGCGCGTGACATGCCCCATCTTGCGCCCGGGCCGCGCGTTGCCCTTGCCATAGAGGTGCAGGTGCGCGCCCGGCTCGGCCAGCACCGTCTGCCAGGGATCGTCGCCGATCAGATTGTCGAGCGTGACCGAACGCCCGGTCAGCGCCGTGCTGCCCAGCGGCAGGCCGCAGATCGCGCGGATATGGTTTTCGAACTGCGACGTTTCCGCGCCCTCGATCGTCCAATGGCCCGAATTGTGGACGCGCGGCGCCATTTCGTTGAACACCGGCCCATCGTCGGTCGCGAAGAATTCGCACGCGAGCACGCCGACATAGTCGAGCTCCGCCGCGATCCGGCAGGCGAGCGCCGTCGCCTCGTCCGCCTGGTCCAGCACCGCGCGCGGTGCCGGCACCGTCGACCGGCGCAGGATCGCATCGACATGCACGTTGTGCGGCGGATCGTAGCGCACCGTCGCGCCATCCTGTCCCCGCGCGATCAGGATCGAGAATTCATGATCGAAGGTGACGAACGCCTCCAGCACCGCAGGACCGCCGATCGCCGCCCACGCATCGTCCGCATCGGCGGGAGTGTGGAGCCGCACCTGGCCCTTGCCGTCATAGCCGAACCGCGCCGTCTTCAGCACCGCGGGCGTGCCGACGTGCGCGATCGCGGTGCGCAGGCTGTCGAGGCTGTCGACCGCCGCCCAGCGCGCGGGCCGGCCACCGACACGCTCGACGAAGCGCTTTTCCGCGATCCGCTCCTGCGCCGCCGCCAGCGCGCGCGGATGCGGATGCACCGGCACCCGCTCGGCGAGCCATTCGACGGGGGCGATCGCGATATTCTCGAACTCATAGGTCACGACGTCGCAGGACGCGGCGAAATCGGCCAGGACGATGCGATTGTGATAATCCGCGCGCGTCAGGCTGGAGGCGGTCTGCGCCGCGACGCTTTCCCGATCTGGCGCCAGCACATGCGTGCGATAGCCCAGTTGCGCGGCCGCCACGCCGAGCATGCGGCCCAGCTGCCCGCCGCCAAGGATACCGATCGTGCCGCCCGGCTTCAGCATCACGCCGGCACGGGCCGTGGATCGGTGGCGACCGCATCGGTCTGCCGCTGCCGCCAGGCCTGCAACCGCTGCGACAGCGCTTCGTCGCCGGTGGCGAGGATCGCGGCGGCAAGCAGACCCGCGTTGATGGCGCCGGCCTTGCCGATCGCCAGCGTGCCCACCGGGATGCCCGCCGGCATCTGCACGATCGACAGCAGCGAATCCTGCCCCTTCAACGCCTTGCTCTGCACGGGCACGCCCAGCACCGGCAGATGCGTCATCGCCGCCGCCATGCCCGGCAGATGCGCCGCGCCGCCCGCACCGGCGATCACCACCTT
>CAYQPM010000183.1:0-4427 GCA_964419295.1 uncultured Stakelama sp. | reverse complement strand
CAGCACCAGCGTCTGGTCGGGCGACAGGCCGCGCAGCGTCGCCGGACGGATCGCGTCGGTGCCGTCGGTCGCCGAGGGGCGCGGGAAGTCGATCGAGGGCGCGATCGCCGACAGCGCCGTCGCCAGTTCGGTCGTCCCCTGGCGTTGCAGGCTGGCGCCGCTCAGCACGTCGACCGGCGAGACGCTGTCGAGGCGGCTGCGGCCGGCCGCACGGGTGCCGGTGACGATGATGTCGTCGCCCTCGTTCCCCTGCGTCGCGGCGTCGGCGACCGGCGCGGCCTGCGCCGGTTCGGCGACAACCGGGGGCTGATCCTGGGTCGCAGGAGCGGGCGCGGCCTGCACCGCGAGTGCGGCGGAGCTGGCGGCAAGCAGGAGTTCGCTGATGATCGTCACGGGGCTACCCTTTTGTTCGTTACACTTTTGCGTCTATTCGCTCGACTAGCCCATCACCTTCATCAATTATCCGAAGAAAAACTTGCCGCGCTGCAACATCAGGAGCGGCCGGCGGCGGCCTTGCGCTTGAGCAGGGCGGTGCGCAGGCATTGGCAGACCGTCTCGTCGCGCTGGTTCAGCAGGACGTGGCGGAAGGTGACGAGCCCGGCGTCGGGACGCGACCTGCTGTCGCGCAGCTCCACCACCTCCGTCTCCGCGCGCAGCGTGTCGCCGAGGAAGACGGGCTTGGGATGCACCAGCTTGTCGTAGCCGAGATTGGCGACCAACGTGCCGAGCGTCGTATCGCCGACCGACAGCCCGACCATCAGCGCGAAGGTGAAGGTGCCGTTGACGAGGATTTGGCCGAACTCCGACGCCCGCGCCGCCTCCGCATCCAGGTGCAGCGGCTGCGGATTGTGCGTCATCGTCGAGAACAGCAGGTTGTCGGTTTCCGTCACGGTGCGGCGGATGTCGTGGACGAGCCGGTCGCCGACCTGCCATTCGTCATAATGTTTGCCGGCCAAGTTGTTGTCCTTTCGAGAATTTAAGATGACGTCGCCGGCATGCAGCCGGTCCCCTAGTCCTCCGTGATCCGCACCAGGACGGTGCCCTCCGTCACCTGTCCCTCGGCGACGGCATTGAGTTCGGCGACGGTCCCGTCGAACGGCGCGGTGAGGCTGTGTTCCATCTTCATCGCCTCCAGCGTCACGAGCCGCTGGCCCTTGGCGACGCGATCGCCGGCCGCGACCTCGACCGCGATGATGCGGCCCGGCATCGGCGACAGGATGACGCCGTCCGCCGCGGCGCCGGCTGTGGCGCCGCCCGCGCGGAACGGCGTCACTTCCCAGGTCTGGCCGCCTTCGGTGACGAGCAGGCGCGTCGCGGCGGAGGCAGGCGCTGCGGTTCCGCCAGCGATCTCGACCGAGACCGGCTCGCCCGCGACCAGCAGCCGTGCGACGTCGCGCGGAGCGGCGTTGAGGCGGAAGCCGCCGATCGGACGCGGGCCGGCCAGCGCGACCGCGGCATGCGCCAGCACCTCTTCGCTGGGCAAGGCGGGGGGCATCAGCGCGTCGCCCTCGCGTGCGATCAACCCGGTGTCGACCGTGCCGGCGACGAAGGCGGGATGATCCAGCGCCTCGACCAGGAAGCCGGCATTGCTGCGCAGCGGCCAGACGATCGCCGCGTCGAGCGCCTCGGCGAGCATCTCGCGCGCCTCTTCGCGGCTGGCGCCATGGGCGATGACCTTGGCGATCATCGGATCGTAGAAAGGCGAGATCGTCGCCCCCTGCTCCACCCCGGTATCGACGCGCACGGCGGTGCCGAGGTCGAAGGCATCGAGCCGGCCGATGCTGGGCAGGAAGCCCTTGGCCGGATCCTCGGCATAGAGCCGCGCCTCGATCGCATGGCCGTCGATCCGCAGATCGTCCTGCCCGCAAGGCAGCGGTTCGCCGCCGGCGACGCGCAATTGCCATTCGACCAGATCCTGCCCGGTGATCGCTTCGGTGACCGGGTGTTCGACCTGCAGCCGTGTGTTCATCTCCATGAACCAGATGCGGTCGGCGCGCAGACCCTCGCTCGCGTCCGCGATGAATTCGATCGTGCCGGCGCCGACATAGTCGACCGCCTGCGCCGCGCGGACGGCGGCGGCGCAGACCGCCGCGCGCGTGTCGGCATCCATGCCGGGTGCCGGCGCTTCCTCGATCACCTTCTGGTGGCGGCGCTGGAGCGAACAGTCGCGTTCGAACAGGTGGACGACGTTGCCATGCGTGTCGCCGAACACCTGCACCTCGATATGGCGGGGCGAGAGGATGTACTTTTCGATCAGCACCTTGTCGTCGCCGAACGACGATGCCGCCTCGCGCTGGCACGACGCCAGCGCATCAGCGAAGTCGGCGGGATCGTCGACCCGGCGCATGCCCTTGCCGCCGCCGCCGGCGACCGCCTTGATCAGGACCGGATAGCCGATCGCGGCGGCTTCGGCGGACAGGTGTTCGGGCCGCTGGTCGTCACCGAGATAGCCCGGCGTCACCGGCACGCCAGCGGCGATCATGCGCTGCTTGGCGGCGTCCTTCAGTCCCATCGCGCGGATGCTGGCCGGGCGCGGCCCGACCCAGATCAGGCCGGCATCGATCACCGCCTGCGCGAAGTCGGCATTCTCGCTGAGGAAGCCGTACCCCGGGTGGATCGCCTGCGCCCCGGTATCGCGCGCGGCGGCGATGATCCGTTCGCCGACGAGGTAGCTTTCCCGCACCGGCGCCGGGCCGATACGCACCGCCTCGTCCGCCTCGCGCACGTGCAGCGCCCGCGCGTCGGCGTCGGAATAGACGGCGACGGTGCGGATGCCGAGATCGCGCGCGGTGCGGATGATGCGGCAGGCGATCTCGCCCCGATTGGCGATGAGCAGCGATTCGATCATGCGGCGCTCCGGGTGAATGGGCTGCGGAAGTTGCCGAAGTTGCCGGTACGTCTCGCGGCGGATGCGGGGTCGCGCGGGGGCGTGGCGGACGGCGATGCGATGCGGCGATGGGCGGAGCGCGCGGGCATGACGGCGCGCCATAGCGCATGCGCCGCGGTGTAGGACAGCGTCATGCCGGACAGCCCGTGGTGCGCTGCGACCAGGTGACGTTGAGCACCTTCCACGTGCCGTTTTCGCGGACCAGATCGAAGTGATCGGTGCCGCAATGGTGGATCTTGCCGTTCACTGTGAAGGTGTACGGGCCCCAGACCATGGCGATGTCGCCATCGACCTCCACCACGCTGTCGGTCAGCCGTTCCTCCAGCCGATCGGGGCCGGGCTTGACGCCCGCGGCGAATTCCGCCCAGCCGAGGTGGCGGACGCTGCGGGTGCCGTCCGGCTTTTCCGACGCGACCGTCGCGCCGCCCTCGGGCCGCACCTGCGCCAGGATCGCGGCGGCATCGTGCG
Organism: uncultured Stakelama sp.; assembly: GCA_964419295.1. GTDB lineage: Bacteria > Pseudomonadota > Alphaproteobacteria > Sphingomonadales > Sphingomonadaceae > Sphingomonas. The sequence continues at coordinate 1,072 of CAYQPM010000183.1, read as the reverse complement.
CGGCGAGGCCACGGAACATCGCGTCGACCGGCGCCATGACGGCAGCGGCTTCGGGATCCGCATAGGGCAACGGATTGGCGGGCGGGAGCTTGTCGGTGGATTGCAACGCGAGCAGCAGGATCAGCGGGAGCATGGGGGTCACCTTGTCATTCCTCCCCGGAACGGGGAGGTGGCAGCCCATCGGGCTGACGGAGGGGCAGCCGCGCGCGCACGGCTTCGACGACATGGATGACCACGCCGTCGAGGTCGCGCAGGATGGCTGTCGCGGGAATGCGAAGCGTCTCGATGCCGTGCAGCTTCAGCCAGTGCCCGCGACTGGCGTCGAAGGCGGGCTGATCGCCGCGGTCATGCGCCTCGCCATCGACCTCGATGCAGAGCTTTGCCTCGGCGCAAAAGAAGTCGAGCGTGTACGTGCCGACGGGGTGCTGTTTGCGAAACTTGAGACCGTCGGGCCGGGTCTTCAGCACGCGCCAGAGCAGTATTTCGGGCAGCGACATCTCGCGGCGCTGACGACGGGCGCGGTGGACCGTGGCTGCCGAGGCTCTCAGCATGACGGCTGACGGGCGATGTTCGGGGCTGCCCCTCCACCACGCCGCTGCGCGGCGCGGTCCCCCTCCCCGTGCCGGGGAGGATTAAGGCCGGTCGTCGTCCTCACATCCGGAACACGCCGAAGCTGGCGCGCTCCGGGATGGGGGCGTTTTGGCAGGCGGCGAGGCTGAGGCCGAGGACGTCGCGGGTCTGCGCGGGGTCGATGATGCCGTCGTCCCACAGGCGGGCGGTGGCATACCAGGGGTTGCCCTCGTCCTCGTACTTGGCGCGGATCGGGGCCTTGAAGGTTTCGGCCTGATCGGGCGTCCAGGTTTCCGCGTCGCGGTGGACGGTGGCGAGCACGCTCGCCGCCTGTTCGCCGCCCATCACGCTGATCCGGCTGTTGGGCCAGGTGAACAGGAAGCGCGGGCCGTAGGCGCGGCCGCACATGCCGTAATTGCCCGCGCCGAAGCTGCCGCCGATCAGGATCGTGATCTTCGGCACGCTGGCGGTGGCGACGGCGGTGACCAGCTTTGCGCCATGT
>CAYQPM010000182.1:0-4455 GCA_964419295.1 uncultured Stakelama sp. | reverse complement strand
CGCTCGCCGAGCAGCTTCATGTCGACCACCGACCGCAGCGACCGGCCGATCAGCCGCTGGATTTCCTGCGTGCGGCCCGACTGTTTGCCCTTGGCGGCTTCGCGGTTGCCGCGCGTATGGGTGGCGCGGGGCAGCATGCCGTATTCGGCGGTCACCCAGCCTTCGCCCTTGCCGCGCAGGAACGGCGGCACGCGTTCTTCGATGCTGGCGGTGACGAGCACCTTGGTGTCGCCGAAGCCGACCAGCACCGATCCTTCGGCGTGACGGGTGAAGTTCGGCTCGATCGTGATGGCCCGCATCTGATCGGGGGCGCGGCCGCTGGGGCGCATGCAAGTCTCCTCAAGGTCTGATCGGTCAATGCCCTAGACGGCGCAGGAACGCTGCGCCAGTGGTGAGCAAAGGGGACGAGCCGTGTACAAGATGTCGACCATGGCGCTGGGCGCTATCCTGACGCTTTCCGGATGCGCGATGGTCGATGCGTCGGGCGCGGGCAGTGCCGGCCGGCCGATGGCGATCGACAGCGAGACGATCCGCTACGAAACCGCGCCCTGTTTCGGCACCTGCCCGGTCTATGCGGTCACGATCGCGCCGGACGGGCGCGGCACGTTCGAGGGCAAGCGCTTCACGGCGGTGACCGGCGTCCGGGAATTCCGCGCAACCCCCGCCGCCTATCGCGGCTTCGCGGCCAGGCTGGCGCCGTATCGGCCGCGCGATGCCGAGACGCTGCTCCAGCCCGGCCAGCCCGGCTGCGAGAATGCGCCGACCGATATGCCGAGCGTCGATATCGTGTGGAGCGAGGCGAGCGGCGGTCGCCAGCACCTCAACCTCTATTATGGCTGCGGCCCGCAGGCGCTGCGAGAGGCGCTGCGTAACGCCCCCGACGCACTCCCGATCGCGGCCTTCATCGGGTCGCGGGGCGGGCGGTAAATCACGCTCCCTTTATTTGTCATCCCCGCCCGCCCGGGGATGACGGACTTGGAGGCGGGCCGCAGGCAATGACAGGCCCTGTTGCCCGCGGCCGATCCGCCCTAGATACCTTCCCATGGCATTCCCCGTCACCGAATTGACCGATCGGGCGCGCGACATCTTCCGCGCGGTGGTGGACGGTTATGTCGCCAACGGGATGCCGGTCGGGTCGAAGACGATCGCCGTCGCCTCCGGGCTCAACCTGTCGCCGGCGTCGATTCGCGGCGTGATGCAGGAGCTGGAGGAACTGGGGCTGCTCGCCAGTCCGCACACCAGCGCCGGCCGGATCCCTACCGAACGCGGCCTGCGGCTGTTCGTCGATGGCATGATGCAGGCGCTGGAGCCGTCCGCGGAAGAGCGCGCGGCGATTGAATCGCGGGTCGGCTATCACGGCCCGGTCGAGGAGGCGCTGGCCGCGACCACCGCCGCGCTGTCCGGCCTGTCGGCTTGTGCCGGGCTGGTGATGGTGCCCAAGCGGGAACTCGCGCTGCGCTCGATCGGCTTCGTCGGCCTGTCGCCGGACCAGGCGATGGCGGTGCTGGTCAGCGAGGACGGATCGGTCGAGAACCGGGTGATCCAGCTGCCGGCGGGCATGACGCCGTCCGCGCTAATCGAGGCGGGCAATTACATGACCGCGACGCTCGGCGGCCTGACGCTGGCGGAGGCGCGGGCGCGGATCGAGCGGCAGCTGGTCGAGGAACGCGCCGAACTCGACGTCGCGGCGCGGACGCTGGTCGAACGCGGGCTGGCGGTCTGGAGCGAGGATGGCGCACGCCGTCCGGTGTTCATCGTGCGCGGGCAGAGCCGGCTGATCGACGCGGCGGCTGCCGCCGACCTGGACCGCGTCCGCGACCTGCTCGACGATCTCGAGGGGAAGCAGGAAATCGCCAACCTGCTCGATAGCGCGAGCGCCGGCGATGCGACCCGCATCTTCATCGGTGCCGAGAACAAATTGTTCGCCCTTTCAGGCAGTTCGGTGATCGCCCGACCGTTTCGCGGCGCTGGCGGCAGGGTGGTCGGCGTGGTGGGGGTGATCGGCCCGACGCGGTTGAACTATGCCCGCGTCGTGCCCATGGTGGATTTCACGGCGGCAACGCTCGCCCGTTTGATGGGCTGACATTACAGGGAATCGAATGACCGAAGAGACGAAAAGCGACGCTGAGGTGCTGCGCCAGGAGACGGCGGAGGCCGCTCCGGAAGTCGCCGAGCACGACCGGGTGGCGGAGCTGGAGAACCAGCTGGCCGAGGCGAAGCAGCAGACTTTGTATGCGCAGGCGGAGATCCAGAACGTCCGCCGCCGTACCGAGAAGGAGGTGTCCGACGCCCGCAATTACGCGACGACGTCGTTCGCGCGCGACATCCTGTCGGTCGCGGACAATCTGTCGCGAGGGCTGTCGGCCATCCCGGCGGACCTGCGTGCCGACGAAAAGATGAAGGGCCTCGTCACCGGTCTGGAAGCGACCGGTCGTGAGCTCGACAGCGTGTTCACGCGCAACGGCATCACCCGGATCGAGGCGATGGGCGCGACGCTCGATCCCAACAAGCACCAGGCGATGATGGAAGTGCCGAGCGACGCCGCGCCCGGCACGATCGTGCAGGAAATGCAGGCCGGTTATATGATCAAGGACCGGCTGCTCCGCCCCGCGCTGGTCGGCGTGGCGAAGAAGCCCGACTGAGCCTTGCGGGCAGCGTTCACCATGTGGGCGCTGCCGCTGCTGGTGGCCGCAGCCCCGGCCGACCCGCCTGCGCCGGCCTGGCAAGGCGTGTGGCAGGGTAAGGTCGGGACCTTGTCCGTCCGCGCCTGCGTGGCGCGGGACGGCATGGGTCGCGGTGTCGGCGCTTATTATTATGTCGCGCGGTTGCGCCCGATCCACCTCGAGCAGGCCGGCGGATCGAGGACCTGGACCGAAGCGTCCGGCAACGCGTCCGCGAGAACGCCCGCACCGCGGTGGACGTTCGATACTGTCCAGCCGAACCGGCTCTCCGGCACCTGGATCGACGGTGCGCGCCGCATGCCCTTCGCGCTCGCGCGCGTCGCGACGACCGATGACGATCCGTGTGAGAGCATGGCGTTTCACGCAGCGCGCATCCGCCCCGTCAGGGTCACGTCCGCGCCCGCCACGCTGGCTGGCGCACCCTATCGCCGGCTGCGCTTCGACGTGGGACCCGCGTTCGACGACGTGTCGCTGGCAAGCTTCGCCCTGCCGGATCGCGGCGCGGCGGGCGAGCGGATCAACACGCGCCTGCGCAAGCTGATACCGGCCGGCGCGGCGGGCAGCGACTGGTTCGCATGCGTGACGGGCGCGCTGGCGTCGTCCGGCGGCGGCGGCGATTATGCCGCGGACGTCCGGCCGACGTTGCTCTCGTCGCATTGGGTGGCGGCCAGCGAGTCGGTCGATTATGACTGCGGCGGCGCACACCCCGACGGCGGCGTGACCTCGCTCACCTTCGACAGGGCGACCGGCGCAGCGGTGGACCTGCACGACTGGCTGACGCCCGCGGCGAAGGAGAAGCGGGACTATGGCGTCGCGCTGCGCCCGGCCCTCCGCGCGGTCATCGTCGGCCGGTCTGACGCGATCGAGGCCGATTGCCGGGACCCACTGGCGGAGGCCGAGTTCTGGGACATCGGACTGTCGCGCACCGGCCTCGTCTTCACCGCGCAACTGGCGCACGTCGTCGCCGCGTGCGCGGATCCGGTGACGCTGCCCTGGGCGACGCTGACGCCATGGCTGAGCGCGGCGGGCCGGACCGGTGCCGCTTCGCTGGCGAATCGACGCGACCGGGGCTTGGCGCGCGCCGCCATCGACGGCATGACGGCGCCATGAACGCCAATCTCACCGCCGATCGCCCCACCTTCGTCACGCATCTGGAATGTTCGCTGACCGGCGAGCGCTATGAGGCGGACCGGCTGCACGGCCTGTCGCGCGCCGGCCGGCCGCTGCTGGTCCGCTACGACCTCGCCGCGGTGAAGGCGAACCTGCCCAGGGCGATGCTTTCGGGCCGCGAAACCGACATGTGGCGGTGGCGCGAGCTGCTCCCGGTCCGGCACACGGAGAACGTCGTCAGCCTCGGCGAGATCGAGACGCCGCTGATCCCGATCCCGAACAGCGCGGGCAGCCCCAACGTGCTCGTCAAGGACGAGGGGCGGCTGCCGACCGGCAGCTTCAAGGCGCGCGGGCTGGTCATGGCGGTGGCGATGGCCAAGGAGCTGGGCGTCACCCGCATCGCGATGCCGACCAACGGCAATGCGGGCGCGGCGCTCGCGGCCTATGCGACGCGCGTCGGGATCGAGACGATCGTGTTCTGTCCGGAGGACACGCCGGAGGTGAACGTGCGCGAGATCGCGATGCAGGGCGCGCGGGTGTGGCGGGTCAACGGCCTGATCGACGATTGCGGCGCGATCGTGGGGAAGGGCGCCGCCGAGGGGCGCTGGTTCGATTTCTCGACGCTGAAGGAGCCGTACCGGATCGAGGGCAAGAAGACGATGGG
>CAYQPM010000181.1:0-4459 GCA_964419295.1 uncultured Stakelama sp. | reverse complement strand
CACCAAGTCGAGCTGGTAAGGATTCAATCATGGCATTGACCGATCCCCTGGGTGACTTGCTCACCCGCATCCGCAACGGCCAGCGCGCGAAGAAGGATTCCGTCCTCTCGCCCTCGTCGAAGCTGCGCATCCGCGTCCTCGACGTGCTCCAGCGCGAAGGCTATATCCGTGGCTACAGCGACGAACAGATGGGCCCGGCCGCCGGCGTCCGCATCGAGCTGAAGTATTTCGAAGGCCAGCCGGCGATCAAGCACGTCGCGCGCGTCTCGAAGCCCGGCCGCCGCGTCTATTCCGGTTCGCAGGATCTGCCCCGCGTCCGCAACGGCCTCGGCATCACCATCGTCTCGACGCCTCGTGGCGTTCTGTCCGACGCGGAAGCGCGCGACCAGAACGTCGGCGGCGAAGTGCTTGCGGAGGTCTTCTGATGAGCCGCATCGGTAAGAAGCCGGTCACCGTACCGGCGGGCGTGACCCCGACGATCAACAACGGCATCATCAGCGTGAAGGGTCCCAAGGGCACCCTGACCATGCCGTTGCGCGACGAGATCAGCTACACGCTCGAGGACGGCGGTATTTCGGTACAGCCCGCGAACGATACCAAGCGCGCTCGCGCGTTCTGGGGCATGCAGCGGACCATGGTGCAGAACCTGATCACGGGCGTCACCGACGGCTTCACGAAGAAGCTGGTGATCACCGGCGTCGGCTATCGTGCCGCCGCGCAGGGTCGCAACCTGAAGCTGCAGCTCGGCTACAGCCATGACGTCAACATCGACGTGCCGGAAGGCATCGAGGTGAAGACGCCCGACGCCACCACCGTCGAGATCAGTGGGTCCGACAAGCAGAAGGTCGGCCAGCTGGCCGCCGAGATTCGTCAGTGGCGCAAGCCGGAGCCGTACAAGGGCAAGGGCATCAAGTACGACGGCGAGTTCATCTTCCGCAAGGAAGGGAAGAAGAAGTAATGACCAAGGGTCTCTCTCTTTTCGCAAAGCGCCGTCGGCGCAATCGTACCGCACTCAAGGCACGCTCGGGCACCCGCCCGCGGCTGTCGATCCATCGCTCGGGCAAGCACATGTATGCCCAGGTGATCGACGACGTCGCCGGCAAGACGGTGGCATCGGCCTCGACGCTGGAGAAGGACGTGCGCGACACGTCCGGCGCCAACATTGCGGCAGCGACCGCAGTCGGCACCCGCGTGGCGGAAGCGGCGAAGGCCGCCGGCGTGACGCAGGTCGTGTTCGATCGCGGTGGCTTCCTGTTCCACGGCCGCGTCAAGGCGCTGGCCGAAGCGGCCCGTGCAGCCGGATTGGAGTTCTAAAATGGCTGACGAGAATAACGTGCAGCCCGCAGCGGCTGAGGGCACTCCCCAGGACGCCGCTTCGGCGCCCCAGGGTGGTCAGCAGGGCGGCTTCGGCGGTCCGGGCGGCGGTCGTGGCGGTCCCCCGCGCGGTGGTCGTGGTGGCGGCGGTGGCGGTCGTGGTCCGGGTGGACCCGGCGGCAATCGCGGCGGTCGTGACGGCGGTCGCGGTCGCGACAACCGTGGCGGTCGTCCCGGTCAGGACGACGGCGGCGAAGAGCTGATCGAGAAGCTGGTCCACATCAACCGCGTCTCGAAGACGGTGAAGGGCGGCAAGCGCTTCGGCTTCGCGGCACTGGTCGTCGTCGGTGACGGCAAGGGCCGCGTCGGCTTCGGTCACGGCAAGGCGCGCGAAGTGCCGGAAGCCATCTCCAAGGCCACTGCGGCCGCGAAGAAGGCGATGGTTCGCGTTCCCCTGAAGGACGGTCGTACGCTGCATCACGACGGCAACGGTCACTTCGGTGCCGGTCGCGTGACGCTGCGCTCGGCGCCGCAGGGCACCGGCATCATCGCAGGTGGCCCGATGCGCGCCATCTTCGAGAGCCTCGGCGTTGCCGACGTGGTGACCAAGTCGGTCGGCACGTCCAATCCCTACAACATGATCCGCGCCACGTTCGAGGCACTGGGTGAGCAGACTTCGCCGAAGTCGGTTGCACAGCGTCGTGGCAAGAAGATCGCCGACCTGCTCGGCCGCGGTGGTTCGCAGACCGCCGAGGCGGACGCAGCGGCCGTCGTGGAGTAATCGACATGGCAACGATCAAGATCAAGCAGACCGGTTCGCCGATCCGCCGTGTTGCCAGCCAGCGCGCGACGCTGATTGGCCTCGGCCTCAACAAGATGCACAAGGTTTCGGAGCTGGAAGACAGCCCCGAGGTCCGCGGGATGATCCGCAAGGTGCAGCACATGGTCGAGGTGCAGGGCTAACACCCTCACGGCGACCTAGTGACAAATACGGGGAAGGGGGCTAACCGGCCCCCTTCCTTTTTCCAGTTTTTCCGCCGGCCCGGCCGGCAGCGCGACAAAAGCGAAAGCGAGTGCATATCATGAAGCTCAACGAACTCCGCGACAACCAGGGTGCCCGCAAGTCCAAGATCCGCGTCGGACGCGGCATCGGCTCGGGCAAGGGCAAGACCGGCGGCCGCGGCCAGAAGGGCCAGAAGAGCCGCGAGGGCGTCAGCATCGCCGGCTTCGAAGGCGGCCAGATGCCGCTCCACATGCGTCTGCCGAAGCGCGGCTTCAACAACATCTTCGCCAAGGATTATGCCGAGGTGAACACCGGCGCGATCCAGAAGGCGATCGATGCGGGCAAGCTTTCGACCGACGGCACGATCGATCAGGCGGCGCTGAAGGCCGCCGGCCTCGTCCGTGGCGGCAAGGACGGTGTCCGTCTGCTCGCCAAGGGTGAACTGACCACCAAGCTCGCCTTCCACGTCGCCGGCGTGTCCGCCGCAGCACGTGCGATGGTCGAGAAGACCGGTGGTTCGCTCGACGTCCCGGTGATCGTGCCGGCTGCCGAGAAGGCCGCCGCGAAGAAGGGCGTCCAGTACAAGGCGCGCCAGGAAAAGAAGGCGTCGTTCAAGGCGTAAGTCTTCGTGTCCCCGCGCGGGCGGGGGCCGGGACTGGGGTTCCCATGACCAGGCGAACCCCCGTTCGGTCCCGTCGGCGCGGTCACAAAGCGCCTGACCGATTAGACAAGGCGCATCCAGCGCCTATATGAGCGGCGGGGCGGTTAAACGCATCCCGCCGTTTTTGTTTCCAGGACACCGACACGCATGGCATCCGCAGCCGACCAGATGGCGCAAAGCATCAGTCTCGCGAAATTCGCGCAGGCGACCGATCTCAAGAAGAGGCTGTGGTTCACGATCGGCGCGCTGATCGTCTTCCGCCTGCTGAGCTACGTTCCGCTGCCGGGCATCGATCCGACCGCGCTGACCCAGCTGGCGCAGCGCACCAACGGGGGCGTGCTCGACTTCTTCAACGCCTTTTCCGGCGGATCGCTCAAGCGCGCGAGCCTGATCGCGCTGGGCGTGATGCCGTATATCACCGCCTCGATCGTCGTGCAGCTCGCGACCTCGCTGTCGCCGCAGCTCGCGGCGATCAAGAAGGAAGGCGAATCGGGCCGCAAGAAGCTCAACCAGTACACCCGCTACGGCACCGTGGCGCTGACCGCGATCCAGGGCTATTTCATCGCGCTCGGCTTTCAGAGCCAGGGCGTGGTGGTCGAGCCGGGGATGCTGTTCCTCGTCGGCGCGGTCATTTCGCTGATCGGCGGCACGATGTTCCTGATGTGGATCGGCGAGCAGATCACCGCACGCGGGATCGGCAACGGCGTATCGCTGATCATCATGGCGGGCATCGTCGCCAACCTGCCGACGACGCTGGTCAACCTGCTGGAGGGCGGACGTTCGGGATCGATCGACGCGGTGCGCCTGATCGGCATCATCATCGCCGTCGTCGCGTTGATCCTGTTCATCTGCTTCATGGAGCGGGCGCAGCGCCGCATCCTGATCCAATATCCCAAGCGCCAGACGCAGCGCGGCATGCAGGCGGATCGCAGCCATCTGCCGCTCAAGATCAACACCGCGGGTGTGATCCCGCCGATCTTCGCCTCGTCGCTGCTGCTGATGCCGCTGACCATCTCGCAGTTCGCCGGCCAGCGCGTCGCGGGCGAATCGAAGTGGGGCGACTTCATCATCACCCTCAACCAGTATCTCGCGCACGGCCAGCCGGTGTACATGGCGCTCTACGCCGCCGGCATCATCTTCTTCTCGTTCTTCTACACCGCAGTGGTGTTCAATCCGGAAGAAACGGCGGACAATCTGAAGCGCTACGGCGGCTTCATCCCCGGCATCCGCCCCGGCAAGAATACCGAGACCTATTTCGATTATGTGCTGACGCGCATCACCGTGATCGGCGCCGCCTATCTGACGATCATCTGCCTGTTGCCGGAATATCTGGTGTCGGCGCTGTCGATCCCCTTCTATCTGGGCGGCACCAGCCTGCTGATCGTCGTCAACGTGACGATGGATACGGTGACCCAGATCCAGTCGCACCTGCTGGCGCATCAATATGGCGATCTGATCAAGAAGGCGAAGCTGAAGGGCGG
>CAYQPM010000180.1:0-4466 GCA_964419295.1 uncultured Stakelama sp. | reverse complement strand
GCGCGCGCGGCGGCCTGATCGACGAGGCGGCGCTGAAGGCGGGCCTCGACAGCGGTCATATCGGCGGCGCGGCGCTCGACGTGTTCGTCGAGGAGCCGGCGAAGGCATCGCCGCTGTTCGGCACGCCGAACTTCGTCAGCACGCCGCACCTCGGCGCGTCGACCACCGAGGCGCAGGTCAACGTCGCGATCCAGGTCGCCGAACAGATGGCCGATTTCCTCGTCAGCGGCGGCGTCACCAACGCGCTCAACATGCCGAGCCTGTCGGCCGAGGAAGCGCCCAAGCTGAAGCCCTATATGGCGCTTGCGGAAAAGCTCGGGTCGCTCGTCGGTCAGCTGACCACCGGCGCGATCACGCGTATCTCGGTCCACACCGAAGGCGCGGCGGCGGACCTGAACGCCAAGCCGATCACCAGCGCGGTGCTGGCGGGCTTCCTGCGCAACCAGACCGCGACGGTCAACATGGTCAACGCGCCGCTGCTGGCGCGCGACCGCGGCGTCGAGGTGCGCGAGGTGCGGACCGAGCGCGAGGGCGATTATCACACGCTGCTGCGCGTATCGGTGCGCACCGCCGATGGCGAGCGTTCGGTGGCGGGCACATTGTTCGGCGATGCCGCGCCGCGGCTGGTCGAACTGTTCGGCATCAAGGTGGAGGCCGATCTGGTCGGCCCGATGCTGTACGTCGTCAACGAGGATGCGCCGGGCTTCATCGGGCGGCTGGGGACGGCATTGGGCGAGGCGGGCGTCAACATCGGCACCTTCCACCTCGGCCGCCGTCAGGCGGGCGGCGAGGCGGTGCTGCTGCTGTCGGTCGACGAGCCGGTGAACGCGGCTCTGCTGGCGAAGGTGAAGGCGCTGCCCGGCGTGAAGACCGCGATGGGCCTGACCTTCTGACGCGCGGCGGGGGCGGCGCGATCCGGCGTTGCCCCCGTTGCCGGCCGCCGATAGGGGACGCAGCGATGACACCCCTGCTTCCCGAAGGCTTCCGCGACCGGCTGCCGCCGCATGCCGATGCCGCCGCCGCCGTCGAGGCACGTGCGCTGGAGGCGGCGCGCCTCTATGGCTATGAGCGCGCCGATCCCCCGTTGGTCGAATATGCCGATGCGCTCGGTTCGCGGCTGAAGGACGGCGCGCTGACCGATGCGGTGCGCTACGTCGATCCGGTGTCGCAGCGGACGCTGGCGATCCGTCCCGACGTCACCGCACAGATCGCGCGCATCGCCGCGACCCGCATGGGCCATCATCCGCGGCCGGTGCGCCTGTCCTATGCCGGTCCGGTGCTCAAGCTGCGCAGCCCCGAACTGGCGCCGGCCCGCGAATGGCGGCAGATCGGATGCGAGCTGATCGGCCTCGATTCGATCGCCGCCGCGCAGGAGGTGGTGGCCGTCGCCGTATCGGCATTGACCGCAGCGGGGGCGAGCGGGCTGTCGATCGATTTCACCTTGCCCGATCTGGTCGACACGCTCGCCGCCGGGCCGCTGCCGGTCGCGGCGGAGCGGATCGCGCTGCTCCAGGACCGGCTGGACGCCAAGGATGCCGGCGCGGTCGCGGCGATCGCGCCCGGCTATCTGCCGCTGATCGAGGCGGCGGGACCGTTCGCGAGCGCGATGGCGCGGCTGCGGGCCTTCGATACCGGGCAGGCGCTCGCCAGCCGGCTGGACGGCCTCGCCGCGCTGGCGGCGGGGCTGGGGCAGGACGTCACGCTGACGCTCGACCCGACCGAGCGGCATGGCTTCGAATATCAGTCGTGGCTCGGCTTTTCGCTGTTCATCGCCGGCGCGGTGCGCGAGGTCGGCCGGGGCGGCACCTATACCGTGATGCACGAGGGCGGTGCGGAGGAGGCGGCGACCGGATTTTCGCTCTATGCCGACGCGATCGTCGCCACCGCCGGGATGGCCGATCGCCGCCGCCTGTTCCTGCCCTTCGGTACGCCGCATGAGGCGGGGTCGGCGATGCGCGCCGACGGCTGGGTCACGGTGGCGGCGCTGACGCCGGGCGACACGCCCGAGGCGCAGCTCTGCACGCACCTCTACGTCAGGGGCGAGGCGCGGGCGCTCTGACCCCCGGCACGGTCAGCAAGGCGGTCGCGACGCTTGCCGGATCGTAGCGTTCGGCAAGCGAGGCACGGATCGCCGCCGCCGTCCGCGCGACCCGCCCGCGAAACACGACGCGGTCGTCGACCGATACCCGCACCGGTCGATCGAGGTCGACCAGTCGGTCGGACAGACGCAGCACCAGTCCTGTCGGCACGTCGCCGGTCAGCCGGATGTCCTGTCCGCTCACCGTCGCCTCGATCCGCTGGCCGGCACGGGCGGTCGCCGGATCCCGCAGGCACAGCCAGTAGAAGCGGTCGTGCAGCACGTCGTCCTGTACCCAGACCAGCCGACGCGGCCACGGATCGCGCGTGAAGCGTGCCATCCACGGCACCGCCTCCGCATCACGCCGGTCCATCCAGTGCGGCAGCCCCGGATAGACGCGGGACAGGAAGACATAGCCGTCCGGGTCCGCGGCGTGCAGCCGATCGAGTTCCTGCGTCTTTGCCACCGCGAGCCGGTTCCGGTCATAGGCGGCGTCCGCACCGCCGACGAACAGCGCGAAGGGCAGGTTGCGGAGCGGCAGCGACGACGCATCGCCCGGATGCCCCGCCATCGTCGCCGCCGCGGCGAACCGGTCGGCCAGCCGCGGCGCAAGCTGCCACACCCCGTCGCCGCCGGCGGAATAGCCCATCAGATAGATGCGATCGGGGTCGACGCCGTCGATCGCGACCTCCGCGTCGATCAACCGCTGCAGCATCGGATCGATATGCGCTTCATGCCACAGGTCCCACGTATCGGTCGGCGCGCGCGGTGCAAGGTAGATGCCCTCGGCCGGCCGGTAGAGGCCGATCTGGTTGCGCCATTGCTGATCGTTGACCTCCGGGGCGGCGTTGCCGCCACCGTGGAGCGAGATCCACAGGCTGTGGCCATGGGGCGGCGCGTCGCCGAAGGTCCGCGTTTCGAACCGCATCGTCCTGTCGCCGAGTGTGACCGCCTTCGCCTCGATCAGGGCACGCCATGCGGCCTCGCCGTCGTGCCGGCGTGTCGCGGCGATCCGGACCACCGCCGCCTGCGCGGCATGCCGGCTGAGCGGTCGGTTCTCGTCGCTGCGCGCCGCAGTCGCCGAGGGGCTTGCGAGAAGGCAGAGGAGCGCGAGCAGGCGCGTCAGGGCAAAAGACATCGGCGCTCTATAGAGCGAAGCGAGGGAATGCAGAGCGATTCCTGTTTCGGACACGAAACGGCTTTGAAGTTCGGAGCCTGCGTCGTTTGGCGCGACGGCGGTCCCGCCCGCGATGCGAAGCGGAGCGGCTGCCTCCCCCAAGCGGTTGACCGCGCCCGCACACGACGATAGGCGCGCGGCATCTCAGGACCTGTTCGTGCGCCGAGTCCTGTCGAAGGGCGCACGAATCAACGCCGGCAGGCGGAGACCTGTATCCATGGCCAACGTAGCAGTCATCGGCGCGCAATGGGGCGACGAAGGCAAGGGCAAGATCGTCGACTGGCTCGCCGAGCGGGCCGACATGGTCGTGCGCTTCCAGGGCGGACATAACGCCGGCCATACGCTCGTCGTCGGCGACAACGTCTATAAACTTTCGCTGCTGCCGTCGGGGATCGTGCGCGGCACGCCCAGCGTGATCGGCAACGGCGTGGTGCTCGACCCCTGGGCGCTCAAGGCCGAGATCGAGCGGCTGGCGGCGCAGGGCGTGTCCGCCACGCCCGAGACGCTGCGCATCGCCGACAATTGCGCGCTGATCCTGCCGCTGCACCGCGACCTCGACGCCCTGCGGGAGGATGCGTCGGGCGCGGGCAAGATCGGCACCACGCGGCGCGGGATCGGCCCGGCTTACGAGGACAAGGTCGGCCGGCGCGCGATCCGCGTCTGCGATCTGGCGCATCTCGACGATCTGGGGCCGCAGCTGGACCGGTTGCTGGCGCATCACGACGCGCTGCGCGCGGGCTTCGGTTCGCCGGCGATCGACCGTGAGGGGCTGGTCGCGGAACTGCGCGACATCGCGGGCTTCGTGCTGCCCTTCGCCAAGCCGGTGTGGCGCGACCTCAACGAAGCGCGCAGCCGCGGCAAGCGCATCCTGTTCGAAGGCGCGCAGGGCGTGCTGCTCGACGTCGATCACGGCACCTATCCGTTCGTCACCTCGTCCAACACAGTCGCGGGCACCGCCGCGGGCGGATCCGGCCTGGGGCCGGCGGCGGTCGGTTTCGTGCTGGGGATCGCCAAGGCCTATACGACCCGCGTCGGATCGGGGCCGTTCCCGACCGAGCTGGATGACGAGACCGGCGAGCGACTTGGGGTGCGCGGCCATGAGTTCGGCACGGTCACCGGGCGCAAGCGGCGGTGCGGCTGGATCGACACGGTGCTGCTGCGCCAGTCGGCGGCGGTCGGCGGCATCACGGGCATCGCGCTCACCAAGATCGA
>CAYQPM010000179.1:0-4492 GCA_964419295.1 uncultured Stakelama sp. | reverse complement strand
GATTTACAGTCTGCTGCCTTTAACCACTCGGCCACCTGTCCAGATGAGCCGCCTCAGTGAAGCGAGGCGGCCTATTGGCGAAGCGGAACGCGCCTGTCAACGGCACTTGCCGGTAAGACCGGGCGGAATGTCGGGTGCTTGCGCAATCCGCGCCTGCCGCCTAGCCGGGATCGATGATCCCGATGTCCAGAGTCCAGACCATGCTGACCACCAATCTCGCACGCGGGCGCCGCTGATGGCGCGCCGTGGCCACCGCCCTTCGACCGGCACCGCCAACCGCCCCAAGTTCTGGGGCCGCCATCCGGTGACGGCCGCGCTCGCCAACCCGAACCGGGTGGTCCGCAAGCTGTGGGGCACGCGCGAGGCGCTCGCGGCGCTCGACATCCCCGCGGCGATGCCGGTGGTATATGCCGATGTCGCCGACCTCGGACGGCTGGTGCCCTCCGATGCCCCGCACCAGGGCCTTGTCGCCGAGGTGGAGCCGCTGGACGACATGTGGCTGGCCGACCTGCTCATCGAAGGCAAGGACGACCGGCGGCCGCTCGTGGTGCTGGATCAGGTGACCGATCCGCACAATGTCGGCGCGATCCTGCGGTCGGCCGCGGCGTTCGACGCGCTGGGCATCGTCACGCAGGATCGCCACGCGCCGCCTGAAAGCGGGACAGTGGCGCGGTCCGCTTCGGGGGCGCTCGAGACGGTGCCGTGGATCCGCGTCGTCAATCTCGCGCGCGCGCTTGAGGAGATCGCGGAGGCGGGGTTCTGGCGGATCGGCCTCACCGGGCACGCCGACCAGACGCTGGCCGAGGCGATGGGAACGCAGCGCATCTGCATCGTGCTGGGCGCCGAGGGCGAGGGCATGCGCCAGAACACCGAAGTGCATTGCGACGAACTCGCCAAGCTGCCGATCAGCGGCAAGGTGGAAAGCCTGAACGTGTCCAACGCGGCTGCGATCGCGCTTTATGCGGTGGCGGCACGAGCCTGACGAAGGACGCTTGATCCCCGCAAACTTTGGTCCAGGCTGCGGGTCGGCGACAGGGAGCGCGCAACATGACGGGTTATGTGGAACCACGATCGGCGCGTCACCGCGTCGAACGGGTCGACGGGGTCGAACAGCTGCGTATCCCGCCGCGCCGCATGTGGTTCGCGCTCGTGTTCCTGCCGGTCTGGCTGGTCATGTGGACATTCGGCGGAATACAGGCGATCGTTCAAGAAACGGCTGAACCCGGCGCGTTTCTCGCGATCTGGCTGGTCTTCTGGGCGGTTGGATGGACCTTCGCGGCATCGACGTTCGCCATGCAGGTTGCGGGAGCGGAATGGATCAGGGTCGAGCGCGGTGATCTCGTCATTTCCGCGGGCATCGGGCCGCTGAGGCGTAGCTGGCGGTATCGCGGCGCGATGGTGCGGGATCTGGTCGCACCCGCCCCCGCAGGACCGGCGTGGTGGAGCGGACAGGGATTGAACACGCCGTTCTTCGTGCGCCCGTCCTCCGGCGCGGTCAGCTTTTCCTACGGCGCGGATACGATCCACTGCGCATCAGGCGTGGACCAGCGGGAGGGGCGCGCCATCGTCAACTGGCTGGCGCTGCGGTTGCCACGGGCCGCCGCGCCAGCTGCCTGACCATCAATCCTCGCCGGCGATCGTCACTTTCAGGCCATCGAGCGCCGGGGTCATCTGGATCTGGCATGACAGGCGCGAGGTCGCGTCGCGTTCGTCGCTCGAATCGAGCAGGTCGTCCTCATCGGGGCCCATCGCCGGCAGTTTGTCCGCAAACTCCGGGTCGACATGGACGTGGCAGGTGGCGCAGCTGCAACAGCCGCCGCACAGCGCCAGCAGTTCGTCGATCCCGGCGTCGCGGATCACTTCCATCACCGAAAGGCCGGCTTCGCCCATGATCTCGCGTTCTTCCCCCTCACGCGTGACGACGATAAGCTTGGGCATGATATTCTCCGCTGAAGTCGTCGCCGGCCATGCCGTGCTCCGTCGCAAGGATCAAGCATGGGCCTGAGCATCGAACAGATTCGCACGGCGATGGATGCGCTTGCCGAGGCGGAGCCGGGCTTCGCCGCCGGCCTGTCGCGCGTCGGCTATCCGCCGCCGCGCATCCGCGAGCGCGGCTATGCGACCTTGCTGCGGACGATCCTGGGCCAGCAGGTCAGCGTCGCCTCGGCCGCCGCGGTGTACCGCAAGCTGGAATCGCTGGTCGGCGATCCCGGCGATCCCCACACCATCCTCGCCGCCGGTGACGAGACGCTGCGCGCCGCCGGCCTGTCGCGGCAGAAGGCGAGCTATGCGCGCAGCCTCGCCGAAGAGGTGACGAACGGCCGGCTCGACCTCGACAACCTCCCCGCCGACGACGAGGAGGCTATCGCCCAGCTCGTCCGGGTGAAGGGGATCGGCCGCTGGTCCGCGGAAATCTACCTGCTGTTCGCGGAGGGTCGCGCGGACGTGTGGCCGGCGGGCGACCTGGCGGTGCAGATCGAGCTCGGGCGCCTGCTCGGGCATGACGAGCGGCCGTCCGAAAAGCAGTGCCGGGCGCTCGCGGAAGCCTGGCGCCCCCATCGCGGCGCACTCGCCATCTTTACGTGGCACCATTATGGCGCCGGCCCCGACAAGGATGCCGCGCCG
This sequence comes from uncultured Stakelama sp., assembly GCA_964419295.1. Classification (GTDB taxonomy): domain Bacteria; phylum Pseudomonadota; class Alphaproteobacteria; order Sphingomonadales; family Sphingomonadaceae; genus Sphingomonas. Next base: position 1,867 of record CAYQPM010000179.1, on the reverse strand, counting down.
GTCTGAGGTCCTGTCTTCGCGGTCGGCGTCGCGGACTTGCGAGGGACGGCGCTGACGCGTTGATCCTCCTCGCCTTCTGCCGGGTTGCCGCCGCCGGGCGCTTCGGCCACAGACAGCCGGGATGACGCCGCCCGCACCCTCGTCCGCCGGTTCTCTCATGGGCAGCCAAGGCAGCGTCGCGCTTCCGATCGGCGGTTCCGGGTGGCGCAGGCTGGCCGCGTTCATGGGGCCGGGGTTTCTGGTCGCGGTGGGCTATATGGATCCCGGCAACTGGGCGACCGACATCGCCGGCGGGTCGGCGTTCGGCTATACCCTGCTGTCGGTCGTGCTGCTGTCCAACCTGATGGCGATCGTGTTGCAGGCTTTGTCGGTCCGCCTCGGCGTCGCCGCCGGGCTCGACCTGGCGCAGGCATGCCGGGCCTATTACAGCCGGCCGGTCGCCTTCGCGCTCTGGGTCCTCGCCGAAATCGCGATCATCGCATGCGACCTTGCCGAAGTGCTCGGCACCGCGATCGCGCTCAAGCTGCTGTTCGGCATACCGCTCATATGGGGCGTGGTGGTGACAGCGCTCGACGTCTTCCTGATCCTCGCGCTGCAACGCTATGGCTTTCGCAAGATAGAGGCGTTCATCCTCGCGCTGCTGGTCATCATCGCGGGCTGCTTCGCGTTCGAACTGTTCCACGCGCGGCCCGATCTGTCCGCGGTCATGGCAGGACTAATCCCCACGCCCGGCATCGTCACCGATCCCGCCAGGCTCTATCTGGCGATCGGCATCCTCGGCGCGACGGTCATGCCGCACAATCTGTACCTCCATTCTTCCATCGTACAGATCCGTGCATTCGAACGGACCGACGCCGGCAAGGCGGAAGCGGCGCGGCTCGCGACGCTGGACAGCACGATCGCGCTCGCCCTCGCTTTTTTCATCAATGCCGCGATCCTGATCGTCGCTGCCGCGGTGTTCCACACCGCAGGCCGGAACGAAGTCGCCGAGATCGACGAAGCCTATCGCCTGCTCGCGCCGATGATGGGCGTCGGCATGGCGAGCGTGGTCTTCGGTGTGGCGCTGCTGGCGTCGGGCCAAAATTCGACGATCACCGGCACGTTGGCCGGGCAGATCGTCATGGAAGGGTTCCTCAACCTGCGGCTGCCGGTCTGGCTGCGGCGGCTGGTGACGCGCCTGCTGGCGATCGTGCCGGCGGTGATCGTGGTCGGCGCGGCCGGCGATGGCGGAGCAACGCGATTGCTGGTGCTGAGCCAGGTGGTGCTCAGCCTGCAACTGCCGTTCGCCGTCGTGCCATTGGTCCTGTTCACCGGAAGGGCCGACGTGATGGGCGGGTTCGTCAGTCCGGCATGGCTAAGGGTACTGGCGTGGCTGATCGCGGCGGTGATCATCGGGCTCAACCTCACCTTGCTGTACGGCATGCTGTAATCCCGCTTCGGTCCATTTAGGCTGGTGACATTTGCGCCCGCGCATCGTCTACTCGGCCTTCCATCCCCCCAATGCCGGACATGTCGTGACAGCCACACCGCCGAATGCGCTCGCCTCCGCGATCGTCGATACCCTGGTCCACCGCATCGGCAAGGACGCGCAGGCGGCACGGCCGCACGACTGGCTGGCCGCGACGATCTTCACGCTGCGCAACGAGATCATCGAACGCTGGATGGCCTCGACCAAGCAGGCGCATGCGGCCGGCGCCAAGCGCGTCTATTATCTCAGCCTCGAATTCCTGATCGGGCGGCTGCTGCGCGATGCATTGTCGAACCTGCGTCACAACGACGAAGTGGCGGAGGCGCTGGCGACGCTGGGCGTGAACCTTGCCGAGATCGAGGAGATCGAGCCCGACGCCGCGCTGGGCAACGGCGGCCT
>CAYQPM010000178.1:0-4544 GCA_964419295.1 uncultured Stakelama sp. | reverse complement strand
GATCGTCAGCTTCAGCGCCTTCAGCCGCTCGACCACCGCGTCCAGCGCCGCGCCGCTGGGCTTCGACCAAGCCACCTCGGTCCAGCCCGGGTTCTTCACGCCATCGGCGAAATGCGCCTCGACCGCCGCCCAGTCCGCCGCCGGGACGATGCTCGCCTTCAGACGTGCGGTCGCCTGTTCGTGCAGCGCCGTCTGGATCGCCGCGAGCAGCGCCGGCGCGTCCGCCTCGAAGTCGCCACGCGGCATCACCTGCGAATCCAGCTTGCCGTCCTCGCGGTACAGGCGGTCGCGACGGATCACCGACACGTTGCCGCCGGCCATGTCGCGCCCGCCGATCTCGACGACGATCGGCGCGCCCTTCTTCACCCAGCCCCAGCGCTTCGTCGCCGCCTTGGCGGGCTTCAGGTCGAGCAGCGCCCGCACCGGCTCGCCCAGCGCGGTCAGGCCCGACAGGTTGGACTGGATGTCCTTCGCATAGGCGACGATCGCCTCATCCTCCGGCGTGTCGCGCAGCATCGGCACGATCACCACCTGCCAGGGCGCGATGCGCGGCGGCACGCGCAGGCCGTCGTCGTCGCCGTGCACCATGATGACGCCGCCGATCATGCGCGTGCTCACGCCCCAGCTGGTCGTGTGCGCCAGCTCGAATTCGCCCCCGGTGTTCTGGAAGCGGATGTTCTGTGCCTTCGCGAAATTGGTCCCCAGGAAATGGCTGGTGCCCGCCTGCAGCGCCTTGCCGTCCTGCATCATCGCCTCGATGCTGTAGGTCGCGACCGCGCCGGGGAAGCGCTCGTTCTCGGGCTTTTCGCCCGCGACCACCGGCAGCGCGAGGCAATCCTCGGCGAAGCTGCGATACACCTCGAGCATCTTGAGCGTTTCCTCGCGCGCCTCCTCGGCGGTGGCATGGGCGGTATGCCCCTCCTGCCACAGGAATTCGCTGGTGCGCAGGAACATGCGCGTCCGCATCTCCCATCGCACGACATTGGCCCATTGGTTGATCAGCACCGGCAGGTCACGCCACGACTGCACCCAGCGCGCGAACGCGGTGCCGATCACCGTCTCCGACGTCGGCCGCACGACCAGCGGCTCCTCCAGCTTGGCCGCAGGATCGGGCATCAGCCCGCCATTGCCGTCCGGGATCAGCCGATGGTGCGTCACCACCGCCATTTCCTTGGCGAAGCCCTCGACATGCTCCGCCTCCTTTTCGAAATAGGACAGCGGGATGAACAGCGGGAAATAGCAGTTTTCGTGGCCGGTCGCCTTGATCCGGTCATCGAGCAGCCGCTGGATGCGCTCCCAGATGCCATAGCCCCACGGCCGGATGACCATGCAGCCGCGCACGCCGGATTCCTCGGCCAGATCGGCCTCGGTGATGACGGATTGATACCAGGCGGCGAAATCGGCTTCGCGCGTGACGGAGAGAGCGTGCTTCATGGGCACGCCTGTAACCGCTCTCCGTTTTTTCGTCACCCCGGACTTGTTCCGCGCTTCATCGCCCCGCAAGACCCGCGCATGCGGGATATGCGCAACAGCAACAGCCGGAACGCGTCCGGCGCGGGCGAGCAGGCGTGAACGACCGCATCCTGCCCGCGATCGGCCTGCGCCTGCTGTCGGTCGTGTTCTTCGCGCTGATGAACGCGGCGATCAAGCTGGCGGAACGGCACGGCGCGAGCGTCGTGGAAATCCTGTTCTTCCGCCAGTTCGGCGCGGCGCTGCTGGTATCCGCGGTGGTCGTCGCCGGGCCGGGGATCGGATCGGTCGCGACGCAGCGGCTGCCCGCGCACATCATCCGCGCGATCGTCGGCCTGTCGGCGATGGCGATGACGTTCAACGGCATCCTCGCGTTGCCGCTCGCCGAGGCGACGACGATCGGTTTCACCGTCCCGATCTTCGCGACGATCCTCGGCGCGGCGGTGCTGCGCGAACCGACGGGCAAGTGGCGCTGGGGCGCCGTGGTCGTCGGCTTCGTCGGCGTGCTGATCGTCGCCCGGCCCGGCGGCGATCACTTCCCGCTGCGCGGCGCGGGCTTCGCGCTGGCGGGGGCGTTCGGCACCGCCTGCGTCACGATCCTGCTGCGCCAGATCGGCAAGACCGAAGCGGCACTGACCACCGTCTTCTGGTTTTCCCTCCTCTCCCTGGTGCCGCTGTCGGTCTTCTACCTGCCGATCGCACAGGGGCATGACGCGGCCGGCTGGGCGGCGCTCGCCGCGATCGGCACGCTCGGCGGCTGCGCGCAGATCGCGATGACCAACTCGCTTCGGCTCGGCCCCGTCTCCGTCGTGGTGCCGATGGATTATTCCAGTCTGTTATGGGCGACGTTGCTCGGCTGGCTGCTGTTCGACACCCTGCCCGCCGCGGCGACATGGGCGGGAGCGCCGGTGATCGTCGCCAGCGGCCTCGTCATCGTCTGGCGCGAAGCGGTGCGGCGGCGGCAGGAGACGCTGACCGCCAGCGCCGGCGAACTCGCCTAGCTCCGCGCGACGCCGGCGAGCATGCGGCGGCCACGCAGATACATCTCGATGCGCTGCGCGGTGAACAGCCCGAGCGCCAGCGCGATCAGCATGTCGGTGACCGCGAAGGCGTTGAGGTGCAGCGCATTGTCCGACGTCAACGCCGCCCGTGCACCGCTCCGCATCAGGACCAGCACGACGATGAACAGGAACGCCGCCGGCGATGCGGTCTGGTTGAGCGTGTGGGTGGCGGGATCGACGGCGATGCGCATCATCTTGCCCCGCTGCCAGCCGAGCGCCGCCCCCAGCACCAATGCGACGAGGCAGAACAGCCAGCCCAGCCCCTGCGGCGGCGTCGCGACGAAGGTGCCGATCGCGACCAGCGCATAGAGCGCCGGCAGGACCCATAGGCGTTCCAGCTTCAACGGCCGCACCTGGCTCATCCGCCGCCAGCGCAACGCCATGACCACCGCGATGATGACGAGCGGAATGGCGTAGCTCATCCAGCCGGTCGGTTGTTCGGTGTGCATCTGCGTTCCCCCGGTTTCGGCAGCGACACTGACTTCGCACCGCCCACATCAGCCGCTGGCATGTTTGCCGACGACGGTGTAGCATATGACTACGTCACCCGGAGGGCAATATCATGCGCCATCGTTCTTCATCCGCCCGCCTAGCAAGCTTGCGCCTGCGCGCGGCGGCATCCCTGCGGGCCACGCTTAAGAAAAGCGTCCGGAAGCGCCGCCCCGACGGGGACGGCATGGCACCTGCACCCGTATCCCCCGGTCCGACGCCGCTGCCGATGAGCGGCGGTGCCGAAGCGGTGATCGACTAACTATTCCGCCGCCGCGGCGACCGGCGCGGGCTCCTTCCACACCAGCACCGGCTTGCGCGCCGCCAGCGTCTCGTCCAGCCGGCTGCGCGGGGCGAAATGCGGCGCGGACTTCAGCGACACGTCGCCGGCCTTCGCCCGCTCCGCGACCGATCGCAGCGCGCCGATGAACTGGTCGAGCGCCGCCTTCGATTCGGTCTCTGTCGGCTCGACCAGCATCGCGCCGTGCACCACCAGCGGGAAATAGACCGTCATCGGGTGGAAGCCCTCGTCGATCAGCCCCTTGGCGACGTCCAGCGTCGAAAATCCCTCGGCGAGATTGGCGTCCGAGAAGATCGCCTCGTGCATGCACGGCCCCGCCCCCGCGAACGGCGCGTCCAGGCTGCCCTCCAGCGAGCGCAGCACGTAATTGGCGTTGAGCACCGCATCCTCGGCCACCTGGCGCAGGCCGTCCGCACCATGGCTGAGGATATAGGTGAGCGCGCGGGTGAACATGCCCATCTGGCCGTGGAAGGCGACCATCCGGCCGAAGGTGTGCGGGTGGTCGTCGCCCGCCGTCTCTTCCTCGATCAGCGCGATATGGCCGTCGGCCTGACGCGCGGTGAATGGCAGCGGCCCGAACGGCGACAGCGCTTCCGACAGCACCACCGGACCCGAACCCGGCCCGCCGCCGCCGTGTGGCGTCGAGAAGGTCTTGTGCAGGTTGATGTGCATCGCATCGACGCCCAGGTCGCCGGGACGCACCCGCCCGACGATCGCGTTGAAATTGGCGCCGTCGCAATAGACGTAGCCGCCCGCCGCATGCACCGCGTCCGAAATCTCCTTCAGGTCGCGCTCGAACAGGCCGCAGGTGTTGGGATTGGTGATCATCACCGCCGCGACGTCCGGCCCCAGCCGCGCCTTCAGCGCCGCCGTGTCGACGCGCCCCTCGGCGGTCGCGGGGATATCCTCCACCTTGAAACCCGCGAAGGCGGCGGTGGCGGGGTTGGTGCCGTGCGCGCTCTCGGGCACCAGCACGACCTTGCGATGCCCTTCGCCTCGCGCCTCCAGCGCCGCCTTGATGCACAGGATGCCGCACAATTCGCCATGCGCGCCCGCCTTGGGGCTCATTGCGACGCCGTGCATGCCGGTCAGCTCGATCAGCCACACCGCCAGTTCGTTGATCACCGCCAGCGCGCCCTGCACCGTGTCGACCGGCTGCAACGGATGCACGTCGGCGAAGCCGGGCAGGCGCGCCATCTTCTCGTTCAGCCGCGGATTGTGCT
>CAYQPM010000177.1:0-4552 GCA_964419295.1 uncultured Stakelama sp. | reverse complement strand
AGGCGGTCGGCGACGACGCCAAGCTGATGATGGGCAAGACGCCCGGCTCGATCGAGGCGATCCGCCCGTTGCGCGACGGCGTCATCGCCGACATCGACGTGGCGGAAGAGATGATCAAGCACTTCATCCGCAAGGTGCACGGCCCCCGCAAGTTCGCGCGCTGGCCCGAGATCGTGATCTGCGTGCCGTCGGGATCGACCAAGGTCGAACGCCGCGCGATCCGCGACGCCGCGTCGAACGCGGGCGCGAGTCAGGTCTATCTGATCGAGGAGCCGATGGCCGCCGCGATCGGCGCCGACATGCCCGTCACCGAGCCGATCGGTTCGATGGTGGTCGACATCGGCGGCGGCACCACCGAAGTCGCGGTGCTCTCGCTGCGCGGCCTCGCCTACACCACCTCGGTCCGCGTCGGCGGCGACAAGATGGACGAAGCGATCGTCAGCTACGTTCGCCGCAACCACAATCTGCTGATCGGCGAAGCCACCGCCGAACGGATCAAGCAGGAAGTCGGCATCGCCCGCCCGCCGGCGGACGGCATCGGCAAGATCATCTTCGTCAAGGGTCGCGACCTCGTCAACGGCGTGCCCAAGGAGATCCAGATCAACCAGGGCCAGATCGCCGAGGCGCTGAGCGAGCCGGTCGCGACGATCGTCGAGGGCGTCCGGGTCGCGCTGGAGAATACCGCGCCCGAACTGGCCGCCGATATCGTCGACCAGGGCATCGTCCTGACCGGCGGCGGCGCGCTGCTCGAAGGGCTGGACGAGGTGCTGCGCGACGAAACCGGCCTGCCGGTGACCGTCGCGGAAGACCCGCTCACCTGCGTCGCGCTCGGCACCGGGCGCGCGTTGGAGGATCCCATGTTCCGCGGCGTGCTCCAGACGGGCTGAAGCGCCGCGGCGCGATCATCATCGAATTCGGCCGGGTTCGGCCGAAGGTAGAGCGTAATCTCAACGGACGGGGGACATCGGCGCATGGCGCCTGCCCATGACCGTCGCACGGGTTTCTCGCGGCGGCGGCAATATTCGGCGTTTCTCGGCTACGTGCTCGCTGTCGCGGGCGCGGTGGTGGGCGCGGTCCTGCTCGTCGTCTCGACTTTCAACCCGCCCGCCTTCGCGGCGCTGCGGATGGGCGTCGCCAGCATCCTCGCGCCGATATCGTCCGGTCTGGCGGCGGTCGGCGACGGCATCATGGCCGGGCCGCGCGCGGTCGGCACCTGGATCGACGTGCATGGCGAGAATGCCGCGCTGCGCGTCGAGGTGCAGCGCACCCGCGCCCTGCTGACCCGCGCTCGCGTGATCGCCTATGACAATCGTCGGCTGCGGGCGCTGCTTGCGGTGCGCGATCGCACGCCCGACGTGATCGCCACCGCCCGGCTGGTCGCATCAAGCGGATCAAGCGGGCGGCGGTTCGCCCTGCTCAACGCCGGCCGGTTCCAGGGCGTCGTTCCCGGGATGCCGGTGCGCGGGCCCAACGGCCTCGTCGGCCGCGTGCTCGAATCGGGCCCGATCGCCGCTCGCGTGCTGCTCGTCACCGATCCCGACAGCCTGGTGCCCGTCCGCCGCACGCGCGACGGCCTGCCGGCGATCGCCGCCGGACGCGGCGACGGGCGCGTCGATATCCGCTCGGTCAACGCCACCAACGTCCGCTTCGCGCAGGGCGACATGTTCGTCACGTCGGGCACCGGCGGACTGTACGGGCCGGGCGTGCCGGTGGCGCAGGTGGAGCGCACCGGTTCGGACAGCGTGCTGGCCGTGCCGTTCGCCGCCCCCGATTCGCTCGATTTCGCGCTTGTCGAACGGCCGTTCATGCCGATGCCGCCGCCGCACGTGCCGCGCCCGACGATCCCGTGAGCGACGGACCGACAGGCCGGTGAGCGTGCGCCGATGAACCGGAATTCGATCGACTATCGGCCGTTCGAGCCGCCGCTGCGGCCGGGGCGCGCCCGTGCGCTGCCGTGGACGACCGTCATCGGCGGATCGGCGCTGACCGCGCTGTTGCCGATCGTCGCGAGTCTGCCGCTGGTGCCGCCGCTCGGCCTCATCATGCTGTTGACGTGGCGACTGCTCGCCCGCTTCGCGCTGCGGCCATGGGCGGCGGCGCCGCTCGGCCTGTTCGACGATCTGGTCAGCGGCCAGCCGATGGGTTCCGCCGTCCTGCTGTGGTCGCTGTGCTTCATCGCGATCGAGCTGATCGAGCAGCGGCTGGTGTTCCGCGATTTCTGGCAGGACTGGCTGATCGCGGCCGGTGCGGTCACCTTCTGTCTCGTCCTCGGCCGCTGGATCGCACTTCCGCTCGGCGCGCACGTCGATACCATGCTAATAGCCCAGATCGTGATTGCGGTGATGCTTTTCCCCCTTTCGGCGCGTCTGGTCGCATGGATCGACCGCAAACGTGGCCCTGCGCGATGAACGGGTTTCTCCGGCGTTCGCCCCGCATCGTGACCGAAGCGATGCAGACCTACAGCTTCTCGCGGCGCGCCTGGCTCCTCGGCACCGCGCAGGCCGGCGTCGGCGTGCTGCTCGCCGGACGCATGGGCTGGCTGGCGATCGCGCAGAACGAAAAGTACAATCTCCTTTCCGAACAGAACCGGGTCAATCTCACCACCATCCCGCCCCGGCGCGGCTGGATCGTCGATCGTCATGGCGTACCGATCGCCAACAACCGCACCGATTTCCGCGTCGACATCATCCCCGATCGGCTGGAAGACGCCGATCGCGTGCTCGCCCTGCTCGCGCGACTGCTGGAACTGCCGCCGGACGAGGTGGAGCGCATCCGCATCGACCTCAAGAGCGCCGCGGGTTTCCAGCCGGTGCAGGTCGCGGAGAACATCAGCTGGGATCGTTTCGCCGCCGTGAGCCTGCGCCAGCCCGAACTGCCCGGGGTGGCGCCGACGCGCGGCTTTGCCCGTGCCTATCCGGCGGGCGCCGCGGTGGCGCACCTCACCGGCTATGTCGGCGCGGCGAACGCCGAACAATTCAAGAAGACGCACGATCCGCTGCTCGTCACGCCGGGGTTCAAGCTGGGCAAGGACGGGCTGGAAAAGCAGCTGGAGCCGGTGCTGCGCGGCGTCGCCGGCGCGAAGCGGGTCGAGGTGACCGCGCGTGGCAAGGTCGTCGCCGAACTGCCGACCCGAGCGGACATTCCCGGCCGGACGCAGCGGCTGACGATAGACGTCGGGCTTCAGGAATATGCCGCCCGGCGCATCGGCACCAATTCCGGCTCCGCGGTGGTGCTCGACTGCCGCACCGGCGAGATGCTCGCGATGGTGTCGATGCCCGCCTACGATCCCAACAGCTTCTCGGACGGGATCAGCCACCTCGAATGGCAGATGCTGTCCGACGACGACCACGTGCCGCTGATGAACAAGGTCACGCAGGGGCTCTACCCGCCCGGATCGACGGTGAAGCCGATGAACGGGCTTGCGCTGCTCGAAGCGGGTGTCTCGCCGCACGATCGGATCGCATGTTCTGGCGCGATGCGGGTCGGCACCGGCATCTTCCACTGCCACAAGAAGAGCGGCCATGGTGCGCTCGACCTGAAGGGCGCGATCGAGCAGAGTTGCGACATCTATTTCTACGAGATGATCCGGCGCATGGGCTATGACCGGATCGCACCGATCGCCCGGATGACCGGACTCGGTCAGAAGTTCGACCTGCCGCTCGCGACCCAGCGTTACGGCACGGTGCCCGACCCCGCCTGGAAGCTCAGGAAATACAAGGCGAACTGGACGGTTGCCGACGGCCTGAACGCATCGATCGGGCAAGGTTATGTCCTGGCCAACCCGCTGCAACTTGCCGTGATGGCGGCGCGGATCGCCTCGGGTCGCTCGCTACAGCCGAGCCTGCTGGCCAACCGCGTGCACCTCGACGCGCCCGCGCTGCCGGTCGCTTCCGAAAACCTCGCGATCGTGCGCGACGCCATGTACGGCGTGGTCAACCAGGGCGGCACCGGCGGCGCTGCGCGCATGTTGGTGCCGGGCGTCAGCCTCGCCGCCAAGACCGGCACGGCGCAGGTGCGGCGCATCACCATGGCCGAACGCAGCGGGGGCGTGCTGAAGAACGGCCAATTGCCCTTCAAGCTGCGCGACCACGCGCTGTTCGTCTGCTTCGCGCCTGCCGACAATCCGCGCTACGCCGCGGCGGTGGTGCTCGAACACAATGGCCATACCGTGCGCAATCTGGACACGCCGATGATCGGCCGCGACATCATGACCTATCTGTTCGATCGCGACCGCGCGATGAAGTCCCTCGCCGAGGTCGAGCCGACCTGGGGCGGCGACATCGCGACCCGGATGGCCGCGCAGACCAATGCCTATCGCGCTGCACAGTCGGCGCCGCCGGCCGCCAACGCGACCAAGACCGACGCGACCGTGCCAAGCGACTCCGACGCGGTCGAGGCCGCCACCGATCTCGCCAACCAGACGCAGGCCGCGCTCGCCCCTGACAGCCCGCTGGGCAATTCGGTGGCCGAGGACGGCTCGACCGAACGGACCGAGCAATGAGCCGCAGCCGCATCGTCCCCGATCCGATCGCGCGGTTGCCGTGGCGCGTGC
>CAYQPM010000176.1:0-4608 GCA_964419295.1 uncultured Stakelama sp. | reverse complement strand
ATCGGCGTCGGCGCGGGATCGGGCAACGCCTTCGCGCTGCTGCCGCCGCAGAATGCCAGCGGCAACTGGATCAAGATCGTCCAGCGCGTGCCGGTCCGCATCGGCCTCGACGAGCGCGAGCTCGGTCGCAACCCGCTGCGCGTCGGTCTGTCGGTCAACGCCACGGTCGACACCGGCAATCTGTCCGGACAGCGGCTCGGCCGTCCCGCTTCGCAGGCCTATGGCCGCAAGGCGACCGACGGCACCGATCCCGCCGTCGAGGCGAAGATCCGCCAGATCATCGCCGCCAACCGCTGATGTCCCCGCTCATGTCCTCACCCTTCCGTCGCTGCGCGCCCCCCTCCCTCTCCCGGCGGGAGAGGGAAAGGACGCCGGAGGCGGCAACGGGTGAGGACAATTCAGGAACCGAGGGTCGTTACTGATGTCAGCCCCCGCCCAACCCGCACCGCTGACCGGCGGCAAACTCGGCCTCATCGCCTTCGCGCTGGCGCTCGGCACGTTCATGATGGTGCTCGACACCACCATCGCCAACGTGTCGCTGACCACGATCGCCGGCAACCTCGGCGTGTCGAGCGACAATTCGACGTGGATCATCACCGCCTTCGCCGTGGCGAACGGCGTCGCGGTGCCGCTGACCGGCTGGCTGATGGGCCGGTTCGGGGTCGTGCGCACCTTCTGCACCGCGGTCGCGCTGTTCACGCTCGCCTCGTTCCTGTGCGGCATCGCCTGGAGCCTGCAATCGCTCATCTTCTTCCGCATCCTGCAGGGCGCGGTCTCGGGGCCGATGATGCCGGGCAGCCAGGCGCTGCTGATCTCGGTCTTCCCCTCCGACAAGCGCAGCACCGCACTCGGCGTCTGGTCGATCACCACGCTGGTCGGGCCGGTCATGGGACCGATCCTCGGCGGATATATCAGCGACAATTATCACTGGAGCTGGATCTTCCTCATCAACGTGCCGTTCGGCATCTTCACCGCGCTGGTCTGCTGGAACGGCCTGAAGAGCCGCGAGACGCCGACCCGCAAGCTGCCGATCGACACCGTCGGCCTCGGGCTGCTGGTGCTGTGGGTCGGATCGCTCCAGATCATGCTCGATCTCGGCAAGAACGCCGACTGGTTCAACGACACGACGATCTGCGTGCTCGCGGCGATCGCCGCCGTGGGGTTCATCGCGTGGGTGATCTGGGAATTGACCGACGCCAATCCGGCGGTCGACCTTTCGCTGTTCAAGAACCGCAATTTCGCGATCGGCAACATCGCCTTCTGCCTCGGCTATGCGGTGTTCTTCGCCAACATCCTGATCCTGCCTTTGTGGCTCCAGACGCAGGTCGGCTATACCGCCACCTGGGCGGGGCTGATCGCCGCGCCCAGCGGCCTCGTCGCGGTGTTCCTGTCGCCGCTCGCCGCGCGCCTGTCGGGCAAGATCGATGCCCGCATCCTCGCCACGGTCGCCTTCGTCGCCTTCGCCGTGTCCTACTGGATGCGTTCGGGCTTCACGACGACGGCGAGTTCGTGGGACTTCATGCTGCCCCTGCTGGTGCAGGGCGTCGCGATGAGCGTGTTCTTCCTGTCGATGCTCACCATCTCGCTCGATGGCATTCCGCCCGAGCGGCTGCCGTCCGCCACCGGCATCTCCAACTTCGCGCGCATCGTCGCCGGCTCGTTCGCCGCCTCGATCATCACGACGGCATGGGACCGGCGCGAGGCGTTGCACCAGAGTCGCCTTGCCGAGGCGATCGGCAACGGCGTGCCGTTCCGGATGGCGACCGATGCGCTGCAACGCATGGGCGCGACCTCGACGCAGGCCGCCGGCGCCATCACGCGCCAGATGGTGGGGCAGGCGTATCTGCTCGCCTCGACCGATCTGTTCCGCATCTCCGCATGGCTCAGCGCCGCGCTGATCATCGTCGTCTGGTTCACCCGCCGGCCCAAGGGCGGCCACGGCCCGGTCGCCGCGGACTAAGGGCCGGCCGGCCGGGCTCCGGCCCGAAACGGCCGCACTCGGTTGACCGGCCGGACGTCCGTGCCTACCTCTCGCGGCATGACCGCCCCCACCATCCTCCTGGTCGAGGACGATCCCGCGCTCCGCACCCTCACCACCCGTGCGTTGCAGGAAAACGGCTATCTCGTCCGCCCCGCCTCCGCCGCGCCCGAAATGTGGCTGGCGCTGGAGGCGGGGCCGGTCGACCTCATCCTGCTCGACATCATGCTGCCCGGCACCAGCGGCATCGACCTGTGCCGCGCACTGCGTCAGAAGAGCGAGGTTCCGATCATCTTCATCAGCGCCAAGGGCAGCGAGACGGACCGCGTCGTCGGCCTGGAACTCGGCGCGGACGATTATATCGCCAAGCCGTTCGGCACCCGCGAGCTGATCGCGCGGATCCGCGCCGTGCTGCGCCGCGGTTCGCTGGAACGCAGCCCGGGCGAACGCGAAGCGGGCGTGCTGACCTTTGACGGCTGGCAGGTGACGCTGCCGCGCCGCGAGCTCACTTCGCCCACCGGTGCGGTCGTCGACCTGACGGGCGCGGAATTCGACCTGCTCGTCAGCCTTGCCGAACATGCCGGCCGGGTCATCGCGCGCGAACGCCTGATCGAATTGTCGCGGACCCGGCTGGGCGACAGTTCGGATCGCAGCATCGACGTGCTGATCAGCCGCCTGCGCCGCAAGCTGTCGAGCGCGGGCAAGGAGGCTCCGATCATCACCGTCCGCGGCGTCGGCTATATGCTGAACACCGAGGTGACGCGGCGTTGATCGCCGCAATCCGCCACTCCGGTCCTGCGAAGGAGGGCGCGACGCCGACGCGTCCCGACCGGTGAGCCGCCTGATCCGTCCCTCGATCGGCCTGATCGGCCAGATCGTCGCCATCCTGCTGCTGACGATGGTCATCGAATTCGGCGTCAGCACGCTTCTGTACGAACGCGCCAGCCAGTTCGCGGTCCGCGACGACGAGGCGCGGCGGCTGGCCGAGCATCTCGTCATCGCGCGCCGGCTCATCGCCGAACAGCCGGTCGCACGGCGTGACGACATGGCGCAGGATCTCACCACCGAACGCTATGCGCTCCATTGGCAGCGGGACCTGCCCGCGCCGCCGCCGATCGCCCCCGCGCTGGACGGCATGCGGCATCAGGTCGTCGAATGGGAACCGTCGCTCGCCACCACCGACCTGCGGCTCAAGCTCACCTCGCCCGGTCGCAGCTCGGTCGTCACCGGCGGGCTGCAACTGCCGGATGGCAGCTGGCTGTATTTCCGCACGCTCGAACCGCTGCACAACCTCAACCTCGCGGTCGAGCGCATCCTGCTCGCGCTGATCCCCGCGCTCGCGCTGATGATCCTCGGCGGACTGCTGATCCGCCGGTCGCTGCGGCCGATGCGACAGCTCGCGGTCGCGGCGGACAGCTTCGGCGATACCGCGCATGATCCGATCCCGGAGGCCGGGCCGGGCGAGGTGCGCCGCGTCGTCGCCGCCTTCAACCGCATGGCCGCGCGGATACAATTGCTGATCGCGGACCGGACGCAGGCGCTCGCCGCCGTGGGCCACGATCTGCGCACGCCGCTCGCCCGTCTGCGGCTGCGCACCGATGGCGTCGCCGATGCGGGGATGCGCGAGGCGATCCAGCGCGACATCGGCGAGATGGAGGCGATGGTCACGTCCCTCCTCGCCTTCCTCGGCGGCGACAGCGATCCCGAACCTGCGGTGCTGACCGATGTCGCCGTGCTGTGCGCCACGTTGATCGACGACGTCGAGGACCGCGACCTGCCCGGCATCTACGCAGGGCCGTCGCATTGCGAGGTGATCGTCCGCCCGACCGCGCTCAAGCGGGCGCTGGGCAATCTGGTGGAGAATGCGCTCCACTACGCCGGCAACGTCGTCCTGCGCCTCGACAGCGCGCCAGCTGGCGTCACGATGACGGTCGAGGACGACGGCGCCGGCATTCCCGACGACCAGCTGCGCCGGGTGCTCGAACCCTTCGTCCGGCTCGACACCGCCCGGCCGCGCGATACCGTCGGCTTCGGGCTCGGGCTGCCGATCGTCGCCCGGATCGTCGAGGCGGAGGGCGGGACGCTCACGCTATCGAACCGTGCGCAGGGCGGCCTGTGCGCGGCGATCTTCCTGCCGCGCTGAGCGCGCCCGGCAACACTTTAAAACGTTTCCGCGGCGGCGCAGCAAAACGCGCCCGCTAGATATCCTGGCCAGTACGGCTTCCGCCGTAGCCCAAGGAGTATCGCACCGTGAACGAACTGATCGGCCGCGTCATGAGTTTCGAGAAGAAGGTCTTCGCGGATCAGCACGCGCTCTATTCGACGCTGGCCCAGCATGGCCAATTCCCCAAGGCGCTGATGATCTCATGCGCCGATTCGCGCATCGTGCCCGAACATATCATGCAAGCGCAGCCCGGCGATCTGTTCGTCTGCCGCAACGCGGGCAACATCGTGCCGCCGTTCTCCGCCCACACCGGCGGCGTGTCCGCGACGGTGGAATATGCGGTGTCGGTGCTCGGCGTCCGCGACATCATCGTCTGCGGCCATTCGGACTGCGGCGCGATGAAGGGCCTGTCGGGCGATCCCGCCGCGCTCGCTTCGGTGCCGACCGTCGCCAACTGGCTGAAGCA
>CAYQPM010000175.1:0-4668 GCA_964419295.1 uncultured Stakelama sp. | reverse complement strand
AATATGCGCGGCTGCAATCGACCGCCGACGTGTTCGAGACGGGCATGAACGCCGCCGTGGTGAAGCTCGCCGAAGCGGCGGCGGGCGGCGGCCGTCCGGCGCGCGGCGCGGCGCGGGCGCCGTTGAAGGAACTCGGCAAGCATCCGCGCACCGAGCTGGAGATCAAGCTGATGGAGGGGCGCTATGGCGCCTATGTCACCGACGGCGAGACGAATGCGACGTTGCCCAAGTCGATCACGCCGGACGCCCTGACCCTCGAAGAAGCGGCGCAGCTGATCGACGACCGGGCAGCGGCGGCGCCGGCCAAGGGCAAGAAGAAGGCGCCGGCCAAGAAGGCTGCGGCAAAGAAGCCGGCCGCCAAGCCCGCTGCAAAGAAGGCCGCCGTGAAAAAGGCTCCAGCCAAGGCGGCGGGGGCCAAGGCGGCAGGCGCCAAGGCAGGAGCAGCCAAGGCCGCCGCCGACTGACCCGCGCGGTGTCGCGACCCGGCCGTCCGGCGCGGGGCGCGACATCGCAGGGTTCATTTGTGTTGCATGGCAACACGCAACCGTAGACGGTGGTCGCGGTTCGCAACGGGGTGATACGCAATAGCGATGGCGACGCAGGCTGCGCCCTTATTCGATGCCGCGACCCATGCGCAGCGCTGGATCGCCGATTATTGCGCGCGCACCACCGCCGGCGACATGCTGTGCGGCAGCGACGATCCCGCTTGGGCCGCGATGTTCGAGGAACTGGCGACGGTCGCCTCCGACGACCTGGACCATGTCCGCGAACGCGTCCGCCGGCATGCCGCCGACATCGGCATGGGCTTTCGCATCATCGGCGAGGCGGACGAGCGCCCCTGGCCCGTGTCCCCCGTCCCGCTGCTGATCGACGCACGGGAATGGAGCGGCATCGTCCGCGGCGTCACCCAGCGCGCGGAATTGATGGAGACGGTGATCGCCGATCTCTACGGACCCGGCCGGCTCGTCGAGCGCGGCCTGATCCCCGCCGCGCTGGTCACCGGCAGCCCCTTGTTCCTGCGGCCGATGGTCGGGCTGGAACCGCCCGGCGGCAAGCACCTGCATTTCATCGCGATCGATCTGGGCCGCGGGCCGACGGGCGAATGGCGCGTCCTCGCCGACCATCTGCGCGCGCCGGCCGGTGCCGGCTATGCGCTGGAGAACCGGCTGGCGGTCAGCCGTACGCTCGGCGGATTGCAGGGGCGGATCAACGTGCAGCGCCACGCGCCGTTCTTCGCCGCCTTCCGCGCCGGGATCGCGGCGATGTGCCGCCGCACCGATCCGCGCATCGGGCTGCTGACGCCGGGGCGGTTCAATCCCAGCTATCCCGAACAGGCGCATCTGGCCCGCTATCTGGGGCTGCTGCTGGTCGAGGGCGCCGATCTCGCCGCGCTCGAGAACCAGGTCTATGTGCGCACGATCGGCGGGCTGAAGCGCATGGATGCGCTGTGGCGGCGGGTCGATCCGCGGATGCTCGATCCGCTGGCGTTCGATTCGCATTCGCAGATCGGCGTGCCCGGCCTGATCGACGCCTATGCCGCGGGCAATGTCGTGCTGTCGAACGCGCCGGGCGCGGGCGTGCTGGAGGCGCCGGCGTTCAGCGCCTTCCTGCCGCAACTCGCGACGCGGCTGCTCGGCGAGAGCCTGCACCTTCCCAATATCGCCACCTGGTGGTGCGGCCAGCCAT
Source organism: uncultured Stakelama sp. (assembly GCA_964419295.1). Lineage (GTDB taxonomy): Bacteria > Pseudomonadota > Alphaproteobacteria > Sphingomonadales > Sphingomonadaceae > Sphingomonas. The sequence goes on along the minus strand of CAYQPM010000175.1, from coordinate 2,982 downwards.
CGGAACTGGCCCGCGTCGAGGAGGATCTGGACCGGCTGCTGATCGGATCGGCGTTCGGGCCGGTGCCGCTCGGCCTGCCCGGCGGCAGGACGGTGCATGGCGGCGAGCTGGACGCCGGGCAGCGCAATGCAATGCTCGCCGACATGGCGCGGCGACCGCAGGATTATGTCGGGCAGGAGATCGTCCGCCTGTCGACGATGCCCGTCGTCGTCGAGGATGCGCTGGTGCCGCGCCCGTTCACCCTGCGCGTGTTCGCGGCGCGCGACGCGAGCGGCGGCTGGACGGTCATGCCCGGCGGCTTCGCCCGGATCGGCGAGGCGACTGATCCGCGCGCCAGCGTGCTGGGCGAAGGCACCTGGTCGGCGGACGTCTGCATCCACGGTGCCGATGCGGTCGAGCCGGTGTCGCTGCTGCCCGCGCCCGATTCGCACCACGTCCGCCGCAATCCCGGCACGCTGCCCAGCCGGGTCGCGGACAATTTCTACTGGCTCGGCCGCTATCTGGAGCGTGGCGAGGCGCTGCTGGCAGCGATCCGGGTGATGCTGGGCAATTCGATCGACGCCGATGCCGGTGCCGCGCTGTCCGCCGCGACCGTCGGCAAGCTGGTCGGGTTGATCGCGGGCGGCGGATCGGCGGCGCATCCGCTGTCGCTGAAGCGCGGCGACCTCACCGCCTTCGCGCGGCAGGCGATGGAGGACGAGGGCTGGCATTCTGTCGCCACGATCAACCGGCTGGCGCGCGGGATCGGCGAGGGATCGCGCGACCGGCTGTCCGCCGACATGGTGCGGCTGCTCGAAGCGCCGTTCCCGACGCATCGCGGCATGCTGGACCGTGCGGGATCCTTGCAGCGGCGCTATGTCGCGATCGCCGGCCTGTCGGCGGAGCATATGGGGCGGACGGCGGCCTGGCGGTTTCACGACCTCGGCCGTCGCATCGAACGGGCGATGGCGATGACGCGGGCGCTGCGGCTGTTCGGCATGCCGGGCGCGACCGCGGACGACCTGTCGACGCTGCTCGACCTCGCCGACAGCCAGATCAGCTATCGCCAGCGCTACCTGACGGGGATCGCGCGCGTGCCGGTGGTCGACCTGGTCGCGCTCGATCCGGGCAATCCGCGCAGCCTCGCCTATCAGGCCGAACGCATCAACGAGCGGCTGCGCGACCTGCCGGTGCTGAGCGACGACGGCATGCCCGAACCGCAACAGGCGCACGGCCGCGCGCTCGCCGCGGCGCTGGCGATGACGACGGCGGCGACGCTGGAGCCCGATACGCTGGGCGACCTGGAGCGGCGGCTGGCGCAGATTTCCGATTCGGTCGCGCGCCGCTATTTCCTGCAAGGCGCCGAACCGCTGCGCGCCGGTGGGCTGACGCTGGCATGACGATCGGCGAAATGCTCTACGATATCAGGCACATCACCCGGTTCGACTATGGCGGCAACGTCAAGTTCGCGCGCTGCAACCTGCGGCTGAAGCCGATCGATTGGCCCGGCCAGACGCTGGAGGATTACGCCCTTACCGTCGAACCGGTCGGCCGGACGATGCAGGCACGGGCGGAGGCGGGGCTGGCCAACGTCACGCGGCTGGTGATCGACACGCCCGTGCGCAGCCTGACGATCGAAAGCCGGTCGCGGATGCGGGTCGATCGGCTGGTGCCGGTGCCCGACGCGAGCGACCCGACGTTGGGCGAAGTCGCGGCGATGGCCCGCGCCAGCCGCGACCTGTCGGCGGCCGGCCCCGCCAATTACCTGTTCCCGTCGCCGCTGATCCCGCTCGATCATGCGATCGCGGATTATTGCGCGCCGGACCTCGATCCGGCGCGCGGCTGCCTGGAAGCGGGGATCGCGCTCGCGCGGCGTATCCAGGACGATTTCACCTTCGACGCCACCGCGACGCTGGTCGATACGACCCCGCACGAAGCGTTCCTGCAACGCAAGGGCGTGTGCCAGGATTTCGCGCAGATCATGATCACCGGGCTGCGCGCGGCGGGCCTGCCGGCCGCCTATGCGAGCGGCTATATCCGCACGATCCCGCCGGAAGGACAGCCGCGGCTGGTCGGCGCCGACGCCACGCACGCCTGGGTGTTGCTGTGGTGCGGACCCGTGAGGGGCTGGGTCGGGCTCGATCCGACGAACGGCATCTGGATGGCCGGCGATCACATCGTGATGGCGGTCGGCCGCGACTATGCCGAGATCGCGCCGGTCGACGGCGTGGTGCTGGGGTCGCAGGCGCAGGACATGGCGGTGAGCGTCGACGTCGCGCCGCTGGTTGAGGTGGCGGCTTAAGAAGGTTGTTCGCGCGGAGGCGCGGAGGGCGCGGAGGTGTTGCGCTCCGGGCTACGACGGCCCCGTCGATCCAGGTGATTGAGCCTGCCCTAACTCCCCGTCATCCCGGCGAACGCCGGGACCTATGGTTGCGACGGGCTGCTGAGCCGCACAACGCTGCCCACATAGCATCCATGGGTCCCGGCGTTCGCCGGGATGACGCAGATGTGCGGGGGCAACCCTCGACCGCCGGCGCCGCACCATCGCTGCGTCCTCCGCGCCTCCGCGCGCAAAACCCTATTTGGTCACGGCATTCTCGTTGCCCACGGCCTCGTCGGTATCGCCGTCGCCGGTGCCGGAATAGTCCATCCCGCTTTGCCCGCCATGGCCCATGAAGCCGCCGCCGACGTTGTCCTGCGCGCCCTTGCCGGTGTGCGGGTTGGGATAGGCTCCGCCGTTGCTTTCGCTGTCCGACTTGCCGGAAGGGTGTTCGACGCCGTCGTTGGTCTTGGCGTCCTCATCCGGCATCGCCTGCATCGGTTGCTTGTCGGTCATGATCGTCTCCTCTCATGCCCCAACGACGCAGCCGCCGATTGCGTTGCGCGGCGCCCTCCCCCACATAGGCGCGTAATACACCAACGGGGAACCAATGGCCGATCCATATCAGACCTTGGGCGTCGCCCGCGGCGCGTCCGAGGCGGACATCAAGAAAGCGTATCGCA
>CAYQPM010000174.1:0-4783 GCA_964419295.1 uncultured Stakelama sp. | reverse complement strand
TGCGCCAGTCGGCGGCGGTCGGCGGCATCACGGGCATCGCGCTCACCAAGATCGATGTGCTCGACGGGTTCGACACGGTGAAGATCTGCACCGGCTATCGGCTGCGGGGAGAGGCGCTCGACTATTTCCCGTCGCATGCCGCCGATCAGGCCGCGGTGGAGCCGGTGTATGAAACCATGGAAGGGTGGCAGGAATCAACCGCCGGCGCGCGGAGCTGGGCCGACCTGCCGGCGCAGGCGATCAAGTATATCCGCCGTGTCGAGGAACTGATCCGCTGTCCGGTCGCGCTGGTCTCGACCAGCCCGGAGCGGGAGGACACGATCCTGGTGCGCGACCCCTTCGCGGACTGACGCGCCCGACACGACGAGGCCGGGCGGCTGATGCCACCCGGCCCCGATCGTGCGAACCGACGTCGCGCTTATTGCGGCGTCGTGGTGCCGGTGCCGCCGGTGGTGCCACCCATCGACCCGGTGGTCGAGGTGCCGCCCATCGTGCCAGTGGAGCCGGTGCCGCCCATTGTGCCGGTTGTCGAACCGGTGCCGGTGCCCGTCGTGCCGCTCATCGAGCCGCCCGTCGTCGTGCCGGTGCCCATGGTGCCGCCCATCGATCCGTCCGTCGAGCCGCCCATCGAACCCGTCGCCGGCGTCGTCGTGCTGGTCGAATTCTGCACGCCGGTGGTGCTGCCGTGCGTGCCGGCCCGGCTGCTACGGCCGCGCTTGGACGAGCGGGTCTGCGTCGTCGTGGTGCTGGTGCTCGCCGAGGAATCGGTGGGCGAGGTCGTCGTCTGTCCGCCCATCGATCCGGAGGTGCCGCCCATCGTGGAGCCGCCGGTGGTGGTCGTCTGGGCGTAGGCTGCGGCTGGGATCAGCATGGCCGCTGCCATGATTGGAATGATCTTACGCATGGTTCTCTCCTGCAAAAAATTGCTCCGCCTCAACGGGTTGGTTAGGAGAGTGTTCCCGTCTGTTAACGATTAGCGCCCCGTCTGGCCCCGGTGCAGCAACGCCTGGTCGGCTAATACGAGGGCGATCATCGCCTCCACGACCGGTACGCCGCGGATGCCGACGCAGGGATCGTGGCGGCCTTTGGTGGCGATCTCGGCGGCCGCACCGGTGCGATCGATCGTCGCCACCGGGGTCAGGATCGAGCTGGTCGGCTTGAACGCCACGCGCACGCGGATCGGCTGACCGGTGGCGATGCCGCCGGTGATGCCGCCGGCGTGGTTGGCGAGGAATTCGGGGCCGGCCGCGCCGGGGCGGATCGCATCCGCATTGCCCTCGCCGGTCAGCGCCGCCGCCGCGAAGCCGTCGCCGATCTCGACGCCCTTCACCGCGTTGATCCCCATGCAGGCATGCGCCAGCTCGGCATCCAGCTTCGCGTAGAGCGGCGCTCCCCAGCCGGCAGGCACGCCCGTCGCCTCGCACGCGACCACGGCGCCGAGCGACGATCCCGCCTTGCGCGCGCCGTCGACCAGCGCTTCCCACCGGACGGCTGCCGCCGGATCGGGGCAGAAGAACGGATTGGCGTCGATCGCCGCATCGTCGAACGCGGCGTAATCGATCGCGTCGCCGCCGATCGCCTCGACCCAGCCGCGGATGCGCACCTGCGGGATCACCAGCCGCGCCACCGCACCCGCGGCGACCCGCGACGCCGTCTCGCGCGCCGACGATCGCCCGCCGCCGCGATAGTCGCGAAAGCCGTATTTGGCGTCATAGGCGTAATCCGCGTGACCGGGACGATAGGCGAGCGCAACCTCGGAATAATCCTTCGAACGCTGGTCGACGTTGTCGATCATCAGGCTGATCGGGGTGCCCGTGGTCCGCCCGTCGAACACGCCCGACAGGATCCGCACCTGATCGGGTTCCCGCCGCTGGGTGGTGAAGCGCGACGTTCCCGGCCGCCGTCTGTCCAGCCACGGCTGCACGTCCGCCTCGCTCAGCGCCAGTCCGGGGGGGCAGCCGTCCACGACCGCACCGATCGCCGGCCCATGGCTCTCGCCCCAGGTGGTGAAGCGGAACAGGTGACCGAAGGAATTGACGCTCATGCCCGTCCCATTCCCCCGGAAAAGGCGGGGGTCAAGTCAGGCCGTCTTGGCCACGATCAAGCCAGCGCGATGTCCGGTGCGTCTTCGGCCTTCATGCCGATGACGTTGTAGCCGGCATCGACGTGGTGGATCTCTCCGGTCACGCCGCTCGCCAGGTCGCTCAGCATGTACAGGCCGGCGCCGCCGACATCCTCGATCGTCACGGTGCGGCGGAGCGGGGCGTTCAGCTCGTTCCACTTCAGGATATAGTTGAAGTCGCCGATGCCGCGGGCGGCCAGCGTCTGGATCGGCCCGGCGGAGATCGCGTTGATGCGGATATTGTCGGGGCCGAGATCGACCGCCAGATATTTGACGCTGGTTTCCAGCGCGGCCTTCGCCACGCCCATCACGTTGTAATGCGGAATGACCTTTTCCGCGCCGTAATAGGTCAGCGTCAGGATCGAGCCGCCCTCCGGCATCATCCGCCGCGCGCGCTGCGCCACCGCGACCAGCGAATAGGCCGAGATGTTCATGGTCATCAGGAAATTGTCGAGCGTCGTGTCGTAATAGCGCCCGCGCAGCTGCGACTTGTCGGAAAAGCCGATCGCATGGACCACGAAATCGATCGTCGGCCATTCCTGCGCCAGCGCCTCGAACGTCGCGTCCAGCGCCGCCATGTCCGACACGTCGCAATCGAACAGCCGCGCCGCGCCCAGTTGCTCGGCGAGGGGACGCACGCGCTTTTCCATCGCGGCGCCCTGATAGGAGAAGGCGAGTTCTGCGCCATGTTCGGACAATTGCTTGGCGATGCCCCAGGCCAGCGACTTGTCGTTCGCCAAGCCCATGATCAATCCACGCTTGCCCGCCATCAAACCCGTCACGCCGTCTTCGCCTCCATTGCCGTCGCGTCCCCCTGTAGCGCCGGTTCGGGCGGTTCCGCCAGTGCCGCGTTCAAGTGGGCACCGAACACCAGTCCCAAGCCGATCAGGTAGAAGAACAACAGCATGACGACCACACCGGCAAGACTGCCATAGGTCAGGTCGTAACTGCCGAGCTGGCCGAGCACGAGGGGGAGCAGGGCGGTCATGCTGATCCACCAGCCCGCGGTGAACAGCGCGCCCGGCCATTTGGGACAATTGGTGTAGCGATATTTCGACGGCGTCACCGAATAGAACAACAGGTACAGCGCGCCGAACATCACCAGCCCCGGAATGACCCGCGACAGGCCGACCCAGCCCGCGGCATCTTCCGCGAAGGGCAGCAGGCGATAGATGAACTGTTCGGCGGCGGTCAGGATACCCTGGATCAGGAAGCTCATCAGCGCGATGATGACCGACAGGATGATGACGCCCGACGACGACAGCCGCGAACGCCAGAACGGCACGCTCGCCTTCACGCCATAGGCGCGGTGGAAGATGTCGCGGATCGTCTCGACGAAGCTGCCGACCGTCCACAGCCCGACGAGCCCGCCCAGCCACAGCAGCGATCCGGTGCGCGCCACCAGCACGTCGGCGATCGGCTTGCGCAGGATATCGGCGACGTTGGGGGGCAACACGTGCAGGAACGACGTCACCGCCCGCTGCGTCTCCGCGCTCTGCCCGAGCAGCGACAGCACCGCCGCGGCGGTGATGAAGAACGGGAACACCGTCATCAGCGCGAGATAGGCGAGGTTGCCGGCGTGGATGAAGCCGTCGTTGAACACGCCGAGCGCGGATCGCTTGAAGACTTCCCAAGCGGCCGGCCCCGGCTTCAGCTTGGCGAGGCGATGGCGGGCGCCGTGGCGCTGGTGCGCGCGGTCTTCGGGGGTAAGGGCTATGGTATCGGTCACTTGGACCGTCAGACGCCCATTGCCACCCTGGGGTTCCGCGCGTCGGTCCAGCTTGCCGCGAACTGTTGCAACGCTGCATCATCGGCGGGGATGTCGATCATAAGCGTCACCAGCTGATCGCCACGGCTGCCGTCCTTCTTGTGGAATCCCTTGCCCTTCAGGCGCAGCGTCTTGCCCGACGTCGTGCCTTTGGGAATGGTGAGCATCACCGCCTTGTCCACGGTGGGCACGCGCACCGCGCCGCCCGCCACCGCTTCGACCAGGGTGATCGGCAGGTCGATCCGCACGTCGTCGCCGTCGCGGGTGAAGAACCGATGCGACTGCACCTCGATCGCGACGATCGCGTCGCCCGCGCCGCCCGGCGCCTGTTCGCCCTTGCCGCCCAGCTTCATCTGCGTGCCGGTTTCGACGCCGGCGGGCAGTTTCAGGTCGATCGTCTTGCCATCGCCCAGCGTCACCCGTTGCGGGCTGAGCATAGCCGCATCGACGAACGGCACCTGCAAGCGATAGGTGACATTGGCGCCCTTCGGCTGCGGGCGGCGGCCGAAGCCGCTGGCGAAACCGCCGCCACGGGTCTGGCCGCCACCGAACAGCCCTTCGAAGATGTCGCTCATGTCGGCCTCGCCGCCACCGCCGAATTCGAAGCCCGCGCTGTTGAAGCCGCCGCCGGCACCGCCGGCGCGCGCGCCGCCCGGCCGTCCGCCGCCATAGCCGAACGGCGCGGCGGGGTTGCCGTCGCCGTCGATCTCGCCGCGATCGAAGCGCGCGCGCTTGTCCTTGTCGGTCAGCAGGTCATAGGCGTTGGTGACCTGGCTGAACTTCTCCGACGCCTTGGGATTGTCCTTGTTGCGATCGGGATGCAGCTCCTTGGCGAGCTTGCGATACGCTTTCTTGATGTCCGCCTCGGACGCGCCGCGGGCGACGCCCAAGGT
>CAYQPM010000173.1:0-4794 GCA_964419295.1 uncultured Stakelama sp. | reverse complement strand
AAGGCCGCCACCATCGCGAGAAGAACTACGTAGAACACCGTGCCTCCGATCTTGAGCGATACATAGGCCGAAAGCCTCGCGGATTCAAACTTTCCGCCCGTTGAAACCGGACACGGGCGCTGCTAGGCGCGGGCGCCATCGGCATCGAACGCCCGATGGGCTGCTTCGGTCCCCTCTCCTTCCCTTTTCATCGAGGATCATTCGCATGGCCGACCAGGATAACGGCACCACGATCGACACGGCCGCGCTGGCCAACGGCGAAGACACCGCGCCGGCGGCCGGTCTTATCTCGCAATACGTCAAGGACCTGTCGTTCGAGAATCCGAACGCGCCCGCGATCTTCCAGAATCCGAACCCGCCGCAGATCGACGTGCAGTTCAACATCGGCACCGCACAGGTCGGCGAAGAGGTGCATGAGGTGTTGCTGAAGATCGACGTCAAGGCGGATGCGGACGGCCAGACCGCCTTCATCGTCGACCTCACCTATGCGGGCCTTTTCGGCCTGCGCAATGTGCCTGCCGACGCGATCCAGCCGTTCCTGCTGGGTGAAGCGCCGCGGCTGCTCTTCCCGTTCGCACGCCGCGTCCTCGCCGATTGCGTGCGCGACGGCGGCTTCCCGCCGCTGCTGCTGGAGCCGATCGACTTCGCGCAGCTCTACCTCCAGCAGGCCGACCAGAACGGCAGCGGCGGCGCCTTTTCGGTCGGGGACGTCGGCCACGCCTGATCTCGGGGCGGAGGGCGACCGGACATGAATCTGACCAAGGCCCTTGGCTCGGTCGGCGGGCTGACGCTCGCCAGCCGGGTGCTGGCTCTCGTACGCGATACGTTGCAGGCGAGCTATGTCGGGGCAGGCTTCGCGTCGGACGCCTTCTTCGTCGCCTTCCGCCTGCCCAACATGTTTCGCGCGCTGTTCGCGGAGGGCGCCTTCTCCGCCGCATTCATCCCGCTCTTCAACCGCAAGGTCGCGGATGGCGGCGGGACGGCCGCGGGCGTCGATTTCGCGGAGCGCGCGCTTGCGGTCCTGTTCCCGGTGCTGCTGGTATTCACGCTGGCGATGCTGGCGGCCGCCTATCCGATCACCTGGGCCCTGTCCGGCGGGTTCGACCGGCAACATCCGACCGCGGAGCAATTCGCCTTCGCCGTCACCTTGTCGCGGTTCACCATCCCGTACTTGATGCTGATCTCGCTGGTGTCACTGCTCGGCGGCATCCTGAATTCGCTCAACCGCTTCTGGGTCAATGCCGCCGCGCCGATCTTGCTCAACATCGCAATGGTGGGCGCGCTCATCCTGTTCCACGGCGGCGATCCCTATGCGACCGCGCGGGCGCAGGCGCTGTCGGTCACCGCGGGCGGAGTGTTGCAACTCGCCTGGCTGTCGTGGGCCTGCCGCCAGGCCGGCGTGAAGCTGGCGCTCCGCCGGCCGCGCATCGATGCCGACGTCAAGCGGATGCTGGCGCTGATCGTCCCTGCCGCAGCGGGCGCCGGGGCTGCGCAGATCAACCTCGCGGTGTCCACCGCGCTCGCGGGCAGGCTGCTCGCGGCCGGATCGATTTCCGCCATCTATTACGCCGACCGGCTGAACCAGCTTCCGCTCGGGCTGATCGGCATCGGGCTCGGCACGATCCTGCTGCCGGTCGTCTCGCGCCTGCTGTCCGAGGGGCGTGAAGCGGAGGCCATGGAAACGCAGAACCGCGGGCTGGAACTGGCTCTGTTCCTCACCCTGCCCGCGACCGCCGCCTTCGTATTCGCCGCCGAGCCGATCGTGCGGGGGCTGTTCCAGCACGGGGCGTTCGATGCCAGCGATACGATCCGGGCATCGCAGGCGCTCGCTGCATTCTCGCTGGGCCTGCCGAGCTATGTGCTGGTGAAGGTGCTGACGCCCGGCTTCTACGCGCGGGCCGATACGCGCACGCCGGTACGGCTGGCGCTCTATTCCGTCGCGATCAACCTGGTCGGCAACCTTATCCTCATCCCGACCCTGGCGCGCTGGAACATCGGTCAGGTCGGACCGCCGTTGGCGACTGCGCTCGCGTCCACGGTCAACGTCGTCTCACTCTACGTCGTGCTGGCGCGCCGGGGGCATTTCGCCATCGACCCGCTGGTCAGGCGTAAAGTGCCGCGTCTCGCCCTGTCGGCGCTGCTGATGGGCGCGGCCCTGCTGCTCGTCACGCCGCTGGTCGAACCGTATCTCACTCGCTCGCTGATCGTCCGCGGTGCCGCGCTGGCGGTGCTGGTCGGCAGCGGCGTCGCCATCTACGCCATCGCCTGTTTCGCCACCGGAGCCTTCCGCGTGGCGGACCTTAGTTCGCTTCTCCGTCGCAAAGCCACGTCCCGATGAACACCAAGCGCGTCGTCTCCGGCATCAAGCCGACCGGTAACCTGCACCTCGGCAATTACCTGGGAGCGGTGAAGCAGTGGGTGGCGATGCAGGACTCGATTCAGGCAGAAGGCGGCGAAACCCTGTATTTCATCGCAGACCTGCACGGCCTGACCGAATGGATCGCACCGGCCGACCTGCGCAGCCAGACGATCGAGATGACCGCGACGCTGGTCGCAGCGGGTATCGATCCCGACCGATCGATCCTGTTCAACCAGGCGCGCGTGCCGGCGCACAGCGAATTGTCGTGGCTGCTCAACAATGTCGCGCGGGTCGGCTGGCTCAACCGCATGACGCAGTTTAAAGACAAGGCGGGCAAGAACCGCGAAGGCGCCAGCGTCGGCCTGTACGATTACCCGGTTTTGATGGCGGCCGACGTGTTGCTCTACAATGCGACGCACGTGCCGGTCGGCGACGACCAGAAGCAGCATCTGGAACTGGCGCGGGATATCGCGACCAAGTTCAATGGAGATTACGCGACAGAGCTGTTTACGCTGCCCGAACCGTTGGTCAGCGCCGCCGCGCCCAGGATCATGTCGCTGCGCGATGCGTCGGCCAAGATGTCCAAATCGAACCCCTCCGAGCAATCGGTAGTCAAGCTGATCGATACGGACGAGGTGATCGCCGAAAAGTTCAAGAAGGCGAAGACCGATCCAGACACGCTTCCCGCCACCGTCGAGGAACTGGCGGATCGGCCGGAGGCGAAGAACCTGCTGACCATCTTTGCCGCGCTCGCCGATCGCTCGCCCGCCGACGTGCTGGGCGACTATGCCGGCAAGGGTTTCGGCGCGTTCAAGCCGGACCTCGCCGACCTCGCGGTCGCGAAGCTGGCACCGATCCGCAACGAGATGGTGCGGCTGCTCGACGATCACGCGGCGATTGATGCGATCCTCAACAAGGGTGCAGAAAAAGCCCGCAAAATGGCAGCGCCCGTGCTGCGCAGCGCCCAGGCGGCGATGGGGCTCATCGCGTGATCGGCGCCCTCGCCCGGCTGGGCGAGGGGTAGCGGCGGCTAGGCTTCCAGTTCGCGCATCAGCGTGCGGACCGCGGTGTCGATATCGCGGTCCTGATCGCGCAATTCCTCGATCTTGCGCACCGCATGGATCACCGTCGAATGATCGCGACCGCCGAATTTACGGCCGATCTCCGGCAGCGAGCGCGTCGTCAGCCGCTTGGCCAGATACATGGCGATCTGGCGCGGACGGGCGACCGCACGGCTGCGGCGCGCCGAGACGAGATCCAGCGGCTTCAGTTCGAAATGCTGGCTGACCAGCTTCTGGATCTCATCGATCGTCACCCGGCGCTGTGCGCCGCGGAGCACGTCGCCGAGGGTTGCGACGGCGAAATCCATGTCGACCGTGTCACCGGTCAGCTGCGCGTAGGCGACGACGCGGTTGAGTGCGCCTTCCAATTCCCGGATGTTGGCGTGGATGCGCGCGGCAAGCAGGTCGAGCACTTCGGCCGGGACCTTTGCATCGGGAAGGTCGGAGAGTTTCCTGTCCAGTATGGCACGGCGCAACGTCAGGTCGGGCGCCTTGATGTCGGCGACCAGCCCCACCGACATGCGGCTGACGATCCGCGCCTCGACGCCGTCCAGTGCCTGCGGACAGCGATCCGCCGAGATCACCAGGCGCTTGCCCGCGCTCATGATCTCGTTGACGGTGTGGAAGAATTCTTCCTGCGTCGCATCCTTGCCGGCGATGAACTGGAGGTCGTCGATCAGCAGCAGATCGGCGCTGCGCAGCCGCTGCTTGAAACTGTGCGTGTCGCGTGCGCGCATCGCGGCGACGAAATCGAACATGAAGCGCTCGGCCGACATGCAGATGACCGTCGCATCGGGATGTTGCGCGAGAAAGGCATGGCCGATCGCATGCATCAGGTGCGTCTTGCCCTGCCCAGTGCCCGAGTGAAGGAACAAGGGGCTGAACCGCGGCACACCGGGTTCGGAGAGCGCACGGGCGGCGTTGAAGGCGACGCGATTGGCGGCATCGACGACGAAACGGTCGAAGGTGAAGCGTGCGTCGAGCGACGGGCGTTCGGCAGCAGGGCGGCCTGGCGCGGAGGCCACCGCCTGCGGCGCAACGGGCGCGGCGACGGCCACGGGCGCCGGCACGGGCGGTTCGGCCACCAGCTTGACCGCGACCGGCGCGGCGATCCGCGTCTCGATCGACACGCCGCGCACGTTGGGCAGCAGCGTGCGGAATTCGAGCAGCAGCCGCTCGGCGTAATGATTGCGGACCCAGTTGGTCATGAACGCGGAGGGCAGGCCCAGCCGGATCGAATCGGGATCACCGTCCTCGATCAGCTCCATCGGCTTCAGCCATTGTTCGAACAATCGCGCACCCGCCGATTCGCGCAGGTTGCTGCGGACGCGAGCCCAGGCGCGCTGCGCCTCGCTCTCCGTCACCGCCGCTGCC
>CAYQPM010000172.1:0-4799 GCA_964419295.1 uncultured Stakelama sp. | reverse complement strand
AGCTTGTGGATCAGCGCATAGATCGCGCTGGTCGTCATCGGATTGCCGCCGACCAGCAGCGTGTGGAACGACAGCGCCTCGCGCAGCTTCTCGTTCTTCACGAAGCTCGACACGATCGAATAGACCGAGCGCCACGCCTGGTATTTCGCCAGCGCCGGCGCCGCCTTGATCATCGACGCGAAGTCGAGGAACGCGACATGGCCCAGCTTTTCATAGCCTTCGGTGAACACGCCCGCCGAATATTGCAGGAATTTCTGATAGCCCGCCCAATCGTCGGGATGCAGCTTCGTGATCTCCGCCTTCAGCACGGCATCGTCGTTGGTATAGTCGAAATTGGTGCCGTCCGGCCAGTTGAGCCGATAGAAGGGCGACACCGGTTCCAGCGTCACGTCCTCCGCCATGTCGCGCCCGGTCAGCGCCCACAGCTCCTGCAGGCAGGCGGGATCGGTGATGACGGTCGGCCCGGCATCGAAGGTGAAGCCGTCGCGTTCCCAATAATAGGCGCGGCCGCCGGGCTTGTCGCGCGCTTCGACGATGGTCGTCTGCACGCCTGCCGATTGCAGCCGGATCGCCAGCGCGAGGCCGCCGAAACCCGAACCGATGACGATCGCCGACTTCATGTGCGTATCCATTCCTGTGCGTGGCTCACCGCCACTGGGTCGTCCGCAGCACCTTGATCGCGCGCGCCACCGGCACCGGTGGTTTGCCCGTCAGAATGCGTACCTTGTCCTTGAGGCTCGATCGCCCGGCATAGAAGCGGGTGATGAGCATCGGGTCCAGTCTGTAGAAGCGTTCGATGATGCGCCATCGTTCCGCCGGATCGCCGGCGCGGAACATCATCGCGTTGAGCATGCGATAGAAGCCGCCGCGCTTCCACGCCGTTGTGGCATAGCCATGCGTGAAATGCGCCAGCGCCGCGCCCGACAGGTCGCTCTCCCGCGCGATCCGCACCGCCAGCCGGACCGCATCGGGCAGCGAATAGCCGGTCGCCGGCTGGAACAGCCCGGCGCGCATGCCCGCCTTGGCGACGTTGGCGCCGCTCGATCGCCAGTAAGCGTCGAAATCGCCGCCCAGCGTGATCGGCAGCACCCCCGCCTCGCCGCGCACGACGGTTTCGACCTGCCAGCCGCGCGCGCGCGCGTAATCGGCGATCCGCACGCCGATCGCCTCGCCGTCCAGCGTCGGCGTATCGCTGTAATAGGTGTCCTCGACGAACATGCGGTCGTCGGCGAAGGGCAGGCAATAGACGAAGCGATAGCCGTCGATCTGCTCGACGGTCGCGTCCATCACCGTCGGCCCGGCGGCGCCATGCGGCTGGCCGAGCGCCAGTTCCTGTCCGACGAACTTCTGCCAGCCGAGCTCCAGCACGCCCAGGTCGCCGGGCCCGCGACAATCGATCACGCCCTTCGCCTCGATCCGGTCGCCATCCGCCAGCACCACCGCCGTCGCCGACGCGGCGAGCACCTTGCGCTCCAGCATCAGCGCCTGCGCCGGCAGCTGCGCGCGCACCACCGCGTCCAGCCGTTCGCTGGTCAGCGAATAATAGGTCGCGTCGATGGCGCGCTTCAGCCCGGGGAAGGCGACGTCATAGCCGCGCCAGGCATTCACCACCAGCGGCGCGACGAGCCAGCGGTCGGCCTGCTCGACGTCGCTGCCGAAGAACGACCAGACGTGATCGCCGCCGATCGTCGTCGCCGCGTCGATGATCCGCACGTCCAGGTCGGGGCGCCGGGCGTGCAGCGCGAGCGCGATCAACCCGCCGGCAAGCCCGCCGCCGACGATCGCCAGGTCGCAAGGGATCGTCCTGCCCATGACCAGCCGCCTAGCCGAAAGCCGTGGCGGAACGAAACGGAATTCGGACAGGTCTTTCGCGCATCGGCGATCGCGCTAGGGTGCCGGCCATGGCTCCGACCCTGCACACCGATCGGCTGACGCTGTCCGGCCACCATATCGACGATCTGGACGATCTGGCGGCGATGTGGGCGGACCCGGCGGTCTATACGATGATCGGCGGCGTCGCGCGCCCGCGCGAGGAGGTGTGGATCCGCCTGCTCCGCTCGATCGGGCAGTGGCAGGCGTTCGGCTATGGCAGCTGGGTGCTGCGCGACGCGACCGGCGCGTTCGTCGGCGAAGTCGGCCTGATGGAGGCGCGCCGGGCGATCGAACCGCCGCTGGCGCTGCCCGAAGTCGGCTGGACGCTGTCGCCCGCCGCGCACGGGCGCGGCTATGCGGGCGAGGCGCTGGCGGCCATCCTCGACTGGACGCAGCGGCGCGGGATCGCCGCCACCACCTGCATCATCGATCCCGGCAATGCGGCCTCGCTCAGGCTGGCGGCGCGGGTCGGCTATGCCGTGGTGCGCGAGGCGGCGTACAAGGATCGCCGGATCCTGGTGCTCGAACGCTGATGCCGCGCCGCGCCGCCCAGCGACGTGTATCGCCGGCCGCGTCGATCGGCTAAGCAGGCGGCGATGTGGCTCGCCATCTTCCTGTCCGCACTGGCGATGACGCTGATCGTCGGCATGCGCTATCTGCTCGTCTCGGGCGCCTTCGCTGCGGCGACCCGGCTGCGGCATCCGGGGCTGTACGTCGGCCTCGATGCGCAGATGCGGCGCGAGATCGTCTGGAGCCTCGTCTCCGCGGCGATCTACGGCATTCCGGCGGGCGTGCTCGCCTGGGGGTGGCAGGCGCATGGCTGGACACGGGTCTACCGTGACGTGCATGCCTATCCGCTCTGGTATCTGCCGGTGTCGGTCGCGCTCTACCTCGTGCTGCACGACACCTGGTTCTACTGGACGCACCGCTGGATGCACCGGCCCGCGGTGTTCAAGGCGGCGCATGCGGTCCATCACGCCAGCCGCCCGCCGACCGCCTGGGCGGCGATGGCGTTCCATCCGATCGAAGCGGTGACCGGCGCTGTGGCAATTCCGCTACTGGTGCTCGCGATTCCGATCCACGTCGGCGCTCTGGGCTTCGTGCTCGCGACGATGACGGTTATGGGCGTGACCAATCACATGGGCTGGGAAGTTTTCCCGAGGTTCATGTGGAAAGGACCATTGGGGAACTGGCTGATCACCGCCAGCCACCACCAGCGCCACCATGAACGGTATGGATGTAACTATGGCCTCTACTTCCGCTTCTGGGATCGCCTGTGCGGCACCGACGATGGCGTCGGCGATTTCGCGCGCGCGCATGCCCGCGCGGCGGAGCGGTCGCCGAAGCGTGCCTAGGACGCTCGCGCTGCTCTGCCCGGCGGCGGCGCTGGTGCTGGGCGCCGCGCCGGTCGCACATCTGGACGTGTCGGTCACCCAGATGCGCTCCGCCAAGGGGCTGCTGCGGGTCTGCCTGACCGCCGATCCGGACAATTTTCCCGGCTGCGTCGACGATGCCGATGCGATCACCCGTTCAGTGCCCGCCGGGGTGCATGCGATGCGCTTCGACGGGCTGCCGCTCGGCCATTATGCGATCGCGGTGATCCATGACGAGAACGGCAACGCCAAACTCGACACGATCGCCGGCATTCCGCGAGAAGGCTATGGCTTCTCGCGCAATGCGCCGGTCCGCTTCGGCCCGCCGCACTTCGCCGCCGCCCGGTTCGCCGTCGCGAGTGATGCAAACGAGCAACAGATCCGGATGCGATACATTTTCTAAAGCAACCGATCGGGATAGATTCGGATCAGGCTGCGTTACGCCATCGTAACAGGTTGGAGCCGTTCCGTTGTCCCCCAAGATTTTCATGCCGCTCGCCGTCGCGGCATCCGTTTTCGCCATGCCCGCCGCGGCCCAGAACGCGCAGGTATTGCCGCCCGACAGCGGTGCCGCAGCCAGCACCGCCGCCGACTTCGACCTCGACCGTGATTCGATCACCGTCGGCGCCGCCGGCGTGTATCTTCCCGATTACGAAGGCTCGAACGACTATCGCTGGACGGCCGCGCCGGCAGCGATCGGATCGGTGAAGGGCTTCAACTTCACGCTCGCCGGCAACCGGCTCAGCGTCGATCTGATCCCCAACCAGCCGGGCCCGTCATGGGATATCCAGGCGGGGCCGATCGGCGTCGTCAACTTCAACCGGTCGAGCCTCAAGAGCATCGACGACCGCCGCGTCCGCGCGTTGGGCAAGGTCGATACGGCGATCGAACTCGGCGGCTATGTCGGCATCGGCAAGACCGGCGTGATCACCAGCCCCTACGACAAATTGTCGGTCACGGTCAGCTATCGCCACGACGTCGCGGGATCGCACGACAGCGGCATCTGGCAGCCGAGCATCAACTATCTGACCCCGCTCAGCACGAAGGCGGCGGTGGCGTTCTTCGGCTCCGCCGAACATGCCGGGCGCGGCTATGCCAACACCTATTTCTCCGTCTCGCCGACGCAAAGCATCGCCAGCGGTCTGCCGACCTACAGCGCGCGCGGCGGGTGGAAGAACTATACGCTCGGCGGCCTCGCCACCTATTCGCTGACGGGCAACCTGCTGAAGGGCTTCAAGCTCGTCGCCGGCGGCACCTATCAGCGCGTCCTCAACGACTTCGCCGACAGCCCCGTGGTCCGCATCGCCGGATCGAAGAACCAGTGGCTCGGCGCCGTGGGCGTCGCCTATACCTTCTGACGTCGCAGCGGGCGACGCGATGGTCCGCCGTCGCGTCGCCCGCACGCGCCGGGCGTGCGCGCAAGTCCCGGCGGCACCGCAAACGATCGGTCACCCCGGCCTTGCTCCGGGGTAAAGCCGTTCGAACACATCATTCGTCATCCCCGCGGAGGCGGGGATCCAGACCGGCTGACCTTGCGGCTCTATCAGCAGCGTC
>CAYQPM010000171.1:0-4831 GCA_964419295.1 uncultured Stakelama sp. | reverse complement strand
TCCTCCATCCGCGCGACGAACTCGGCGGCCTTGGCGGGCGACCAGATTGTGTCGGAGGTGACGACCGCGGCGCGCGCCTCGGGGAAGAGGGCCGCGACCTCGTCGGCGATCCGCTCGACCCCCGGGCCGCACGCCACCAACGTATCCTCGTTGCTGCACTCGGGGCAGAGCCGCGGCACCGGTTCGACATGCCCGCAATGGTGGCAGGCGAGCCGGCGCGTCAGCCGGTGCTCGACCATCCAGGCGGTGCAGTTCGGGCATTGGAAGCGGTGCCCGCAGGTGCGGCACAGCGTCAGCGGGGCGTAGCCGCGGCGGTTGAGGAACAGCAGCGACTGCTCGCCCCTCGCCAGCGTCTCCTCCAGCGCGACGACCAGCCTGGGCGCGATCCATCGGCCGCGCTCGGGCGGCTGTTCGATCAGGTCGATCGCCTCGATCGTCGGCATCTCCGCCGCGCCGTAGCGCCCGGGCAGCTTCAGCTCCTCGTACCGGCCCAGCACCACCTGCTGCCGCGTCTCGATCGCCGGTGTCGCGCTGGCGAGCACCACCGGACAGCCTTCGAACTTGCCCCGCATCACCGCGACGTCGCGGGCATGGTAGTGCACGCCCTCTTCCTGTTTGAAGCTCGTCTCGTGCGCCTCGTCGACGACGATCAGGCCCAGGTTGCGATACGGCAGGAACAGCGCGGACCGCGCGCCGACCGTCACCAGCGCCTCGCCGCTGGCGATCGCCCGCCAGGCGCGGCGGCGTTGCGTGGAGCGCAGGCCGGAATGCCACGCCACCGGCTCGCATCCGAAACGATCGTGAAAGCGCTTGAGGAACGGCTCGGTCAGCGCGATCTCGGGCAGCAGCACCAACGTCTGGCGGCCCGCCCGAATCGCTTCCGCAACCGCCTCGAAATACACCTCGGTCTTGCCCGATCCGGTGACACCGTCGAGCAGGATCGGACGGAACTCGCGCTCGGTGACACCGGCGACGAGCGTATCGGCCGCCGCCTGTTGCGCCACGGCGAGGGTCGGCTGCCCGAAGCCGGGGTCGGGCTGCGGATAGGGGCTGTCGATCGCGACCTCGACCGCTTCGATCGCACCGACCTTGACGAGGCCGCGGATCACCGCGTCCGATACGTCGGCGGCGGTCGCCAGTTCGCGGATCAGACCCTGCCGGTCGCCGATCCGGTCGAGCGCCTGGGCGCGTTGCGGCGTCAGGCGCGGCGGCACCTCGCCGGTGGCGCGATATTCCGTGGCGGTGCGCGATCCTTCCAACGCGGAGGTCGAGGCGAGCGCCATCCGGACCACGGCGGCAGGCGGCGCGAGGTAATAGGCCGCCGTCCATTCCACCAGCCGGCGCAGCGCTGCGCCGAGCGGCGGTACGTCCACCACGCCGAGCAGCGGGCGCAGCCGGTTGTCGCCCACCTCGGCGTCGGAGGGCAGGCGTTCGGGCTCCCACACCACGCCGAGCAGCTGCCGCGGGCCGAGCGGCGCGATCACGATCGATCCCGGCTCAACCGGCATTCCGCTCGGCACGCGATAATCGAGCGGACCGAGCGCGGAATTGAGGACGAGGACGCGGGCGCGGGACGACATGGCGTCCCTTATATGGGGGCTGGGCGACTCGCCGTGAAGCGCGGATCGCCTCGCCGCTCAGGCGGCCTTGCGCGCGGGCAGCGGCCGGCCGACACGCGCGCGCTTGGCGGCGTAGAGCATCGCATCCGCGCGACGGGCGAGATCGCGAAGCGATTGGCACTCCTCGTCGAAGGCGGCAAGGCCGACCGATCCGGCGCTGGTCATCGTGATGCCGCCGGCCTCCACCGACACCCGCAGCGCGCTTTCCAGGTCGACGCGCAGCCGTTCGGGGTCGGCGATCATCGCGGGATCGCTGATGACCACGGCGAATTCGTCGCCGCCGATCCGCGCGGTGAAGCAGTTGCGCAACCAGGGCTGCGTCAGCGCCGCGCCGGTCAGCCGCAGCACGTCGTCGCCGGCGCTGTGGCCGAGCGAATCGTTGATCGCCTTGAACCCGTCGAGATCGATCAGCGCCAGCAGCAACGGCGTGCCGCGCGCGCGGGCCTGCGCCATCGCCGCCTCAAGCTCGCGGTCGAAGGCGGCACGATTGGCGATTCCGGTCAGGGCATCGGTATCGGCGGAGCGGCGCAAGCGCATCTCGAGCCCGTGACTGGTGGTGATGTCCTGGAACACGCCGACCAGCGCGCCGACACTGCCGTCGATCATTTCCGCCTCGCCGGCGGCGCGGACGCGGCGGCGCTGGCCCTCGGCGGTGATCAGGTCCGCCTCGAAATCGAAGGCCTCACCCGTCTCGATCGTCCGCGCCAGCGCCGCGGACACTTCGGCACGGGCATGGGGCGGATAGAAATCCAGTGCCGTCGACAGTTCGGGCACCGCGCCGATCGGCAGGCCATGGATCCGGAACACGTTGTCCGACCATTCCAGCTCGGACCCGGCCAGCTCGAGCCGCCACGAACCGATCATCGCGATCCGCTCCGCTTGGCGAAAGATGCGATCCTTGCGGGCGAGTGTCCGCACCAGTTCCTCGCCGGTGGTGGCGATGCGCACCGCCTCGAGTGCGGCGCGCCGGGCGGCGATCAGCGCCTCGGCCAGGCTGGCGAGATGCTTCAGTGCGGCCTGGCCCGCCGCGTTGAGCGAGCGCGGATTGCTGTCGAGCACACAGAAGGTGCCGATCGGCTGTCGCACGCCATTCGCGTCATGCGCGCAGATCGCCGTACCGGCATAGAAGCGCATGCCGCCTTCGGCGACCAGCGGGTTGTCGTGAAAACGCGAATCCTGCGTCAGGTCGTCGACGATCATCGGCGTGTCCTGCCGGATCGTACGGTCGCAAAAGGCGATGTCCCGATCGAGTTCGCTCATGCCCGGCGTGGTGCTCGCCTTGATCCAAAGGCGCTTGCGATCGATGAGCGTGATCAGCGCGGTCGGGCAGCCGAGCATCTCGGCCGCCAGTGCGACCAGTGCGTCATATTCCTTCTCCGGCTCGCTATCGAGCAGCGCGAGCGCGTGCAGCGCCGCGATTCGTGCGGCCTCGTCATAAAGGGGGCGCGAGGCGGGAGCGGCATGGGTCATCATCGCTAAGTTGATGCAGATAAGACGTTAAAATGTGCTTTGCAGTGTCCCGGCGGGAGCGGCAGAGAGGGGGTGGATGAACCCGCTTCAGCCTCTCGCCTCCCGCTGGGCCGCCCATCTCGGGCGTGACCGGCGGCGATCGGTCCACACCGTGCGTGCCTATCAGGCGGCGGCCGAACGGCTGGTCGCGTTCCTGCAGGCGCATTGGGGACACACCGTGGATGACGCCGCGCTGCGCGCCGTGACGGCGGCCGATCTGCGCGCGTTCCTCGCGGCGCGGCGGGCGGACGGTCTGGGCAACGCCTCGACCGCGCGGGAATTGTCCGCCGTGCGCGGCTTCCTCGCCTTCGCCGCACCCGGCGTCGATATGCCGCGATTGCGCGGCCCGCGCGTGAAGAAGGGCGTGCCGCGACCGGTATCGCCGGACGAGGCGCTGGCGCTCGCCGACGCGGTCGCCGACGATGCCGCCGCCCCGTGGATCGGCGCGCGGGACTGGGCGGTGCTGTTGCTGCTCTACGGCGCCGGCCTGCGCATCGGTGAGGCGGTGACGCTGCCCGCGCGGATATTGCCGCTGGGCGAGACGCTGGCGGTGACGGGCAAGCGTGACAAGACGCGGATCGTCCCCCTGCTGCCGCAGGTGCGCGCGGCGGTGGAGGATTATGCGCGGCAGGCCCCTTGGCCGACGACGCCGGATGAACCGCTGTTCCGCGGTGCGAAGGGCGGCCCGCTGTCCGCCGGCGTGGTGCGCAAGGCGGTGCAGGCGGCCCGCGCCGGACTTGGACTGGGCGATCGCACCACGCCCCATGCGCTGCGGCATAGCTTCGCGACGCATCTACTCGGTCGGGGGGCGGACCTGCGCGCGCTGCAGGAACTGCTCGGCCATGCCAGCCTCAGTTCGACGCAGGTCTACACCGCGGTCGATGCGGCGCATCTGCTCGACGTGTACCGCAACGCGCATCCGCGGGCGTGACGAACGACGCGTGAGGGCCGGCGTGCGACGTTACCGTCCTCGCGGCTTCCAGGTTGCGACGCGCCACGCATATCCGGCGATCATCAGCACCGTCAGCGCGACCGCGATCGGACCGATATAATGATCGAGCTCCCGAAAGCGCGAGCCGAGGTAGACGCCCGCCGCGGCAAGCACGCTGTTCCAGATCAGGCTGCCCGCGAAGGTCCACACCAGAAACCGCAACAGCGGCATGCCGGTGATCCCCGCCGGCAGCGAGATGATCGTCCGGAACGTCGGCATGAACCGGAACACGAACACCACCCAGCCGCCGTGCTTGACGAAAAACCGATGCAGCCGCTCGACATCCTCCCACTCCATCGTCAGCCAGCGGCCGTGGCGTTCGACGAACGGGCGGAAGCGCGCATAGCCGAGGTGGCGGCCGATCCAGTACCACATGTAATTGCCTGCGGTGGTTCCCGCCGTACCCCACAGCACCAGCGGCACGACCGCCATGTCGCCGCGCGCGACCGCCATCCCGCCGAGGCCCATGATGACCTCCGACGGGATCGGCGGCACGATGTTTTCCAGCGCCATCAACAGGAAGATGCCGAAATATCCGCCCCAGGCGATGCCGTTCAGGATGAACTCGGTCATGCCTCACCAAACGGCGGCGGCGTCAGCCCCGTTCCGCATCCTTCCGCGCCGCCACCCGGCGCTCGATCGCGTCCCAGATCAGCGCGGCGACGTCGGTGCCGTCGAACCGCTCGATCGCGACGATGCCGGTGGGGGAGGT
>CAYQPM010000170.1:0-4877 GCA_964419295.1 uncultured Stakelama sp. | reverse complement strand
GCATGGCGATCTTCTTCGTCAACGTCATCTGGTCGCTGATCGCGGGCAAGAAGGCACCAGCCAACCCCTGGGGCGAAGGCGCGACGACGCTGGAATGGACCTTGTCCTCGCCGCCGCCGTATCACCAGTTCGAAACCCTGCCGAAGATCGACTGAGCAGGACCGCGATCCAGGTCATGGGATTCCTTCCCATGACGGGCCGGCGATCGACGGACACAGCCCCGGGGGTTCGCCTCCGGGGCTTTTTCTTTGCCCCGAACAGGGGACCTTTCGCCGCCCCCTTCCCGGGCGAAGCCGCAGTGCAGCCAGAACCGTGACGAGCAGGCTCCCCGCTCCATCGCCGAGCCCCGCCCCGCCGCAATCCTCGCGCCTGCGGCCAAACCACCGCCATTCGCGCCAGTCCGATCGCCGTTAAGCTTCTCCGTTAGGGTTGCATTCCGTATACCTGCGCTAGTCCGCCATGCGTCTGCGGGAGGGTGACCGGACGCAGCGGATGGGGGGACTGCATCAGTGCTGGATGAGCCACGGGCGGACGCGGGGGCGTTCGCCTTCGATCAGGACACAGAATCCGGCATCGCCGATTCGCTCAAGCTCGGCGGCGTCATCGCGCCCGCGCTGCTGCTCGCCGCCTGCGGTGGCGGCAGCGGAACATCCGCGAGCGCACCGCCCACCGCCAGCGCCCCGGTCGTCGTCGCACCCGCCACGATCACCACCGCCCAGGCCAGCCGCTTCCTCGCGCAGACGACGATGGGCGGCACCCGCGCGATGATCGATACCGTCGTCAGCCGCCGCTACGAAGGCTGGATCGACGATCAGTTCGCCCTGCCGCGCGCCACCTCGCACTGGGACTGGCTGGTCGCCAACGGCTATAACGTCGCCGCGAACATCAACAGCGAAACCGGCTTCGACGCGACGCTGTGGCGCCAGATGATCGCCGAGCCCGACCAGCTGCGCCAGCGCGTCGGCATGGCGCTGCTCGACCTGCTCGTCGTCGGCATCGGCGGGGTCAACCTCAACTGGAAACAGTTCGCGACCGCCGCCTATGTCGATGTGCTGCTCGACAATGCGTTCGGCAATTACCGCACGCTGATGGACGCGATCACGACCAATGCGGCGATGGGGTCGTTCCTCACCTTCCTCGGCAATCGCAAGGCGAACGCCACCACCGGCGCGCAGCCCGACGAGAATTACGCGCGCGAACTGATGCAGCTCTTCACGCTCGGCCTGTACCAGCTCAACATGGACGGCAGCGTCAGGACGAGCGGCGGCGCACCCCTCGAAACCTACACCCCCGCCGACGTCGGCGGGCTGGCCCGCGTCTTCACGGGGCTCAGCCTCGCATCGACGGTCAGCACCACGCCCGATCGCTATCGCCAGCCGCTGGTCATGACCGCCTCGCTAAACGAGACGGGCACCGCCAGCTTCCTCGGCACCTCGACCAGCGGCGGCGGCATGGCCGCGATCAAGGTCGCGCTCGATACGATCTTCGCGCACGGCAACCTGCCACCGTTCGTCTCGAAACAGCTGATCCAGCGCCTCGTCACCAGCAACCCCTCGCCCGCCTATGTCGGCCGCGTCGCCGCCGTGTTCGCCGACAATGGTTCGGGGTCACGCGGCGATATGAAGGCGGTGATCAAGGCGATCCTGCTCGATACCGAAGCGCGCAGCGACGATGCGCTCACCAGCGCCACCGCCGGCAAGCTGCGCGAACCGGTGATGCGGCTGACCGGCTGGGCGCGCCTGGCGAAGATCACCTCCGCCTCCAACGCCTGGGCCTTCGGCGACACGTCGAGCCAGTCGACGCGGCTCGGCCAGTCGATGGGGCGCAGCAGCACCGTTTTCAACTTCTTCCGTCCCGCCTACACGCCCCCGGCGAGCGGCATCAGCGGCGCCGGCCTCGTCGCGCCGGAATTCCAGATCACCAACGAACAAAGCGTCGTCGCCTACGTCAATTACATGCAGGGCCTCGTCGCCAACGGCACCGGCGACATGAAGCCCGATTATACCGACCTGATCGCCAAGGCCGGCGACAGCGCGGCGTTGATGGACGAGGTCAATCTGGTCCTCGCCGCCAATCAGCTCGGCTCCGCGACGATCACGGCGATCCGTACGGCGATCGACAGCGTCAGCGCCACCGCGACCAACGGTACGGTCAACCGCGTCGGCATCGCGATCCTGCTGACGCTCGCTTCCCCCGAATTCCTGACGCTGCGGTGAGCCACATGGACTTTTCCCGAGACGCCTCGCGCCGTGCCTTCCTCAAACGCTCCGCCGCGCTGGGCGTTGCGGGCGTGGCCACCCCCTTCGTCACCAGCCTCGCCGCGATCGGCGAAGCCGCGGCGGCGACCGCCACCGATTACAAGGCGATGGTCTGCATCTTCCTGTACGGCGGCAACGATTACGCCAACACGCTGCCGCCCTATGACGCGGCGAGCTACGCGCAATATCTGGCGGCGCGATCGAACATCGCGCACAATCGCGATGCGCTGGCGGGCACCATCCTCAATCCGACGACCGGGCTGCCCGGTGGCCGGCAATATGCGCTCGCCCCGACCATGGCCTCGCTGCTGCCGCTGTTCAACCAGGGCAAGCTCGCCGTCACGCTCAACGTCGGCACGCTCGTGCAGCCGACCACCAAGGCGCAATATCAGCAGAACAGCGTCAAGCTGCCGCCCAAGCTGTTCAGCCACAACGACCAGCAAAGCTATTTCCAGGCGTCCAACCCCGAAGGCGCGACCAGCGGCTGGGGCGGGCGGATCGGCGACCTGTTCCAGTCGGGCAACGGCGCTTCGACGCTCACCTGCATCAACGCCAGCGGCAATGCGGTCTATCTGACCGGCAAGTCGGCGGTCCAATATGCGATCGGCACCGGCGGCCCCATCCCGCTGATCAACAACGCCAGCACGCTCTATGGCTCGACCACCGCGGCATCGACGCTGCGCAGCCTGATGACCGGCGGCAACACCCATCTGTTCGCCACCGAACATGCGCGGGTCAGCAAGCGCGCGCTCGACACCTATACGCAGGTCAGCGGCGCGCTCGCGGGTGCGCCCGTCGCCAACTTCCCGCTGTTCCCGACCGGCAACAGCCTCGCCGACCAGCTGAAGATCGTCGCGCGGCTGATCTCCGTCGCGTCGGAACTCGGCGCCAAGCGCCAGGTGTTCTTCGTCTCGATCGGCGGGTTCGACCTGCACGACAATCTCGTCGCGCAGCATCCCGGCCTGATGGGCAAGGTCGCCGACGCGATGCGCGCCTTCTACGACACCACCGCCGCGCTGGGCGTCGCCGACAAGGTGACGAGCTTCACCGCATCCGATTTCGGCCGGACGCTGCAATCGAACGACGACGGGTCCGATCACGGCTGGGGCAGCCACCATTTCGTCATGGGCGGCGCGGTCCGCGGCGGTCGCTTCTACGGCACGCCGCCCGCGATCGGCAACAATACCGCCGACGACGTCGGCCAGGGCCGGCTGTTGCCGACGATCGCGGTCGATCAATATGCCGCGACGCTCGCCAGCTGGTTCGGCGTCGGCAGCGGCGACATCACCACCGTCCTGCCCAACATGGGCAATTACAACGCGTCCAGCTGGAACCTCGGCTTCGTGTGATGCTCGATAACTCCTCCCCGGAACGGGGAGGTGGCGCGGCGAAGCCGCGACGGAGGGGCAGCCAGGCAGAACCACAGCCTGCGGCTGCCCCTCCACCATTCGGCTGCGCCGAACGGTCCCCCTCCCCGTGCCGGGGAGGATGTAGGGATCACCCCATCAACACCGCGCGATACGCCTCGAAACACCGTTCCCCGCACTTCAGCCGGATCAGCGCGCCCTCCGCCATCGCGGTCGCCCGCCGCGGGTCTTCCTCGACCGCCGGACGGATCGCCTCGCGGTTCCAATCCTCGCTGTGCTTGATGTCGAGCACCGCGTGCAGGTCGAAATAGCGGCGCTCCTTGTCCTTGAAGCCCAGCCGGCGCAGCCCCTTCGCCGTCGCCGCCGATCGATCCGGTGCCGTCAGCTCGATGACGCCCAGCGCACCCACCGAATGCCAGGCATAGCGCCGGGTCGTCGCCATCGCGGTCATCGCATTGGCCAGGCACAGGCTTTGCCACAGCGTGTTCTCGATCACCGGATCGACCTGCAACGTCTCGACCAGGGCATCCAGCATCGGCCCGTGCATGCCCTTGGCATTGCCGCGCCCCATCTCGTCCCAGTAATTGCGCGCCAGCTCCAGCTTCGGGAACTTGGGCAGCTTGACCTGCGTCATCGCGACGAGATCGTCGAACCCCGCCTCGCCGGCCGCTTCCTGCTCGAAGAACCAGCGGATCTGGTCCAGGTTCGCGGTCTCGGCCAGCCACGGGAACAGCGGATCGTGCTGGCCGGGCCCGCTCTGCTTAAGCTCCTCGAACCAGGCGATGAAGCCCTCGACGTCGGTCGGCGCCGCGGCGGCCTCGGCCGCGACCTCGTCGCGCAGTTCCTCGAGGAACCCGCCCTCGAGCCGCTGCATACGCATGTCACGATCGAGCGTGCGGCTCCATTCCTCGGTCGGAAACGCGGGTTCCAGCCGCTCCCGATTCCAGTGGGCCAGACCGCGCTGGAAACTGTCGGTCAGAAACTGCGACTGCCGCAGGTCGGCGTCGGCGATACGGGTTGCCATCATAATCTCCCCTAATGGGCAGGCTAACCGCTTGGTTGGGTTATCGTTCCTGTCGCTTCCGAGTCGCTTGACCTGGATCATGACGATAACGGTCCGACGGTCGGTGCCCTTCCCCAACCCCCTGCGCGCGCGTATAGGCGAGGGCATGACCACGGCCGCGACGCCTCTCCTGCCCCCCGCCGACTGGCGCGATTTCCTGGCGCTGACCAAGCCGCGGGTGATGACGCT
>CAYQPM010000169.1:0-4924 GCA_964419295.1 uncultured Stakelama sp. | reverse complement strand
CCCGCATGACATCCCTCGACCGCTACATGGCCCGGCTGATCGCGCTGCCGCTGTTTTCGACGCTGACGATCGCCGCCATGCTGCTGGTGCTCGACCGCATCCGGAGGCTGTTCGATTTCGTCGCGACCGAAGGCGGCCCGATCAGTGTGGTGTGGCGTATGCTCGCCAATCTGCTGCCGGAATATCTTGGGCTCGGCATTCCGATCGGATTGCTGCTCGGCATCCTGCTCGCGTTCCGACGACTGGCCGCCAATTCGGAACTCGACGTGCTGCGCGCGGTCGGCGTCAGCTACACGCGGATGCTGCGCGTCCCGTTCATGTACGCGCTGATCCTGGCAGCGCTCAACATCGCCATCGTGGGGTTCGTGCAACCCAAGGCGCGTTATTATTACGAGCAATTACGCTTCGAATTGCGCACCGGCGCGCTGGGCGCATCGATCAAGGTCGGCGAATTCACCCACTTCGGCGACCGCATGACGCTGCGCATCGAGCAGAGCCACGACAAGGGCCGCAAGCTGGACGGCATCTTCGTCTATTACAACGACAAGGGCACCAGCTATTCGGTCACCGCGCAATCGGGCCAGTTCCTGGCGACGGACGATCCGAACACGATCATCTTCCGCCTGACCAAGGGCACGCTGGTGCACAAGGCGCCCAATTTCACCGTGCCACGCGTGCTGAGCTTCACCTCGCACGATCTCCCGATTCCATTGCCGCGCTACGAGAACTTCCGCCAGCGCGGTGGGCGCAATCTGGAGTTCACGTTGCCGGAGCTGGCGAAGCTGGGTCATGCCTCGCACGATGAGGGACAGCGGGACAGCAGCCGGTCGGAGTTCCATTTCCGGCTGGTCGAGGTCGCGACCATGTTCCTGTTGCCGTTGCTGGCGATCGCGCTGGGCGTGCCGCCGAAGCGATCCAATTCGGGGTTCGGCGTGTTCCTGGCGATCGTGATGATCGTCGCCTATCACAAGGTGAACGAATATGCCGCGTCGATCGGCGAACTGGGGCGGATCGACCCGCTGATCGCCTTGTGGGTGCCGTTCTGCATCTTCGCGGGCATCATCCTGTGGATGTATTACCAGATCGCCTATGTGCCCGGCGGGCAGCCGATCGGCGCGCTGGAGCGCGGCTTTGGCAAGATCGCCAAGCTGGTCACGCGCTACCTGCCCGGGCGCGGCCGCAAGAAGGAGAGCGCGGCATGACCAGCTTCTTCCCGTCGCGCACCGTCGCGATCTACATGGGCCGGATGTTCCTGACGCGGACGTTCGGCCTGCTCGCCGCGTTGCTGCTGATCCTCCAGACGCTCGACCTGCTGAGCGAATCCGGCGCGATCCTGGCGCATCCCGGCAATACCCAGGCGCAGGTCTGGGCCTATGTCGGGCTGCGCGCGCCGCAGATCATCGCATTTCTGCTGCCGTTCTCGGTGCTACTCGGCACCATCCTCACGCTGATCACGATGAACCAGAACAGCGAGGTCATCGCGCTGAAGGCGGCGGGCCTGTCGGCGCATCAGGTGCTCGCGCCGTTGCTCGTCGCAAGTCTGGGCGTCGCGGCAGTGAGCTTCGTGTTCAACGAGCGCATCGTGACCCGCGCCACCGCCACGCTCGATCAGTGGAAGGACGTCGACTACGGCGCGCTGCCGATCGATCGCGGCGAACGGACCAACGTCTGGGTCCGCGACGGCGACGACCTGGTGGCGGTGCAGCAGGTGCGTGGACGCGGCGAGCAGACGCGGCTGGGGAACGTCACCGTCTATGACCGCACCGGTGGCGAGCTGGTTGCGATCATCAGGGCGCCGCAGGGGCGCCACGCCGGCAACGGTTGGGCGATCGGCCCGACGACGCGGTTCGACGTGGCAACGGGCAAGCTGAGCGACCTCGGCACCGTCAAGGTCGCTCCGGGCGTTCGGCCCGATCAGTTCACGCTCGGATCCGTCAACCCGGACGGGCTCGCCTGGGGTTCGCTCCGCTCAGCGATCGGCGATCTGCGCGACGCCGGCCGGCCAACCAAGTCGCTGGAGGGCACCTTGTGGCACAAGCTGTCCGGACCACTGTCCGCGGTGCTGATGCCGCTGCTCGGCGCGGTCGCGGCGTTCGGGATCGCACGGTCGGGGCAATTGTTTCTTCGTGCGGTGGTCGGCATGGCGCTGGGCTTCGCCTATTTCGTGGCGGACAATTTCGCGCTGGCGATGGGCAACCTCGGCGCCTATCCGCCTTTCCTCGCTGCCTGGGCGCCGTTCCTGCTGTTCCTGCTGATCGGCGAGGCCGTGCTGATCCGCACCGAGGAATAGCTTCAGGGTACGGAGAGCGGGCCGGCCAGCACCTGCGGGAAGCGCGAGATCAGCGCGGTTGCCAGTCGGCGAACGACGACACCGGAACGGCCGTCATCCGCCTTCGCCGTCACGGCGGTGCCGCTCCACGGCTTCTCGTCGCCTCGCCGCGCGGTAATCGTCACGGTCAGGCGGGTGACCACGAGGTCCCGGACTACCTGTTTCGCCGATGGCAGCGTGACATTCAGTCTCGCGCCCCACTGCCCGAGGTTGGTGGCGGGTCCGGGGACCGTCGTCGGCGTCGTCACCGACCCGCGGCGTTCATGCCGAACGGTGATCGTCGCGAAATAGCGGCCCGCACCGCTGCCCGGAAGGACGAGGAAACCGGCATCGGACAGCGCCGCTGCGACCGCCTCTCCAGAGGCCTGACGTGCGGCCGAATCGCCCTCGCCGTCTGAAACGACAGCCACGCTGACCGTTCCGCGTGACGCGGCGTCGTGTGCTGCTGCCGGGGAGACTTGCAGCGGTACGGCCATGATCAGCAACGACATTTGAACTATCATCAGCGCCGGTCCCCACGATCCGTCCGGCGCCGCCGAGCCGCGATCAAACCCGTCTAGCGGGGGACGAACGTACTCCGCACGATCTTGTTCATCAGACCCGGCAGGCCGGCGTAGCTCGCCTTGTGATAGGGCGATCCCTGTTCCAGCGCCGCGGTGATGCGGCGGTGCGCTTCGCCGAGGGCATGGTAAGGCAGGCTCGGCAGCAGGTGATGCAGCGCATGGTAGCGCAAGCCGACCGGCGCCCAGAGTGCGGGCAACATCGACGGCGGCGGCACGTTGACCGAATCGAGATATTGCGCGGTCACCGACATCGGCTCGCCGTCATTCTCCCAAAGATGCGCCACCAACGTCCGCACCTGGTTCACCACCGCCACCCCCGCGCCGATGGCCAGCCCGATGAGCACGCTGCGCAGCGGGAACACGCCGGTCGCGGTGAGCACCACGATCGCCACGGCCCAGAGGCTGGCCGCCAGCTCGATACGGTTCCAGAGCGTCCGCGCCTCACCTTCCGGTGCGCGGCGTCGGAAGGCGGGGTTGATGGCCAGCGCCGAATACCGCTCCATCACGATCGTGCGCAGCTTCGGCGACAGCAGCGAAAGCGGCGCCAGAATTGTATAGCGGATCAGCAAGCCGACCGGCGCCAATGCCGAGATCACCACGAAGGCGGGCAGCGTCCATGGCTTCATCAGCGCGAGCGGCAGATATTCGGGGTCCTCGGACGTGCCGTAGCGCGTCTTGGCGTGGTGCAAATTGTGCACCCCTTCGTACATGAAGCTCGGCGTCAGCATCGGCACGCCGACCAGCAGATTCCAGCCGGTGCGGAAACCCGGCAGGGCGCTGTGCTTCATGTGACTGACTTCGTGGATGAAGCTGAGCGCGCGATACAGCGCCAGCGCGGATAAGACCGCCGCGAGCACTACCCACCCGGCGCCATCCACGGTGACGGCGACGGCGAGAGCCGCATAGCCGATCGCGACCGACCCGATGAGATCGGCCCAGTAGAGCATCGGCCGCGGGGCGATCAGGTCGCGCGTCAATTCGGCGGCCGTGCGCAGCATCGCCTTGTCGTCGGCGATCCGCTGACGAACGGGACGCGGTGCCGCATCCGCCGGGGCCGACGCGCGCGAAAGGGTCAACGAGCTATCCATGACGTGTTCCATTGCCCCAAGATAGTGGCGACAGCGTGGCATTTACAGGCGGCGACGCGGCAAGGTTCCGATCACAGATGACGGAATCGTCACTCGCTTCGGCAGGCCGCCGTGCTAGATCGCGCGGCAAAAGGGAGACCCGACTTGAGCGACCTGACGATCACGCCCGTCACCGGCAAGCGCGAACGCAAGGCGTTCGTCGACCTGCCCTTCCGTCTCTACAAGGACGATCCACACTGGGTGCCGCCGTTGAAGGGCGAGGCACTGGGGCTGATCACGCCGGAAAAGAACGGCTGGTACAGCCACGCCAAGGTGCAGCTTTTCCTGGCTTACGAAGGCGGCAGGGTCGTCGGACGGATATCGGCGCATATCGACACGCTCGCGCTGACGATGCCGGCCGCCCAAGGCTTCGGCCCCGGCGTCGGGCAATGGGGGCTGATGGACGCCGAGCGCGAGGATATCTTCGTCGCGCTGCTCGCCAAGGCGGAGGACTGGCTGCGGCAACAGGGGATGACGCGGGCGCTCGGCCCGATCTCGCAGTCGATCTGGGAAGAGCCGGGGCTGCTGGTGCAGGGGTTCGACCATGCACCGACCATCATGATGGGGCATGCCAAGCCGGAGTATCAGGGCTGGATCGAGCGGGCCGGGTACGAGCGGGTCAAGCAGCTGTTCACCTACGAACTCGACATCACGCAGGAATTCCCGCCGATCGTGAAGCGGATCATCAAGTCCGGCGAGAACAACCCGCGGATCGTGATCCGCGAGGTCGACAAGCGAAAGTTCGAGGAGGAGGCGGCGATCATCCTGTCGATCCTGAACGATGCGTGGGAAGCGAATTGGGGCTTCGTCCCCCTCACCCCGCCCGAGATCAAGGACGTCGGCGTCAAGTTGAAGCCGATCGTGTTCAACGACCTGATCCGCATCGCCGAACTGGACGGCCGGCC
>CAYQPM010000168.1:0-4943 GCA_964419295.1 uncultured Stakelama sp. | reverse complement strand
ATCCCGTCACCTGCATCAACTGCGGTACGACGTGGAATCCCGAACCCATCCTGAAATCCAAGCAGCCCCTGCCGTTCGAGCAGGCCAAGCCGGATACCAAGGAAGCCGACCGCGACCTCGAGGGTGAGGACGAGGATCTGGAAGCCTTGGGCGAAGAGGAAGAGCCCTCTGCCGACGACGAGGTCGACCTCGGCGGCGACGACGATCTGGGCGTGGAAGCGCCGAGCGACGAAGACGAACATTAATTGCGAAAAGGTGTGGCGGGCGGTGCATTCACCGCTTGCCATGCCAGGCGCTCCCGGCTAGGGACGCGCCTCCCGGGACGGATGGGGCCGTAGCTCAGCTGGGAGAGCGCTGCAATGGCATTGCAGAGGTCAGGGGTTCGATCCCCCTCGGCTCCACCATCCGGTCCTTCGGACCAAGTCCCGGCCAGCGATGGAACACGAAAAAGCCCGCGGTTTCCCGCGGGCTTTTTCGTGTTCGGGCAGTCGATCCGATCGACCGCCTATAGGGCGGGCGGGCTCCTTCGCGGAGCCCGCCCGTTCCGATCAGTCTGCCGGCTGCAGATTGACGGCCGAGGTCTTGCCGCGGCGGTCCTGCTCCAGGTCATAGCTGATGCGCTGGTTCTGGTTCAGCGTCGCCATGCCGGCGCGCTCCACCGCAGTGATGTGGACGAACGCATCGGCGCCGCCCGTGTCGGGTGCGACGAAGCCATAGCCCTTGTCGGCGTTGAAGAACTTTACGGTGCCGGTGATGCTGCTCATGGCAGGATCCTTTCTACTCATGCCGCGCGGCGGTACGATTACCGATGCGCGAAATTGCGCGCGAAGCAGGGAAGGAAGGAAGAGGGAGCCGCAAAGCACCGTAGACCGTCGATGTGCGACTCTAGCGGCGCCGATATGGGGCAAAATCGCGCATTCGGCAAGGGCAGGCGACGATCGCGCCCGTCGGCGGGGAAATCACGGGTTGTGCTGCGGCTGCTAACGGCCCATCTAGGTGGCATCGGGCTGCCCCATTCGAGCATGGTCCGACTGAGAGATATTATGCGCTCCCGCTGCCAAAGGGAGAACCGCATGTCTCGCGCGATCAACGTCAACGCCAACAAAGCCGATGTCCAGGCCCTGTGCCTGAAGCACAAGGCGCCGATCAGTGCGATCGAGACGCTGGCGTCGGGCGGCACCCGGGTCGTGCTGATGAACGGCGATGCCGCCGCCGCGATGACGCGCGTGTTCGGACGCAAGGTCCTGTCGGGCAACGTCGAGCGGACGCCGCTGCGCCTGCGCATGGTCTGAGGACAAGGCCTCTCCGGATCGGAGAGGCCCGTTAGCGACGCGCCCCCTCGGCGGGCGCGTCGGATCACCGCTCCCGGTACGAGGAGCGATCGATCACTTTTCGGCGGCGACCCGCCAGACCGTGTTGCCGACATCGTCCGCCACCAACAGGCCGCCGGTGCGATCCGCGGCGAGCCCGACCGGGCGGCCATGCGCCTTGCCGTCCTTGTCCAGGAAGCCGGCGAGCACGTCGATCGGCTTTGCCCCTTCCACCGGGAAGCCGCGCGGCGCGAAGGGCACGAACACCACCTTGTAGCCCGACACCGGCTTGCGGTTCCACGAGCCGTGCTCGCCGATGAACGCGCCCTGCGCGAAGCGTCCGCCGAGCTTCGCGTCGCCCGCGAAGGTCAGGCCGAGCGCGGCGACGTGCGGCCCGAGCGCATAATCGGGGCGCTTCGAATATTGCTGCAGCTCCGGCCGCGCGGGTTCGACGCGGGAATCCGGATAGCCGCCCCAGTAGAACCAGGGCCAGCCGAACTGGTCGCCCAGCTCGACCTGCGTCAGGTAATCGGGCGCGAGGTCCGATCCCAGCATGTCGCGTTCGTTGACGACGGTCCACAGCTGCTGGTTATACGGGCTGATCGCCATGCCCTGCGGGTTGCGCAGGCCCGAGGCATAGATGCGGAAGGTCTTTTCCTTCGGATAGACCTGAAGGATGTTGGCGCGGAATTTCTCGGCGTCGAGGCCGTTTTCGGCGATGTTGGACGACGATCCGACCCCGACGAACAGCGTCCGGCCGTCCGGCGCGGGGATCAGCGTGCGCGCCCAGTGATTGCCGCCGCCGTTGAGCTTGATCACCAGTTCGGGCCGGGCGGCGATCTGCGTCGCGCCTTCGGTGTAGGGCACGCGGACCAGCGCATCGGTGTTGGCGATGTAGAGCTGTCCGTCGAACAGCGCCATGCCGGTCGGCGAGTTGAGGCCGGTCATGAAAACGTGGCGCTGTTCGGCGACACCGTCGCCGTCCGCGTCGCGGAGCAGGGTGATGCGGTTGGCGGACGGCCCCCCGGCGCCGGCCTTGCTCAACAGCTTGCCCATCACCCAGCCCTGGATGCCGCCGCCTTCGCGCGGGGGCGAGTTGGTTTCGGCGACCAGCACGTCGCCGTTGGGCAGGCGGTACAGCCAGCGTGGGTGATCGAGGTTGCCGGCGAAGGCCTTGACCGTCAGCCCCGCCGCGGGAACGGGTGTCTCGCCGTTCTGCCAGCCGACGACATCGGCGACCTTGACGGTCGGCAGCGTCTGGATCCGGGCTTCGCTGATCTGCGGCCGCTTGCCGGTGATCCGATCGAACGGCACCTGCGCGGTGTCGGGCCAGGCCAGATAGACGACGACCGCGATGGCGACCACGACGAGGAGCGCACCGAGGCGCAGGACGTGCTTGAGCATGGCCCTAGGATAGGACGGCTGGAGGCGTTGCGGAAGGGGGGCGGCGAGGGCCCATGCCGCCGTTCGCATGGCGGGATGGGTCTCCGCCGGAAAAGCGGGGTGGGCGCCGATCGGGGCGCCCACCCGCGCATCATGCCGGGCTGCCGACCAGCAGGTCGTAGCGGTCGGCGTTCATCACCTTGACCCATGCCTTCACGAAGTCAGCCACGAACATGTCGCCGGCATCGTTGCTGGCATAGACCTCGGCCAGCGCACGCAGCTGCGAATTGGAGCCGAACACCAGGTCGGTGCGCGAGGCGGTCCATTTATGCTCGTGCGTGTGGCGATCGGTCCCGACGAATTCCTCGTCGCTTTCGTCGCTGACCTGCTTCCATGCCGTGCCCATGTCGAGCAGATGCACGAAGAAGTCGTTGGTCAGCTGGCCCGGCCGATCGGTGAACACGCCATGCTGCTTGGCCTTGGCATGGTTGGCGCCGAGGACGCGCAGGCCGCCGACCAGCACCGTCATCTCGGGCGCGCTGAGGCCGAGCAGTTGCGACCTGTCGACCAGCAGCTCCTCGGTCGGCACGTTGAACCGCACCTGGAGGTAGTTGCGGAAGCCGTCCGCCTTCGGCTCCAGCACGTCGAAGCTTTCGGTTTCGGTCTGTTCGGCGCTGGCGTCGGTGCGGCCGGGGGTGAAGGGCACCTCGACCGATTTGCCCGCGGCCCGGGCCGCCGCCTCGATCCCCACCGAACCGCCGAGCACGATCAGGTCGGCGATCGACACCTTCCGATCGCCCTTGCCGTCGAAGTCGGCCTTGATCCGCTCATAGGCCGACAGCACGCGGGCGAGCTGTTCGGGCTGGTTGACCTCCCAGTCCTTTTGCGGGGCGAGACGGATGCGGCCGCCGTTCGCGCCGCCGCGATGGTCCGATCCGCGCCACGTCGATGCCGAGGCCCAGGCGGTGGTGACCAGCTCCTCCACCGAGAGTCCGGCATCGGCGATCGCTGACTTGAGCGCGGCGACGTCGGCCGATTCGATCTGCGGATAGTCGGCGATCGGAATCGGATCCTGCCAGATCAGCTCTTCCTGCGGCACTTCCGGGCCGATCAGGCGGATCTTCGGGCCCATGTCGCGATGCGTCAGCTTGTACCAGGCCCGCGCCCACGCATCGGCGAAATAGGCGGGATCGGCGCGGAATTTCTGGCAGATCGCATTGTACGCCGGATCGACCTTCAGCGCCATGTCGGCGGTCGACATCATCGTCGGCACCTTCCGGTCGGGCGTGTGCGCGGCCGGCGCCAGAGTATCTTCGGGATTGCCGACCGGTTGCCACTGGTGCGCGCCGGCGGGGCTCTTCACCAGTTCATATTCATGGTCGAACAGCATGTCGAAATAGGTCATGTCCCAGGTGGTCGGCGTCGGCGTCCATGCGCCTTCCAGCCCGGAGGTGATCGTGTGATCGCCCATGCCGCTTTCATGCGTCGATGCCCAGCCGAGGCCCTGGCTGGCGATGTCCGAACCTTCCGGTTCCTTGCCGACGAGGCTCGGGTCACCCGCGCCATGCGCCTTGCCGAAGGTGTGGCCGCCCGCGGTGAGCGCGACGGTTTCCTCGTCGTTCATGCCCATGCGCGCGAACGTCTCGCGCATGTCGCGGGCCGAACCCTGCGGCATCGGACAGCCGCCGGGGCCTTCCGGATTGACGTAGATGAGGCCGTGCTGGATCGCGGCCAGCGGGCTTTCGAGCGCGAGGCCTGCCTCGTCGTCGATGCGGGTCTGGCCGAGCCATTCCTCCTCGGTGCCCCAATAGACGTCCTTCTCGGGCTCGAACACGTCCTCGCGGCCGCCGGAGAAGCCGAAGGTCGGGCCGCCCATCGATTCGATCGCGACGTTGCCGGCGAGGATGAACAGGTCGGCCCAGCTGAGCTGGCGCCCGTATTTCTGCTTGATCGGCCAGAGCAGGCGGCGCGCCTTGTCGAGGTTGCCGTTGTCCGGCCAGCTGTTGAGCGGGGCGAAGCGCTGCTGCCCCGCCGAGGAACCGCCGCGCCCGTCGCCGGTGCGATAGGTGCCGGCGCTGTGCCAGGCCATGCGGATGAAGAACGGGCCGTAATGCCCGTAATCGGCCGGCCACCAGGGTTGGCTGTCGGTCATCAGCGCGGTGAGATCGGCCTTCAGCCCGTCATAGTCCAGGGTGAGGAATTCGGAGCGATAGTCGAAGTCGTCGCCCATCGGATTGCCGCTGACGCCCT
>CAYQPM010000167.1:0-4969 GCA_964419295.1 uncultured Stakelama sp. | reverse complement strand
TGCATGGCCGCATTCCGGCGACCGCGCTGTTCGCGCTGCCGCTCGCCTATAGCTATCCCTTCCAGTTCGGCTTCGTGAACTTCGCGCTGTCCATGGCGCTAGCGCTCAACCTCTTCGCGCTGTGGCTGCGCTTGGGGCGGCTCGGCCGGCTGAAGTTGCGCGCGGTCATCTTCGTGCCGGCCTCCTGCGCCTTGTGGATCTGCCACACCTTCGGCTGGGGGGTGCTCGGCATCCTCGCGTTCTCGGCCGAGATGATCCGCCAGCACGACCTGCGCAAGGACGGTCCCGATGTTCCCGGCGGGGGTGGGCATTGGCTGGAAAGCTGGGTTCGCGCCGGCATCGGCTGCCTGCCGCTCGCGCTGCCGTTCGCGATGATGGTGCTGTGGCGATCGGGCGACCACGTCACCGGCAAGACGATGGACTGGTTCAACTGGCGCGCGAAGGTCGGCTGGGTCATCATGGTGCTGCGCGACCGCTGGATGGCGTTCGACCTGGCGTCCGTCACCGTCCTGTTCGTGATCCTGTTGAAGGGCGTGCGGGACGAGCGTGTCGAATATTCGCGCAACCTGCTGCTGTCCGCGCTGTTCCTCTCGGCAATCTTCGTGCTGCTGCCGCGCATCGTCTTCGGTTCTGCCTATGCCGACATGCGGCTGGCGCCGTTCGCCCTCGCGATCGCCCTGATCGCGCTGCGTCCCAAGCGCGGCCTGTCGTTCCGTGGCGCATCGTCGCTCGCGGTCCTGGGCCTTGCCTTCTTCGGGGTGCGGATGGCGGCGACGACGGTCAGCTATTGGCAATATGATCGCAATTACACCCGCACGCTGACCGCCCTGGATCATGTGCCCCAGGGCGCACGGTTGCTGACCATGGTCGGGCGTTCGTGTCGCGACGTGTGGATGACGTCGCGGCTGGAACATGCCGCCGGTCTCGCGCTGGAACGCAAGCTTGCCTATGCCAACGACCAATGGTCGATGGCGGGCGGGCAGCTGCTGACCGTGCGCTACACGCCCGCCGGCCATTTCGCCCACGATCCATCGCAATTGGTCACCGACCGTCGCTGCCGCGGCGAATGGTGGCGGCCGCTGCGCGTGTCGCTGGCCTTCCTGCCGCGTCAGGCATTCGACTATGTCTGGCTGATCGATCCGGCGCCCGTGGAGCCCGCATTCCTCACCGGCCTCACGCCGGTCTGGCGGAGCGGGCGCGACGTGTTGTACCGAATCGACGACCGCACGCCGGCCGATGTCGTGCTCGACCCTGCGCTGCTGCCGCCGCGTCGCGTCAGGCCGCTGCTCCCTCGCCCTTCCTGAACGGTGCCAATTCGCTGAGAGAGGCGTGCTCGTGCTCGACTGCGGCGCGTTCGCGGACCAGGAAATCGCCGATCGCGCGGCGGAAGCCCGCGTCCGGAATGTAATGCGCCGACCAGGTCGGCACCGGCACATAGCCCCGCGCCAGCTTGTGTTCGCCCTGCGCACCCGCTTCGACGGTCGCGAGCCCACGCGCGATCGCGGCGTCGATCGCCTGATAATAGCAGAGCTCGAAGTGCAGGAACGGCACCTCCTCGGTGCATCCCCAATAGCGGCCGTACAGCGTGTCCGCGCCGATCAGGTTGAGCGCCCCCGCGATCGGCACGCCGTCGCGCTCCGCCAGGATCAGCAGCACCCTGTCGCCCAGACGCTCGCCGAGCAGCGGGAAGAATCCCCGCTTCAGATAAGGCTGCCCCCATTTGCGGCTGCCGGTGTCCTGGTAGAAGGTCCAGAAGGCGTCCCAATGCTCCGCCCTGATCTCGGGCCCGGTGAGATGGCGGATCGTCAGCCCCGCAACCGCCGCCGCCCGCTCCTTGCGGATCGCCTTGCGCTTGCGGCTGGCCAGCGCATCGAGGAAATCGTCGAAGCCGGCATAGCCCTGATTGGCCCAGTGGAACTGCGTACCCTCGCGGATCATCCAGCCTGCCTGCTCGAACAGCGGCACCTGATCGGGGCTGACGAAGGTGGCATGCGCCGAGGACAGATCGTGCTGGTCGGTCACCGCCTCCAACGCGGCGATCAGCGGTGCGGCCGCCTCCGGCTGGCGCAGCAGCAGGCGCGGCCCCGGCACTGGACTGAACGGCGCGGCGATCTGGAGCTTGGGGTAATAGGCGCCGCCTGCCCGCTCCCAGGCATCGGCCCAGGCATGATCGAAGACATATTCGCCCTGGCTGTGGCTCTTGGCATAGGCCGGTGCGATACCGGCGGGCAGCCCGTCGGCGCCATCGACGACGATCGGGATCGGCTGCCATCCCGATCGCCCGCCGGTGCTGCCCGAATCCTCCAGCGCCGACAGGAAGGCGTGGCTGACGAACGGGTTGGCGGTGCCGGCGCAGGCATCCCATTGGTCGGCGGGGATCGCGCGAACCCCATCGACGAGGCGGGCGGCGACCTGGGTCATGCGGCGAAGGTCATGAGGATCATCATGACCGATATAGGTGCGCACGCACCGCTTGCGGAGGGGTCGCGTCGCCGGTCACCGCGCGCGATCCACGCGACGCCCCCTGCCGTTCACGCGAGTTCGATGATCGCATCCACCTCGACCGCCGCGCCGAGCGGCAGGACCGGTACGCCGACCGCGCTGCGGGCATGCTTGCCGGCGTCGCCGAACAGCGCGACCATCAGTTCCGACGCGCCGTTGGCGACCTTGGGCTGGTCGGTGAAGTCGCCATGGCTGTTGACGAACACGCCCAGCTTCACGATCCGCTTCACCCGCGACAGATCGCCGCCCAGATGCTTCTTGACCTGCGCGACGATCATCAGCCCGCACAGCTTCGCGGCTTCCTGCCCGTCCTCGAGCGATACGCCGTCGCCGAGCCGGCCCGTGACCAGCTGGCCATCCCTGAACGGCAGCTGCCCGGACAGGTGCAGCATGCCCCCTGCCTCGACTACGGGCGTATAGGCGGCGACCGGCGCTGCGGCCTCCGGCAGGGTCAGGCCAAGGTCTTCGAGCTTGCGATCGACGTGCGTGGTCATGCGGCGTTCCTTCTGGATCGTGTTGCCGGCGCTGTAGAGCATCCTGGCCGCGGGTGAAAAGGTGGCTGTCGATCTACGCCGCCGCGCGCCCTTCGACGAACCGCGCCTCGATCCAGTCCGCCGCCTCGCGCCAGTCGTCGATCCGGGCATGCGCATGCTCCGCCTTGGCGACGCTGGGCGCCAACGTCGGCTCCGACACCATGTGCAGGCGATGCACGCCCGGCGCGTGACGCGACACCGATTCGTGATGCACCGCCAGATCGTCGACGAACACCGTCACCGGATTGCCGTGTTCGGCGACCAGCCGGGCGACGGGATCGCCCTTGCCGCCCTGGTTGCATTCGACGCGATGGTTGATGCCGAACGTCGCCAGTTGCTCGATGCGCGCGGTCTTGCAGGCGTCGGTGATGTTGGTGAGGATGACGATGTCGGCCCGTTCGGCCAGCCGCGCCAGCGCCTCGGCTGCATGCGGCACCAGCGTCTGGCGATGCATCTCCGCCGGGAAAAAGCCGCCGAGCATCGCCCACATCTCTTCGCGCGTCGGTGCCGCACCACCGTCGCGGCGGCGCATCGAGTTCGCAAAGTCGGCGCCATCCGGTGCGAAATCGATGTCGTGCGTCTCGTCCAGCCACACGCCGAAATGCTTCACCATGTGGAGCAGCACTTCGTCGCAATCGGAAATCAGCAGCGGTTTCATCGGGACTCCAGGGTCTGGCGGGCGCCGACCAGCGCCTCGGGAGGTATGCCCAATGCAGACGCGCAGGCGATCAGATCGGGTTCGTAGGATTCGAGATATTCGATCACGGCGGCCAGCACCGCCGGCTCGCCTGCCCGCGCGCGCAGGTCGTCGGGGTATAATCCCGTCACCGCGATCAGCCGGTCCGCCCGGTCGGGTTCGCCGATCGCCCACACCAGCGCCTGCAAAGCGACGACATCGGCATCGGGGATGTTTGTATCGCGCGCGCGCATTGCCTATCGTCCCGTTTCGGAAAGGTTTGGTGACCACGTGGCGAAACGGGTGCTCGTTGTCGAGGACAACGAACTCAATCTGAAGCTGTTCTGCGACCTGTTGCGGGCGCACGACTTCGTGGCGGAGCCGGTGCGCGACGGTCGCGAGGCGGTGCAGCGCGCGCGCGAATTCGCGCCCGACCTGATCATCATGGACATCCAGATGCCGCACGTCACCGGTTTCGAACTGATTCTGGAGCTGATGGCCGACGAACAGCTGCGCGAGATTCCGGTCATGGCGGTCACCGCCTATGCCGGGCGCGACGACGAAGAGCGCATCCGCGCCGCCGGCGCGCGGTCGTACGTGTCGAAGCCGATCAGTCTCGCGCGGTTCATGGATGCGGTGAACGCCCTGCTGTGAACCGGGCCCGACGCTAAGACGCCCTGCCGATGCGGGCGGCATCGCCAGGGCGTCGCGAGCTCCCAGAACCCTCGCCCCCCGGAAAGGGCCAGGCGCTGCAAGCCTGTTCATAACGTGGGTCGGCGGGGCGCGGTTCCCTGCCGCATCGCCATCCGCGCGCCGCGCAGACAAACCAAGGGCGGCACCCTCCGGATGAGAATGCCGCCCTTGGCCCGTAGTGACGCGATACAGGGCAGCCGAAGGTTTCAGCCGCCGCTGGCCGCTATGCCCATCGAAGATGAACGGAGTGTGTCCGAACCAAGCCTACG
Source organism: uncultured Stakelama sp. (assembly GCA_964419295.1). Lineage (GTDB taxonomy): Bacteria > Pseudomonadota > Alphaproteobacteria > Sphingomonadales > Sphingomonadaceae > Sphingomonas. Next base: position 296 of record CAYQPM010000167.1, on the reverse strand, counting down.
CCTAGGCACACGATCGCGACACATCCATGCAAGACGCACACGCGAAAAGCCGCCGGTGCGCTCAGGGCAACGGCGGCTTCCGGCAATCCCGAACCGACCGGCGGCCCATGGCCGCCAGCACGATTACTTGATCTTGGCTTCCTTGAACTCGACGTGCTTGCGCACGACCGGATCATACTTGCTGAAGCTCAGCTTCTCGGTCTTGGTGCGCGGGTTCTTCTTGGTGACATAGAAGAAGCCGGTGTCGGCGGTGCTGACGAGCTTGATCTTGACGGTAGTCGGCTTGGCCATGAGCC
>CAYQPM010000166.1:0-4977 GCA_964419295.1 uncultured Stakelama sp. | reverse complement strand
GGGTTCGGCAACGGCAACTTCCAGGCGCTGTACGAAAGCATCGAGCTGGATCAGATCCGCCGCGGCGTCATCACCGTCGACGCGTAAGCGTCGGTCGGTGCACGCCCGCGGGGACGGAGCGTATCGCAACGGGGTGGTGGCACAGGAGAGGACGCCAGAACAATGACCGACCACCACCCCCGAAACGCGGCCTATATTCCCGGCTTCGGCAACCACGTTTCGACCGAGGCGATCGCCGGCGCCCTGCCGATCGGTCGCAACTCGCCGCAACGTCCCGCCTTCGGCCTGTACGCCGAACAGCTCAGCGGCACCGCCTTCACCGCGCCCCGGCATGAGAATCGCCGGTCCTGGCTCTACCGCATGCGGCCGACCGCCGAACATCCGCCCTACGTCCGCTATGCGGGTGCCGAGCGTTTCGCCCCCGGCACCACCGAAGCGCCGCTCGCCCCAAATCGGCTGCGCTGGGACCCGATCGCGGACGCCGCGCCCGGCACCGACCTGATCGACGGCATGACGACGATGCTCGCCAATCGCGATCCCGCCGATCTGGAGGGCGTCGCGCTGCACGTCTATGCCGCCAGCGCCGACATGACCGACCGGGTCTTCACCGATGCCGACGGCGAGCTGCTGTTCGTGCCGCAGGCGGGGCGGCTGGACCTGTTCACCGAGCTGGGCCGGATCGCGGTGTCGCCCGGCCAGATCGCGCTGATCCCTCGCGGTGTCCGCTTCCGCGCCGCCCTGCCCGACGGCACGGCCAGGGGCTATGTCTGCGAGAATCACGGCAGCCTGTTCCGCCTGCCCGATCTGGGCCCGATCGGCGCCAACGGCCTTGCCAACCCGCGCGATTTCGAAACGCCGCCGGCCTGGTTCGAGGATCGCGACGCGAAGACCGAAGTCGTGCAGAAGTTCATGGGCAGCCTGTGGACGACGACGCTCGACCACAGCCCGCTCGACGTGGTCGCGTGGCACGGCAATCTGGCGCCGTGGCGCTACGATCTGTCGCGCTTCAACACGATCAATACCGTCAGCTTCGACCATCCCGATCCGTCGATCTTCACGCTGTTGACCAGCCCCAGCGACGTGCCCGGTCGCGCGAATGCCGATTTCGTCATCTTTCCGCCGCGTTGGATGGTGGCGGAGGACACGTTCCGCCCGCCCTGGTTCCACCGCAACATCATGTCGGAGGCGATGGGCCTGATCAGCGGCGCCTATGATGCCAAGGCCGAAGGCTTCGCGCCCGGCGGCATATCGCTGCACAACCTGATGGCGGGTCACGGCCCCGACCTCGCCAGCTGGCAGGGCGCGTCCGCCGCCGATCTGAAGCCGCACAAGATCGAAGGCGCCATCGCCTTCATGCTCGAAAGCTGTTGGCCGTACAAACCGACGCGCTATGCGCTGGACCATTCCCAGCTCGACTATGACGCGGTCTGGGCGGACTTTCCCAAGGCGACGCTGCCGTGATCCTGCACGGCTATTGGCGATCGGGCGCCGCCTATCGCGTCCGCATCGCGCTGGCGCTGAAGGACATTCCCTACGAACAGGTCAACCACGACCTGCGCACCGGCGGCCAGGCCGCGCCCGAATACGCCGCGCTCAATCCGCAGCGGCTGGTGCCGGCGCTGGAGGTGGAGGGACTGGTGCTCACCCAGAGCGTCGCGATCCTCGAATGGCTCGACGAACGCTTCCCCGAGCCCGCGCTGATGCCCGTCGATCCCGCCGGCCGCGCGATGGTTCGCGCCATGATCGCCACGCTGGCGACCGACGTCCACCCGCTGCACAATATGCGCACGCTCAAGATGCTGCGCGAGCGGTTCGGCGCCGACGAGGATCAGGTGAACGCCTGGATGGCGCATTGGATGGGCGACGGCTTTGCGGCGATCGAGGCGCTGATCGCGCGTCATGGCGACGGTTTCGCTTTCGGTGCGACGCCGACGCTGGCCGATTGCGTCACCGTGCCCGCGCTCTATTCGGCCGAGCGATTCGGCGTCGACACCGCACCCTATCCCCGCCTCGTCGCCAGTGCGGCGCGCACGGCGGCGCTGGCGGCGGACGCGCATCCGGCGCGCCAGCCCGACGCGGACCGATGACCGAACGGCTGACCGCCACTCCCCCCGGGGTCCGGCTCGCCCCCCTCGCCGACATCGCCGACGGCAAGGCGCGCAACTTCGTCCTGCAGATGCGCGCCGGCCGCTTCCATGGCTTCGTCGTTCGCAGCGGCGACGCGGTCACCGGCTATGTCGATCGCTGCCCGCACATGGGCGTGCCGCTGGCGCAGCATCTCGACGATTATCTCACGCCCGCCGGCGATCTGATCGCGTGCAGCTGGCACGGCGCGCTGTTCGCGATCGCGGACGGCCTGTGCGTCGGCGGTCCGTGCGTCGGCCAGCGCTTGGTCGCATGGCCGGTCACCGTCGCGGGTGGCATCGTAACCACCGCCTGACAAACGCCGCGGCCGTGCTACACTCGCGGACCTCACGATGGGGGAAGCCATGCAGAACGGCGCACGCTGGACATTGGGAACGCTGATCGGCAGCGCCGCGCTGACCGCCGCGGGCGGGCTCGGCCTGTCCTGGTATTCCGATCGGATCGCGCGCGAGGCGGAGCGGCTGGTGCCGCAGGACGGCCGCCACCTCCAGGTGGACGGCGCCCGCCTTCATTATGTCGAGAAGGGCAGCGGGCCGGCGATCGTCATGGTGCACGGCCTGGGTGGGCAATTACGCAATTTCAGCTATGCGATGCTCGATCTGCTCGCCAGCGACCATCGCGTCATCCTCGTCGACCGGCCGGGATCGGGCTATTCGACCGCCGACGACGATGCCGAGCCGACGATCCCCGAACAGGCCATGATCGTCGCGCGCTTCATCGAAACGCTGGGGCTCGACCGGCCGCTGCTCGTCGGCCATTCGCTGGGCGGCGCGGTGGCGCTGTCGGTGGCGCTCGACCGGCCCGACCTCGTCCGCGGCCTCGCGCTGATCGCGCCGCTCACCCAGCCACAGGACGAGGTGCCGGACGCGTTCAAGGGGCTGGCGGCGATGCCGGCATCGATGCGCCGGCTGATGGCGCAGACGCTCGGCACGCCGATGAGCCGGCTGACGGGCGAGCGGACGCTGGCTGCGGTGTTCGCGCCCGAAACGCCGCCCGCGGACTTCGTCACGCGCGGCGGCGGCGCGCTCAGCCAGCGGCCCGCCGCGATCGCCGCCGCCGCGGCGGACCTGGCGTCCGCCAGTAGGGACGTCGCCGCGCTCGCCGCGCGCTATCCGACGCTGTCGGTGCCCACCGCGATCCTGTTCGGCCGCGACGATGCGATTCTCGACGCGACGCTGCATGGCGCGCGCACCGCCGCCGCGATCCCGGGCGCACGGATCGAGGTGATCGAGGGCGGGCACATGATCCCGGTGACGGCCCCCGAAGCGACCGCGCGCTTCGTGGCGCAGGCGGCCGCGGGCATGGCCTAGAGCGGGGTCAATTCCGCCGCGTAGCGCGCGGCGTTCGCCACATAGGTGGCCGCCGACAGCTTTAGCCCGGCGATCTCCGTCTCGGTCAGCGGCCGCATGAGCCGCGCCGGGCTGCCGACGATCAGCGATCCGTCGGGAAACGTCTTGCCCTCCGTCACCAGCGCGCCGGCGCCGACGATGCAATGCGCGCCGATCACGGCGCGGTTGAGCAGGGTCGCCCCCATTCCGATCAGGCTGTGATCGCCCACCGTCGCACCATGGACGATCGCATGATGACCCACCGTCACGCCGCGACCGATCGTCGTCGGTACGCCGGGATCGGCATGGATCATCGCGCCGTCCTGGATGTTCGATTCGGCACCGATTCGGATCGGGTCGTTGTCGCCGCGCACCACCGCGCCGAACCACACCGACGCGCGCTCCGCGATCGTTACGCGGCCGATCACGTGCGCGCCGGCGGCGATATAGGCGCTCGTATCGACGTCGGGCCGGATGTCTCCAAGGGCGTAGCAGGTCACGGCGGCGTCTCCGATCAATTAAAACCAATTTGGTTCATGCCCAAAATAGACATGATTTACGCTAAGTTTACCCTTGTCGGTCCACTACGGACGCAGATGACCGGCAAGCAGCGCCGGCCCGGGAGAATACCGGGCCAAACTTCCTGACGGCTTCGCCTCCCGCAACGGTCGAAGGACATGACGATGCTTTCCTGGTTCCAACGAACTGCACCCATCCGCACGAAATTCAAGGTGCTGATATGCATCCATAGCCTCGTTGCCGCGAGCGGGGTCGCCACCACCTATTTCGCCGCCGTGACCGAGCCTGCCCAGGCGAACATCTTCGTCGCCGTCGCCGCCGCCCTGCTCGTGGTGACCGTCGCCGTCGTGCTGGTCAGCGCCAAGCTGATCAGCGATCCTTACGTGTCGACCGTCGTCCGCATGGAGGCACTGGCCGCGGGCGACCTGCACAGCCCGATCGCATACCAGGACTATAAGGATTGCATCGGCCGGATGACCCGCGCGATGGACATCTTCAAGAGCAATGCCGAAGCCGTCCAGATCGCCGGGGCCGCCCAGCAGGTCGTCGTCACCGCCCTGGGCGAAGGCCTTACCCGCCTTGCTGCCAGCGACCTCAGCTACCGCATCGAGGACACGTTCCCCGTCGACTACGAACGCCTGCGCGTCGACTACAACCGCGCGCTCGATTCGGTGGCCGAGACGATGAGCGCGGTCACGGAGGCGACCAACGGCATCAACAGCGGCGCGACCGACATCCGCCAGGCGTCGGACGACCTGTCGCAGCGCACCGAACAGCAGGCCGCGAGCCTGGAGGAAACCGCAGCGGCGATGGACGAGATCACATCGACCGTCCGCCAGACCGCAGCCGGAGCCATCCGCGCCAACAGCGTCGTCGAGGAGGCGCGCGTCGAAGCCGAGCAATCGGGCGACGTCGTCCGCCGGGCCGTCGACGCGATGAGCGGCATCGAACGTTCGTCCAACGAGATTTCCGAGATCATCAGCGT
>CAYQPM010000165.1:0-4978 GCA_964419295.1 uncultured Stakelama sp. | reverse complement strand
CCGACGAGGTTGATCGTGAACACCTCGGCGCCGAACTGGCGCAGCTGCACCGCGCCCTGTTGCGCGATGACGATGCCGATCAGGAAGCTCATCAGGCCGACGATCGCCAGCGCCTGGACGCCGACCACTTCGAACCGGTGAACGGTCGCGTTGAAGCGGAATCGGCTGGGATGACGTACGACGTTGACGAAGGCGATCGTCGTCGCGCCGAGAAAGCCGAGCAGGCCATATAACGTGCGCAGCGTGATGACGACGGCATCGCCGATCTCGCCGAGCAGGCGGTTGAACGCGGTGGACGGACCCTGCGGCAGCGCGACCGGCTGGTCCGCGGCGACGACCTGATCGAGCAGATAGCGCCCGTCCTCGTCCAGCCCCTCGATCGCGGCATCGTGCCGCGTGGCGAGACGGTGGACGACCCAGGCGCCGACCGTGTCGATCCGCCCGATCTGGCTGAGATCGATACGCTGGATGGGACCGCCCAGCGAGTCCAGCCGATCCGGTAACTTGCCCAGCGTCCGCAACAGCAGATCGCCTGAGAAGCGCAGGGTCCCGCCGCTATCCTGCTCGAAGTCCGGTGAGGCGCTCATCGGCTTCGCTTCTGGGCCAAGACGCGCAGCACGGCAAGGCGTTTAACGGGCAGGACGGTCCGCATCGCGGCGCCCTCGCCTCATAGCAGGACATCGGCGCCATGAATGATCAGCCCGACGAGGCCGCCGACGATCGTGCCGTTGATGCGGATATATTGAAGATCGCGGCCCACGGCGTTTTCGAGGCGGGTGGTGATCGTGCGCGCGTCCCAGCCGCGTACGGTTTCCGACACGAGCCGGACGATCCCGTCGCCATAATCCGCCGCGATGCCCACGACGGCGCGGCGGACGAAGCGGTTGATCGTGCGGGCGAGCCGCGGATCCTGCGTCAGCGTGCCGCCTAATTGGCGCAGCATGTCGCCAAGCTGGCCCTGCATCGCGCTTTCGGGATCGCGCGCGATCCTGAGCAGGCCGGCCCGCGCCGATTCCCACAATCCGTCGAGCCAGCGCTGCATCGCCGGGTTGGCGATCAGTTCGACCTTCATCGCCTCGACGCGCGCCTGCGTCACCGGATCGAATTGCAGATCCCAGGCGAGGCGATCAAGTCCCTCCTCCACCTTCAGCCGCAGCGGATGCTGTGGATCGTCGGCCATGTCCGCGATCAGCTTGTCGAGCCCGGCGATCAGCTTGTCGGCGACGGTTTCGTCGAGGCCCGTCCAGCGCAGGATCGATCCCGCACGATCGTGCACCATCTGGCGGATCAGGTGATCGTTCGCGGCGAGCGCCTTCGCCCCCCAGCGGATCGCGCCGTCCAGCAGCGGCGCGTGACGCTGTTCGGCCACCGCCGCCTTCATGATGCGGCCAAGGATCGGCGACACCTCGGTTTCGCGCAGGCGCGCGGCGATCCCCGCCTTGACCATGCCGCCGAGCCGTTGCGGGTCGAGCCCTTCGAGCACCTGCGCGACCAGCCTGGATGCGCCCTGACGGAACCGGCCACCGGCGCCTTCCGCCGGGTCGGTGAGCCAGTGCGCGATCGCGCCCGCGACGTCGAGCCGGCGCATGCGGCGGCTGATCACCACGGGTTGCAGAAAGTTGGTGCGCAGGAACTGGGCGAGCGTGTCGCCGATCCGATCCTTGTTGCGCGGCACGATCGCGGTGTGCGGGATCGGCAGGCCGAGCGGGTGGCGGAACAGCGCGGTGACCGCGAACCAGTCGGCAAGGCCGCCGACCATCGCCGCCTCGCTGAACGCCTGGACGAAGCCCCAATATGGAGTGGACGCGGCAAGATGCCGGCTGGCGAGGAACAGCGCGGCCATCGCCAGCAACAGTCCGCCGGCGATGATCCGCATCCGTACTAGCGCGGGCGGAGCCGCCTCTGTGGCGCTGATACGGGGAATGGAGGTCATTGGTGAAACAATCCCCGAACCGCGGGAATGTTCAAGTGGGGTCTGCGCGCGATGGCCGTTGCCGCACGCGCTCGGCAAGGCCGATGTGCGGGCGGGATCGCCGGCGTGGCGCGTCCGGGCTGCTGCCTGCGCGGGGAGGACGATGGTCCGGTTCCCGTGTCCTTGACCGCACCACCCCCACCGATCCCACCGCGCGCCGGCATGGTCCAACGATTGGGGCAGAGCTGGCGCGCGCTATTCCGCCGGCTGCGCGCCCTCACCGTCGTGCCCGATGCGGCCCGCCGCCGGCCCGATCGCGGGCGTGTGCGGACCCGCGATACCGACCACCGTGCTGCCGTCGTCACCCGGACGATAGGTGAGCAGGCGACGGCCGAGCCGCGGACCGACGTAGCGTTCGACGCCGACCGCCAGGCTGAAGGCCGCGGGCACGATCACCAGCGTCAGCATGGTCGACAGGATCAGGCCGCCGATGACGACGATGCCCATCGGCGCACGCCACGACCCGTCGCTGCCAAGCGACATGGCGGTCGGGATCATGCCGGCGACCATGGCGACGGTGGTCATCACGATCGGCTGCGCGCGCTTGTGGCCGGCATCGATGATCGCCGTGAGCGTATCGACGCCCTTGTTCATCTCCTCCAGCGCGAAATCGATCAGCAGGATCGAGTTCTTGGCGACGATGCCGAGCAGCATCAGCAGGCCGATGAAGACGGGCAGCGACAGCGGATTGCCGGTCGCCCACAGTGCGATCAGACCGCCGAGCGGCGCGAGCAGCAGCGAGGCCATGTTGACGAACGGCGGCAGCGCGCGGCGGTACAGCAGCACCAGCACCGCAAAGACCAGGAACGTGCCGGCGACGACCGCGACGACGAAGTTCTTGAGCATCTCCGCCTGCCACTTGGCCTGACCGAGGGTCAGCTTGTTCACCCCGAGCGGCAGGTTCTTCATGATCGGCAAATTGTCGATCTGCTTCTGCGCGATCCCCGACACGATACCGGGCGCGAGGTCCGCACCTATGGCGATGCGGCGCTGCTGGTTGACGCGATCGATCTGCGTCGGCCCCGACCCGAGGCTGATGTCGGCGATCAGGCTGAGCGGCACGGAGCCGCCGGTCGACGTCGCCACCGGCAGGTTCTGGATCGTGGACAATTCGGTGCGCGCGCCGGCGTCCAGCGCGACGCGGATCGGCACCTGACGGTCGGAGAGCGAGAATCGCGCCGAATTCTGGTCGATGTCGCCCAGCGTGGCGACGCGGATGGCGCTCGACAGGGCCTGCGTCGTCACGCCCAGACTGGCGGCGAGGTCGAAGCGCGGACGGATGACGATCTCGGGCCGCTGGAGGTTGCCCGAGATGCGCGGCTGCGTCAGCGTCGGCAAGCGCGACATCTGGTCGACCAGCGTATTCGCCGTCTTCTGCAAGAGCGCCGGATCGTCGCCGCCCAGCACCACCGTCATGTCGCGCCCGCCCGATCCCCAGCCGAACTGCGAGCGGAACCCGACCCGCGCGTCGGCGAACTTGGCGAGCTGCGGCGCCAGATTGCGTTCGAACTGCGTGCTGGTGACCTTGCGATCGTCACGCAGCGTCGCCGTCACCCGGCCGTTGCCGACCCCGGTACGGGCATAGACCGACTGCACTTCGGGCTGGCGGCGCAACAGATCGGCGACCTGCGTCACGACGGCGTCGGTCTGCGCGAGCGTGGTGCCGGGCACCATCTCGATCGTGGCAGTGGAATCGTCTTTGTTCGTCGGCGGCGAGAATTGCATCGGAATGACACCGAACATCAGCACCGTGCATACGAAGGCGGCGATGCCGAGGCCGATCACCCACATACGATGATCGCGCCAGCGGCTGGTGAACCGGTGATAGCTGCCGCGGGCCGCGCTGGCCTTGGCCCGCGTGCTGTCGAGCGTCCAGCGCAGGATCGCCATATAGCCGTCCATGATCCGCCCTTCGCCATGGCTGGCATGGCCGAAGCTCTTCAGGAAATAGGCGGCGATCATCGGCGTGATCAACCGCGCGACCGCGAGGCTCATCAGCACCGACACGACGACGGTGAGGCCGAAATTCTGGAAATACTGGCCCGAGATCCCGGGCATCAGGCTGACCGGCATGAACACCGCGACGATCGACATGGTGGTGGCCAGAACCGCCAGACCGATCTCGTCCGCCGCGTCGATCGACGCCTGATAGGCGGATTTGCCCATCCGCATGTGCCGGACGATATTCTCGATCTCCACGATCGCATCGTCGACCAGCACGCCGGCGACAAGGCTGAGGCCGAGCAGCGTCATCTGGTTGAGATTGAAGCCGAGCAATTCCATGAACCAGAAGGTCGGGATCGCCGACAGCGGGATCGCCAGCGCCGAGATCAGCGTCGCACGCCAGTCCCGCAGGAACAGCAGCACGACCAGCACCGCCAGCACCGCACCCTCGATCATCGCGTGGATCGCGGATTCATATTGCGCTTCGGTATATTTCACGCTGTTCGAACGCAGCACGAAATGCACGCTCGGGTTGCGCTTTTCGAGGTCCTTCAGCTTCTTGACGGCGTCGTTGAAGACACTGACGTCGGACGCGCCCTTGGCACGCTGGAAGTCGAAGCTGATCGCCTGGCGCCCGTCGACCGCGGCGCGGCTGCGCTGTTCGGCGTACAGGTCGCGGACGGTGGCGATGTCGCCCAGGCGGATGGTACGGCCACCCCCGACGTTGAGCAGCGTATCGGCCAGGTCGTTGGCGTTCTTGGCATTGCCGAGCACGCGGACCGACTGTTCGGAACCGGCGATCTCGGCACGGCCACCCGCGGCGTTGAGGTTGATCTGGCGCAGCTGCTGGTTGACCTGGCTCGCGGTCAGGCCTTGGCTTTGCAGGCGCAACGGATCTAGGATGACCCGGATTTCGCGGCTGACGCCACCGTTGCGGTTGACTGCCGCCATGCCGGGCACCGACAGCAATTCCTTCGACACGGTGTTGTCGATGTACCAGCTGAGCTGTTCCACCGTCATGTCGCTGGCGATCGCCGAATAGCTGGCGAGATCGTTGTCGGT
>CAYQPM010000164.1:0-4982 GCA_964419295.1 uncultured Stakelama sp. | reverse complement strand
ACATCTGGATGAAGCGGCGATAGCTGTCCCAGGCGAAGCGTTCGTCGCCCGATTTCGCCGCCAGCCCCTCGACGGTCGCGTCGTTGAGGCCGAGGTTGAGGACGGTGTCCATCATGCCCGGCATCGACACGCGCGCGCCCGAGCGGACCGACACCAGCAGCGGGTTCGCCGCGTCGCCGAAGGTCTTGCCCGTGATCCCTTCGATATGCTGGATTCCTGCGGCAACCTCGTCGCGGAGGCTCTGCGGGAATTGCTCGCCCTCGTCGTAATAGGTCGTGCACATCGCGGTGCTGATCGTGAAGCCGGGCGGCACCGGCAGGCCGATCGACGCCATCTCGGCAAGGTTCGATCCCTTGCCGCCGAGCAGGTTTCGACGATCCGGTCCTGCCCCCGGCAGGCCCTCTGTCGTCGAAATGTCGCCCTTTCCGCCGTCCGAAACGCCGCCACCGAAACGGTACACGTATTGGGTCATCGCTGGTCCTTGAGCTTACGTTTTGAGCCGGTCCCGGGGAGGATGACGGGCAGAACGAAGGATCGGAAAGTCACAAAAGTCTCACGGAGGAGGGTGTTTCGCTACCCCTCGATTTTCGAAAAATCGGCGACGGTGTGCACCGCGGCGCGGACGCGCGCGAGCAGCGCCAGTCGCGCCGCGCGCTTGTCCGCGTCGGGATCGTTGACGGTCACGCTGTCAAAGAACGCATCGATCGGCGCGCGCAGTGATGCGAGCGCCGCCATCGCGCGCTCGAAGTCCTCCGCCGCGACCGCCGCGGCGGCGGCGGGTTCGGCCGAGTCGAGCGCGGCGATCAGATCGGCTTCGGCCTTTTCGGGCGTGTAGGACAGCGGAATGTGCCGATGAGCGGCAACGGGCGTCCCGCCCTCACCCTCACCCCGCGGCGCCGATGCGCCTTGCCCCTCTCCCGCCGGGAGAGGGGTGTAGCCTTCCCTCTTCAGGATGTTGGCGGCGCGCTTGTAGCCGGCGAGGAGGTTGGTGCCGTCCTCGGTGCCGACGAACGCCTGTAGCGCGCGGACGCGGGCGAGCAGGCGGACGAGGTCGTCCTCGCCGCCGAGCGCGAACACCGCGTCGATCAGGTCGTGGCGGACACCGGCTTCGCGTTGCTGGACTTTGAGGCGGTCGGCGAAGAAGGTGGTAATTTTGTGGGTGAAGTCGCTAGGTTCTGCGTCAATCTTCAGTAGCGGTGCCGCGATGGCCTCCAGTACAGGATTGAAGCCATCTCTCTGCAATGATCGAGTAAGCATTTTTATAGCCAAATCGCTATTCTCGTCCTCCAACTTCGCGGCTTCTCTTTGAAAAAGCTCGGTGCGATCGATAGTAGCCTGAACAGCGACGGTTTCTACGGTGATCAAGCCGACGAATTGCTCAGCGAAAGCATTTACCCAAGGCCCGATAGATCGTGAAAGAGAGAGGCGAACTTTGGCTTGCTGAATGATTGCGGATGATGACAACGCTGCCCGCCGCAGCGCATACGGGTCCTTGGAACCAGTGGGCAGTTGATCGATAAGAAAGAACGAGAAAATCGTATCCAGCTTGTCCGCCAGCGACACCGCTACCGTCACCGGCGCGGTGGGCACGTCGTCGCCCTGTCCGACCGGCTTGTAATGGTCGCGGATCGCTTCGGCGACTTCGCGGGGTTCGCCCTGCGCGGCGGCGTAATAGCCGCCCATCAGGCCCTGTAGCTCGGGGAATTCGCCAACCATGCCGGTGACGAGGTCCGCCTTGGCGAGGCGCGCGGCGCGTTCGGCCATGTCGGCGAGGGATATTCCCTCTCCCCTTGTGGGAGAGGGAGGGAGCGCCGCAGGCGCGGAAGGGTGAGGGGGCGTGGCGGATGAGGCGGCGTCCCCCTCACCCTTCCCACTCGCTGACGCGAGCGGGCCCCTTCCCTCTCCCACGAGGGGAGAGGGAGATGTGACAATGCCCTCTTCGACAAGCCAGCGGGCCAGCTTGGCGACGCGGTCGACCTTGTCGGCTACGGTGCCGAGCTTTTCGTGGAAGACGATCTGTTCGAGCTTGGGGTGCAAGTCCTCAAGACGCGTCTTCAGGTCGGTGTCGTAGAAGAAACGCGCGTCGGACAAGCGGGCGGCGAGGACCTTGCGGTTGCCCTCGACGATCTGGGCGCCGCCGTCGGTCGCCTCGATATTGGCGGTGCAGATAAAGGCGTTGGCCAGTGCGCCATCGGCCGAGCGGCAGACGAAATACTTCTGGTTCACGCGCGCGGTGAGCTGGATCACCTCGGGCGGGACGGTGAGGAATTCGGGGTCGAAGCGGCCGAGCAGCGGCACCGGCCATTCGGTCAGTCCGGCGTTCTCGGCGACGAGGCCCTCGTCCTCGACCAGCATCAGCCCGGCCTCGGCAGCGAGTGCGCTCGCGCGGTCGCGGATCAGCGCGCGGCGTTCGTCCTGATCGACGACGACGTGGCAGGCGCGCAGCTTCTCGACGTAATCCGCCGCCGACCCGATGGTGATCTGGCCCGGGTGGTGGAAGCGATGGCCGTAAGTGGCGACGCCCGAGCGGATGCCGGCGATCTCGACATCGACCAGGTCGTCGCCGAACAATGCGACGATGCCGTGCAGCGGGCGAACCCAGCGCAAGGATTCGGTCGAGGCGGAGGCGGCGCCCCAGCGCATCGACTTGGGCCAGGGAAAGGCGCGGATGATCGCGGGGATCGCATCGGCAAGGACGGCGGTGGTGGCGCGGCCCGGCTTTTCGGTGATCGCGTAGAGCACGCCGTCGCGCTCGGTCAGCTGGTCGCGGGTGAGGCCGGTCTTGCGCAGGAACCCTTCGAGCGCCTGCGGCGGCGCGGCGGTCTTGGGACCCTTGACCTCTTCGCTGACCGCCTGCGTCTCGACGGGCAGGTCGCGCGCGATCAGCGTCAGGCGGCGCGGGGTGGCGTAGGTGGTGAGCGTCGCCGCGTGCAGGCCGGCCTTGGCGAGCTCGGCGGCGAACAGGCGGGCGAGATCGTCGCGCGCCTTGTCCTGCATGCGCGCGGGGATTTCTTCGGAGCGGAGTTCGAGGAGGAAGTCGGTCATCGGGTTGCGCCGGCGAAGAAGGAAGAAGAATCTGGTTCGCGCGGAGGCGCGGAGACGCGGAGAAGAAGGGGAGAGATGTTGGGCCGCGCCTGGGGCGACCGTGGGGTCTTGCGCCGCAGGCTTTCGTCACCGGGCGATCGACGGATCAGGGGTGCGCGGGCCGGAAGCGATGGCGCCGGCCACCCCTTCTTCTCCGCGTCTCCGCGTCTCCGCGCGAACACACCTTCTTCTGTCCGGCCAGCCACGATCACGCCGCCCACCCGTTGCGTTCCATCCACGCCCCGCATGCGCCCTTCGCGAGATCGCGGACGCGGCCGATATAGGCCTGGCGTTCGGCGACCGAGATCACGCCGCGCGCCTGGAGCAGGTTGAAGGTGTGGCTCGCCTTGATCGCCTGTTCGTAGGCGGGGATCGGCAGGCCCGCCGCCAGGCTGTTCTCGCATTCCGCAGCCGCCTTTTTAAAGGCGTCGAACAGCGTCGCGGTGTCGGCGACCTCGAAATTCCACTTCGACATCTGTTTCTCGTTTTCGAGGAACACGTCGCCGTAGCTGACGCCGCTGTCGTTGAACTTGAGGTCGTAGACGTTGTCGACGTCCTGGATATACATGGCGAGGCGTTCGAGGCCGTAGGTCAGTTCCCCGGCGACGGGCTTCATGTCGAAGCCGCCCATCTGCTGGAAATAGGTGAACTGCGTCACCTCCATGCCGTCGCACCAGACTTCCCAGCCGAGGCCCCAGGCACCGAGCGTGGGCGATTCCCAATCATCCTCGACGAAGCGGATGTCGTGGCGCGTCATGTCGACGCCGATCGCGGCGAGGCTGCCGAGGTACAGGTCCTGAAGATCGGCGGGCGAAGGCTTCAGTATCACCTGATACTGGTAATAATGCTGCAGCCGGTTGGGGTTTTCGCCGTAGCGGCCGTCGGTCGGGCGGCGGCACGGCTGGACGAAGGCGGCGTTCCACGCGTCGGGGCCGAGCGCACGCAGCGTCGTCGCCGGATGGAAGGTCCCTGCCCCCATTTCCATGTCGTACGGCTGGAGGATCACGCAACCCCGGTCGCTCCAGTAATCGTGGAGCGTCAGGATCATCTTCTGGAAGGAAAGCGGTGTGGCGGCCATCGCCGTGGGCTTTGGCGGATGAGGCGGCGTCTAGCAAGTCGTGCGGTGCGGCATTAGCTAGCGGGCCAGCTTCATCGGGGAAACGCTGCATCATGAGACGAACCTTGCGCGCCGCCGGATCGGCCATCGCGCTGTGCCTGTCGCTGCCCGCCTGTGCGCAGCAGCCCGCCAAGGCGCCCGCCGCCCGCGCCGCGAACGACGCCGACCCGGCATTGTGGGTGGTGAAGGACAAGGACACGACGGTGTATCTGTTCGGGACGATCCATGTGCTGAAGCCCGGCCTGACGTGGTTCGACGAAGCGGTGAAGGCGGCGTTCGACCGATCGACCGAGGTGAAGCTGGAGATCGTGATGCCCGATCCCGCCGCGATGCAGGGGCTGGTGCAGGCGACGGGCGTCGCCGCGCCGGGCACGCCGCCGCTGACGCAGCGCCTGCCCGCGGACAAGCGCGCGGCGTTCACCAGGGCGGTGACCGACCTCGGCCTGCCGGCGAACGCGCTCGACCGGTTCAAGCCGTGGCTGGCGGCGACGCAGCTGTCGGTCGCGCCGCTGTCGAAGCTGGGCTACGACAGCGCCAACGGGCCGGAAGAGGTGATCACCGCGGCGGCGAAACGGGCGCAGAAGCCGCTGACGGGACTGGAAACGCCGGAGCAGCAGCTGGGCTTTTTCGGCAGCCTGTCGGATGCGGCGCAGTTGCAGTTCCTGGAAAGCACGGTCGACGAGCTGCCGAAGCTGAACGAACAGATGGCGGCGATGGTCGACGAATGGGCGCGTGGCGATCCCGATGCGCTGGCGCGCGAGATGAACGACGAGCTGAAGAG
>CAYQPM010000163.1:0-4985 GCA_964419295.1 uncultured Stakelama sp. | reverse complement strand
GCCGCCGCTGGTGATCCTGGGCGTGGTGCGGCCGTGGCAGTACAATGACGACACCCGGATCTTCAACCAGAAGCGGATGGTGGACACGATCGCGGCCAAGGTGATCAGCCGCCGCCTCGAACGCCGCGCGCGCGCGGGGGCGAGCTTCGTGCAGGCCAGCGTCGATCTCGACGACCGCTCGCGCTCGGCGAACATGACGACCGTGGCGATCCTGCCGGTCGGCGATCAGTGGGAACAGGCGCTGAAGGATGTCCGCGCGGTGATCGCGGATGCGCAGAACGCGCCGCCGACCCAGGCCGAGATCGATCGCGAATATGCCGATTACGAGGTCGCGATCCGCAATTCGGTGGAAACCGCGCGGGTCGAGGCGAGCGCGAAGCAGGCCGACGACATGGCCGGGGCGCTCGACATCCGCGAAACCGTGACCGCGCCCGAAAATTCCTACGCGATCCTGACCGAGGCCCGGCAGAAGGGGATGTTCAACCCGGCGGCGGTGCTCGCGTCCAGCAAGCGCCTGTTCGAAGGCGTCGCCACGCGCGCGCTGCTCAACACGCGCACGGTGGAAAAGGGCACGGCCGAAAAGCTCGCCGCGGCGCTGAAGGCGGACGTGTCGAACCTGACGATCAAGCGCGCGAGCCAGGCCGCGGTCGATTTTACCAAATTGCCCGCGCTCGGCACGCCCGGCACGGTCGCCACGCGCGCCACGATCGAAGGGCTGCCGGTCGACAAGGTGGTGTTCGCCAACGGCGTCCGCATGCTGCTGTTCTCCAACCCGGACGACACCGGCCGCGTCTTCGTCCGCGTCCGCTTCGGC
This sequence comes from uncultured Stakelama sp., assembly GCA_964419295.1. Lineage (GTDB taxonomy): Bacteria > Pseudomonadota > Alphaproteobacteria > Sphingomonadales > Sphingomonadaceae > Sphingomonas. The sequence continues at coordinate 4,171 of CAYQPM010000163.1, read as the reverse complement.
AATGGCTATAACGCGCTGCCATCGAACCGGCCGAGCCCGGCCTGGGCGGGCGACCTCGCGCTGATGGAAAGCGGCATCGGCACGCTGGGCCAGGACGATCTCGACCAGCTGACCGCCGGTCGCCAGCTCGGGCTGGACTTCGGCATCGACGACGACGCCTTTTCGATCGCCGCGCTCAGCACCCCGAAGGATTATGCCGACGAACTGACGCTGATCGCCGCGAAGCTGGCGCATCCGCGCTGGGATCCGGCGCCGATCGCCCGTGCCCGGTCGGCGGCGATGAACGCGATCCCCGGCTATGATTCGTCGGCGGACGGCGTGCTGTCGCGCGATCTGGAAGGGCTGCTCCATGCCGGCGATCCGCGTTGGGCGACGCCCGATGCCAAGGCGATCGGTGCGCTGACCGAAAAGAGCTTCCAGTCCTTCTGGGCGCCCCTGCTGGCGAGCGGACCGATCGAGGTCGATGTCTTCGGCGACGTCAAGCCGGACGAGGCGGTGGCCGCGGTGGCCAAGAGCTTCGGCGCGATTGCCCCGCGGTCGGCCCCGACCGCCGCCGCGCCGCCGGTGCGCTTCCCGGCGCACAACACGACGCCGGTGCTGCGCTATCACAACGGCCCTGACAATCAGGCGAGCGCGGTGATCGCCTGGCCGACCGGTTCGGGCCTAGCCGACATCGCCGAGGCGCGGCGTCTCGACGTGCTGGCGCAGGTGTTCAGCGACCGCCTGTTCGAACGGATGCGCCAGGCCGCCGGTGCCAGCTACAGCCCCGGCGTGGCGAGCCAATGGCCGAAGGGTCTGCCGGGCGGCGGCAGGCTGATGGCGGTGAGCCAGGTCGCGCCCGCCAACGTCGACCTGTTCTTCCGCCTGTCGCGCGAGATCGCCGCAGACCTCGCCAAGAACCCGGTGAGCGCCGACGAGCTGGCGCGGGTCAAGGGCCCGCTGCAACAGGTCTATGCCCGCGCCGCGACGAGCAGCCTGTTCTGGCTGCGCGAAGTGTCGGGCGGCGCCTATGACGATCGCCGCTTCGAAGCGACCCGCCGCATCGGCCGCGATTTCGGCGACGTGACGCCCGCGGTGCTGCAGCAGACCGCCGCGAAGTATCTGGTGCCGGGCAAGGACTGGACGATGGCGGTGCTGCCGAAGACGGCGGCCAAATAACCGGCGGGCGGAGGGACGCCTTCCGGCCCGCCGCTTCGCGCTTCGGGCTTACGCCGCCGTTGGAACGATCCGTCATTGCGAGCGCAGCGAAGCAACCCAGAGCCGGATCAGGACGCCCTGGATTGCTTCGCTGCGCTCGCAATGACGGCCTCGTGTGCCTCAAGAACACTCGACCGGCGGGGGGCACCCGGACGGGCTCGTCGCCGCTTTGCGCTTCGAGCCACGCCGGCGTCTTAGCGATCCGTCATTGCGAGCGCAGCGAAGCAACCCAGAGCCGGATCAGGACGCCCTGGATTGCTTCGCTGCGCTCGCAATGACGGCCTCGTGTGCCTCAAGAACACTCGACCGGCGGGGGGCACCCGGACGGGCTCGTCGCCGCTTTGCGCTTCGAGCCACGGCGGCGTCTCGGCAATCGGCATTGCGAGCACAGCGAAGCAACCCAAGCCGGACCAGGACGCCCTGGATTGCTTCGCTGCGCTCGCAATGACGGCCGCTTGCGCCTCGATCACCCTCCCGCGCGGGGGCGCCCAGACGAACCCGCAACCGCCCGGCGAGCGTCGCGGGCCCGCCAGACCCTCACGCTTTGTACAAGGCGTCCAGCCGCTCGCCGTAGACGCCGCGGATCACGTGGCGGCGGATCTTCAGGCTGGGCGTCAGCTGTTCGTTCTCGATGGCGAACGGCGCGTCCGCCAGGACAAAGCGGCGGATGCGTTCGGTGACCGACAGATCCTTGTTCACCCGCTCGATCGCGTGGCCGATCGCGGTGCGATATTCGCTGTTCTCCGCGAGCCGCTCGAACTTGCACGACGTGCCGTTCGCCGCGCACCATTCCTGCGTCCATTCGGGGTCGGGCACCACCAGTGCGACCATATAGGGCCGGCGGTCGCCCGCGATCATCGCCTGCGCGATCTCGGGCTGGAGCGTCAGCATGCCCTCGACCTTCTGCGGCGCGACATTCTCGCCCTTGTCGTTGATGATCAGGTCCTTCTTCCGGTCGGTAATCCGGATGCGGCCCATGTCGTCGATCTCGCCGATGTCGCCGGTGTGCAGCCATCCGTCCTTCAGGACGCGCGCGGTCTCCGCCTCGTTGCGCCAATAGCCGTGCATCACCAGCTCGCCGCGCACCAGGATTTCGCCATCGGGGGCGATCACCACCTCGGTATCGATCAGCGCCGGCCCGACCGAATCCATCCGGATGCCGGCCTTCGGGCGGTTGCACGATATCACCGGCGCGGCCTCGGTCTGGCCATAGCCTTGCAGGAAGGTGACGCCGAGGCTCTGGAAGAACAGCCCCACCTCCGGCGTCAGCGGCGCGCCGCCGGACACCATCGCCTTCATCCGGCCGCCGAACTTCTTGGCGATCCTGGGCTTGAACAGCGCCCGCACCAGCAATTGCGCCGGCCGGTCGGCGAGCCGCATGCGACCCCCGTTCTCCTTCGCACCGACGTCGAGCGCCTTGGCGAGCAGGTACGATGACATGCCGCCCTGTTTCTCGATCGCCTTGGCGATGCGCGTGCGCAGCACTTCGAACAGGCGGGGGACGACGAACATGATCGTCGGGCGCACTTCCTCGATATTGGCGGCGAGCTTGTCGAGCCCCTCCGCATAATAGATCTGGCCGCCGAGCGAGATCGGGAAATGCTGTCCGCCGGTATGTTCATAGGCGTGGGACAGCGGCAGGAACGACAGGAACACCTCGTCGTCCCAACCGAAATCCTCGGAGATGACGGTCGCGCAGCCCTTGCAATTGTGCAGGATCGCGCCGTGATGCTGCATCACCCCGCGCGGCGCGCCGCCGGTGCCGCTGGTGTAGATGATGCACGCAAGGTCTTCGCGCTGGAAGTCGGCGGCGGCGGCCGCGACCTCCGGGGCGGTGGGATGATCGGCGATCAGCTTGTGCCAGTCGTGATAGTCGATGCCCGCGGACGGCGCGCGGATCGGCTCCATGCCGATCACCGTCTGGCCGCGGTTCGATCGCAGCACCGCGGGCAGCAGCGTCTTCGCCAGCTTGTCGGTCGATACGATGATCGCGCAGGCGCCCGAATCGGAGATGATATGGGCGTGGTCGCGCTCGGTGTTGGTGATGTATGTCGGCACGGTCACGCATCCGGCGGCCATGATCGCAAGGTCGCTGATGCACCATTCCGGGCGGTTCTCGGCGACCAGCATCACCCGGTCGCCGGGCTTGATGCCGAGCGACTTCAGCCCCGCGGCAAGGCTCGCGACCTGATGTGCCGCCTGCGCCCAGCTGGTCGCGGTCCATTGCCCGCCGGTCTTCACCCACAGGAACGGCGCGTCGCCCTTTTCCCGCGCACGCGTGAAGAACATCGTGACGAGGTTGGGGAAATATTCCAGCGTGCGCATGATCTCTCCTGCCGCGGCGATGCTCGTCGGCCCGCCGTCGTCGTTATGTCGGGGGGTTATTCGGACGGACGGTTGGCGACGGGGGCGGCCGGCACCGGGCGGCTGACGCTGCCGTCCTCGCCGATCGCGACGCCTTCGCTGCGCGGATCGGCGGCGCCGACCCATTTGCCGCCGACCCATTCGATCGCATTCGCCTTCAGGCCGAGCGGCCCGACCTGCGTGCGTTCGCCCAGCGCGGCGAGCGCCGGCTGCATCGCCGCCGCCTGCGTTCCCGCCTCCAGCATCGCGCCGGGGCCGGGCGCATAGACGAGGCCGAGCGCGATCGCGTCCTGCGCGGACAGGTTCCAGTCGAGCACGCCGACCAGCGCCTTGGCGATCTGCGCGATGATCGTCGATCCGCCCGCCGCGCCAACCGCCAGCCGGACGCTGCCGTCGGCGTTGTAGACGATCGTCGGCGCCATCGAGCTGCGCGGCCGCTTGCCACCCTCCACCCGGTTGGCGACGAGATAGGCCGCCCCTGCCGATCCCCGCGCCACCGGCACGATGTCGAAATCGGTCAGTTCGTTGTTCAGCACGGTCCCGTCGACGACCAGTCCGGACCCGAACGGCCCCTCGACCGTGGTCGTCACCTCGACGACGTTGCCGTCGC
>CAYQPM010000162.1:0-5010 GCA_964419295.1 uncultured Stakelama sp. | reverse complement strand
TGGACGTCGCGCAGGCCGCCCTTGCCCTCCTTGACGTTGGGTTCGACGACATAGCGGGTGTCGCCCATCTTGCGATGCCGCGCGTCTCGCTCCGCCAGCTTGTCGGCGATGAACTGGCGTTCGGTGCCATGCTGCACCTCCGCCTTGAAACGCCGCGCCGCCTCTTCGTACAGGACCGTGTCACCGGTGACGTAGCGCGCCTCCAGCAGGGCGGTGCGGATGGTCACGTCACCCTTGGCCTGGCGCACCATCTCGTCGATCGAGCGGCTGGAATGGCCGACCTTCAGCGCCATGTCCCACAGCGCGTACAGCATCGATTCGATGACCTGTTCGGCCCAGGGCGTCTGTTTGCCGGGCGTCAGGAAGCCGAGATCGACATCCGAAAACGGCGCCATTTCCGCGCGTCCATAGCCGCCGACCGCGATGAGCGTCAGGCGTTCGCCCGCCGTCGGATTGGCGAGCGGGTGGAGGCGCTGGGTCGCCAGATCGAACAGGATGCGCAACAGCTGGTCGGTCAGATACGCCTGAGCGTTCGATGCCTCCAGGCCGCGTGACGGGTGCGCGGCGAGGCGGCGCTGGATTTCGGCGCGCCCTTCGACGAGCGCGGCCTTCAGGATGGTGCTCGCCTGCGTGCGCAGCGTGGTGTCGCTGGCGTCCAGCGCGGCGATACGTTCGGCGAGCGCGCGTCGATCGACGATCGCGCGGCGGTTGGGAAGGTGATCGAAGCGTCCGGCCATCCGGGCGTCATAGCGCGTGGCGCGTCGGGACGGTATCGCCATCGGACGCTGCGTCGTGCGGCGCATCGCCGGGGCGCCAGCGTGGTTCACCCCTCCCGCGCGAGCGCCTTCAGCCGGTAGAGCGTGTCCAGCGCCTCGCGCGGTGTCAGCGCATCGACGTCGAGCGATTCCACCTCCGCGCGGATCGCGTCGCATTGCGCTTCCTCCGCCACCTGCGCCGCGGCGAACAGCGGCAGGTCGTCGAGACCCGCGGCAAGGCCCCCTGTTCGGGCGCGACCCGCCTCCAGCTTCGCCAGCACCGCCTTCGCGCGCGCGACGGTCGCCGGCGGCATGCCGGCCAATCGCGCGACGGCGAGGCCATAGCTGCGATCCGCCGGGCCGGTGCCGAGTTCGTGGAGCAGCACCAGATCCCCCTTCCATTCGCGCGCGCGGACGTGGTGGAGGGTCAGCGCCTCGCAGCGTTCGGCGAGGCGGGTCAGTTCGTGGTAATGAGTCGCGAACAGACAGCGGCAGCGATTGTCCTCGTGGATCGCCTCGACCACCGCCCATGCGATCGCGAGGCCGTCATAGGTCGAGGTGCCGCGGCCGACCTCGTCCAGGATCACGAAGCTGTTGGGCGTCGCCTGCGCCAGGATCGCGGCGGTTTCCACCATCTCGACCATGAACGTCGACCGTCCGCGCGCCAGATTGTCCGAGGCGCCGACCCGGCTGAACAGGCGATCGACCAGTCCCAGTCGCGCACGCGTCGCGGGCACGTAGCTGCCCGCCTGCGCCAGCACGGCGATCAGCGCATTCTGGCGCAGGAACGTCGATTTGCCGCCCATATTGGGCCCGGTGACCAGCCACAGTCGCGAGTCCGGCGAGAGCGTGCAGTCGTTGGCGACGAAGCGGTCGCCCGCCTTCGCCACCGCGGCCTCGACGACCGGATGGCGCCCGCCGACGATGTCGAAACACGCCTCGTCGGCCAGCGTCGGCCGTGCCCATCCGCCGTCCGCCGCGCGTTCGGCGAGCGCCGCGGCCACGTCGATGCGGGCGAGCGCGTCGGCGGTGGCGGCGATCGCCTCGCGATGCGCGAGCGCGGCGGCGGTGAGTTCCTCGAGGTGGGCGGCCTCTGCGGCGAGCGCGTGCGCGCCGGCCTGCGCCACGCGGCCCGCCACATCGTGCAGCGCGGGCGTGTTGAAGCGGACGACGCCCGCCAGCGTCTGGCGATGGGTGAACCCGCTGTCGGGCTTCATCAGCGGATCGGCGGCGCGTCCCGGCACCTCGACGTGATAGCCGAGCACGTTGTTGTGGCGGATCTTGAGCGCCGAGATGCCGGTGCTCGTCTTGAATTCCGCCTCCAGCGCGGCGATGGCGCGGCGTCCGCCCGCGCCGGTATCGCGCAGCTCGTCGAGCGCGACGTCGTAGCCGGCGGCGATATAGCCGCCATCGCCGGCGTCGATCGGCGGCGATGGGACCAAGGCGCGCTTCAGCAGGTCGATCAGCGCGCCGTGGCCGCGCAGCCTTGGCGCGATGCGATCGAGCAGGGCGAGCGGCGCATCGATCCTCCCCAGCCGTTCGCCGAGATGCCAGGCGCCGTCCAGCCCGTCGCGCAGCTGCCCCAGGTCGCGCGGGCTGCCGCGCCCGGCCGCCAGCCGACCGAGCGCGCGACCGATGTCGGGCAAGGCGCGCAAGGCGCTGCGCACCTGTTCGCGCTGGCCGGCGTCGTCGTGAAAATGCCGGACCAGATCGAGCCGCGCATCGATCGCGCTCCTGTCCATCAGCGGCGCGCCGAGGTCGCTCGCCAACAGGCGCGCGCCGGCGCCCGTGACCGTCCGGTCGATACAGTCGAGCAGGCTGCCCTTGCGCTGCCCGCCGGTGGTGCAGGTGAGTTCGAGGCTGTCGCGCGTCGCCGCGTCGATCGCCATGGTTTCGGCCGCCTGGGTCAGGCGCGGCGGCCGCAGGAAGGGCAGGGCACCCTTTGCGGTATGTTCCAGATAGGCGACCAGACCGCCCGCCGCCGCCAGTCCCGCGCGGCTGAACTGGCCGAATCCGTCGAGCGTCGCGACGCCGAACAAGGCCTTCAATCGCGCTTCGCCGCTGCCGCTGTCGAAGCCGTTCCGTGGGCGCAGCGTGGTGGCGGCCTGGCTCTGCTCGCCAGCTTCGGATGCGACCACCTCCGCCGCGCCCAGCCGCGCGAGTTCGGCGCCGAGCGCGTCCGCCGAACAGTCGATCACCTCGAACCGTCCGGTCGAGACGTCGGCGGCGGCGATCGCCACGCCGTCCGCCGCCTCACCGATCGCGACGCACCAATTGTCCTGCCGCGCGTCGAGCAGCGCCTCTTCGGTCAGCGTTCCTGCGGTGACGACGCGGACGATGCCGCGCGCGACCAGCGCCTTGTAGCCGCCGCGCGCCTTGGCTTCGGCCGGCGTCTCGGTCTGTTCGGCGATGGCGACGCGATGCCCCGCCTTGATCAGCCGCTGGAGATAGGCGGTGGCGGCATGGACGGGCACGCCGCACATCGGGATCTTTTCGCCATCATGCTCGCCCCGCGACGTCAGCGCGATGTCGAGCACGCCGCTAGCGATGCGGGCATCGTCGAAGAACAATTCGAAGAAATCGCCCATGCGGTAGAACAGCAGGCAATCCTCGGCCTCGGCCTTCAGGCCGAGATATTGCGCCATCATCGGGGTGGGGTTGGTCATGGATGCTCGGTGATGTTGCGGGCGCCGTGGCGGACGGAGAGGATCGTCACCGTGGCCGCGTCCAGGCTGTAGCGCAGGATGTAAGGGGGTAAATTGGTCATCTCGCGCGCGTCGCCACGGGGGCGACCGCGTCCGGGGAACGTGGCAAGGCTTTCTCCCAGCGCGAAGAGTTTGGCCGCCATGTCGACGGCGGCGCGGGGATCATGGTCGTTGATGTAGCGTGCTATGTGCCGGATATCGTCGATGGCCTGCTGCTGCCAGATGACTTCAGCCACCGCATTCAGCCATCTTGGGCAGCCAGCCAGTCGGGAAAGTCCCGGAAGCCGGGCTCGCCCCAGGTCAATAGCCACTGCCCAACCACGAGATGCTCGACTCCCTTGCCCGCGGCGTACATCGACTTGGCGCGCGCGAAATCGCTGGCGTCGGGAAGGCGGCGTGCCCGCGGGGCAATGTCGGCCTCGTGCTTCATGCCGTGACGATACCTGCTCCTGCCGCGGGTTGAAAGCCCCGTCCGAAACGGCCAAGAGCCGTAGCGTCCTTCCCCGGCAGCGAGGTCCCATGTCCGACGAAGCGTCCATCCAATTCTCCGAGCGCGAGGCGCTGCTGTTCCATTCGGAGGGGCGTCCGGGCAAGATCGAGATCATCGCATCCAAGCCGATGGCGACGCAGCGCGACCTGGCGCTCGCCTATTCGCCGGGCGTCGCGGTGCCGGTTCAGGCGATCGCCGACGACCCCGCAACCGCTTATGACTACACGGCAAAGGGCAACCTGGTCGCGGTCATTTCGAACGGCACCGCGATCCTTGGCATGGGCAATCTGGGGGCGCTCGCGTCCAAGCCGGTGATGGAGGGCAAGGCGGTGCTGTTCAAGCGCTTCGCCGACGTCGATTCGATCGATATCGAGCTGAAGACCGAGGACGTCGACCGCTTCATCGACGCGGTCGAGCTGATGGAGCCGACCTTCGGCGGCATCAACCTCGAGGATATCAAGGCGCCGGAATGCTTCATCATCGAGCAGACGCTGCGCGAACGGATGAACATCCCGGTCTTCCATGACGACCAGCACGGCACCGCGATCATCTGTGCCGCGGGGCTCATCAACGCCTGCCTGCTGACCGGGCGGCGGCTGGACGAGGTGAAGATCGTCGTCAACGGCGCGGGCGCGGCGGCGATCGCCTGCACCGAGCTGATGAAGGCGATGGGCGTCCGCCACAACAACGTCGTCATGTGCGACCGCACCGGCGTTATCTATCAGGGCCGCGAGGACGTGAACCAGTGGCAGTCGGCGCATGCCGCCGTCACCGACAGGCGCACGCTGACCGAGGCGCTGAACGGCGCCGACATGTTCCTGGGCCTGTCCGCCGCGGGCGCTCTGAAGCCCGACATGGTCAAGGACATGGCACCGTCGCCGATCATCTTCGCGATGGCCAACCCCGAACCGGAAATCCGCCCGGAACTGGCCAAGGCGGCGCGGCCCGACGCGATCGTCGCGACCGGCCGTTCGGACTATCCGAACCAGGTCAACAACGTCATCTGCTTCCCCTTCATCTTCCGCGGCGCGCTCGACGTGCGCGCGACCGGCATCAACGA
>CAYQPM010000161.1:0-5127 GCA_964419295.1 uncultured Stakelama sp. | reverse complement strand
CCTCAGCTAAACCACAACCGGCTTCGGCCGTCGCCCCGAGAGGAACATAGGGGCGACCATCGACGAAGCTGCACGAGGCGCCCCTGAGAAGGGGAGCTAGATATGACATCGAGGAAGGGGGCCGCTGCCCTCGCTATACCAATGGCGCTCAGCGCTTGCTTTGCAACATCGATCCACGGCATGCGGGAACGTCCTCCCGTCCTTGTCAGCGATAGCGATCGCGGAGTGAGAGAAGTTAGCCAGTGCATCTCCGACGCATGGGTTCGTCTCGGGCATACCCCGCGTACAACGCCACGCGAGCACGGCACATCAATCTTCGTCGAGCAGGTGGTGAATTACGCCCTGCCTATCATGCTTGTGGACATCGATGCCATCCCGACCGGCACGCACGTCGTGATGCATCAGTTCAAAACCTTGCACGCCGGAGGAGATGGTCGCCGGATCGAGGAGGTGCGCGCGTGCCTGTAAACACCGATCTGTCGCGGGGCCGGCGCTTGCCGCGCCGTCCGCAGTACTTCAACCCTCGCCAGTTCGCTGCCATCTACGAGAACCCGGAGACCGGATGGCGCGAGGGTGTTCCACACCTCGCCTGGCTTTGGCTTCTCCTGTTCGGCGGCTTTTATCTTGCCGCGCGCATGGTCTGGCGACCGGTCATCATCATGGCGGTCGTGATCGTGGTCACCATGCTCGTCTTTTGGCCACTGATGATCCTCGTGATGCTTGGCTTCTGGATCTCGGCCGCGATCCGCGCGCAGACCATCTTTCGCGAGCATTATATGCGTAAAGGTTGGGACGAGATCGACCCGTGGGAACAGGATGACCAAGAAGTGCATGGTCTCCTCTAGGCCGTTCGCATCCTTTGCAGCCGTGTCCGCGGCATCCATCCTGTGCAAGGCTAGGGCGCATCGAGTGGCCCTCCGCCTGCTACAGCACGTCACATCAACGCGCGGCTCTAAACTTGCGGCGAACACAGCGGAGCGCGGTTTTGGGCAGCGAAGCATTGAACACGTCGAGCACCGCCCTGACTTCTGACAGCTGAGCCTGAAGCTCCGCCGCTGCACGATCGAGGTCTGCCCGCGCGTCTGACCGCCCCTGTGCCGGAAGCCGCATGCGCAGCGTTACGTCGCGCGCGTCGAGAACCGCGCGCGAGTACGCCTGCGGCACCTCGGCATCTGGTCCGACCGGCCACAGTGTCGGATCACCCTCATAGCAAGCCGTGACGGAACTCTCGGCACGATCCTCGTATGTGTACGTCTCGTCCATTTCGCTCCACGGACCTGTGATCACCAGCGGTCGAAGCATAGCGCGCTCGCAGAGTACGGACGCAACAGCCGGCATCGTAACCCTTGGCAGCACGAGCGTGCCCTTGGCGATCTCGTCCAAAACCGCGACAAGCATCTCCTCCAGGCGCTGCTTCAGGAACGGCAGTGCTGGTCGATAAAGAATGCGAGACCCAACCGCCTCGCAGGGCAGGATCTTGCCCGAGCCGGTCGATGGCGGCTGGAAATATGCCAGGCCACGCCGCTGCCGCGCCCTGCCATCAACGCCGACCTCACGCTCCATTTCCGCTGCAACTTCGTTCGGCGCCAGCCAACGCTGATAGGTGCGAAAGCTTAGCTCCTCGGGTAAGGAGATAATCCCATGCGCCGCCATGTCACGCTCAAGACGTTCTACATGTCGCCTTTGATTAAGATAGGATCGCGTTCTGCGCTGCTCCTCCGTTGCCATCTCAAGATCATGTTGCATCTTCCGCAAATCAAACAGCAACTTGTTTACAGGAGATAGTCTTTGTGTTAGATGCACGAGACCATGGCATATCTTGCACGCCCACGATCCAGATACATAGAACAGAGCTTGGACCCGGCGCTCGCACGTCGGACAATGCAGGTTCAGCCGGACAACGTTCGGGTTACGCCGGGTGCCGCTGACAGCGACGTTCAGTGTGCCCGCGGCAGGGTCGATGTTCGCCGAACCGCAGAAGTCATAACTGAGCGCCATCCGGCTTGCGGCGAGCGCGAGCAGGCGCCCGTGCCCTACGAGCTGACCACGCTCGTCACGCCATTCACACCGGTCACTGCCCGACCGTAGGCTACGCCGAGCATCCAGGATGTCGATGCTCGGGAATGCCTCACAATGCGGTTTGCCGCGTCGGGTGACACCCTGCTTCATCGACAACTCCCAAAGCCCCTTTTTTTATAGTCCGAAGAGTTTCGTGACACCCAATCTAAATCCTATGTTGCGCGCTCTCACAATGCCCAGAGGCATGCCCGGAAACTTTCCCACTACTGTGCGATTCAGCGGCGCAAATGCGCTGCACGAGACGCTTGGCGCGGCAATATCCAGGTGAGCAGGGGCTAAGCGCGTCTATAGACGCGTGGCCTGACCCATATAACGCTACAATGATTGGGGAATTTGCCGCGTAGGTAGATCGTCCATGGACGAATTGGCGGAGCGGGAGGGATTCGAACCCTCGATACGCTTTTGGCGTATACTCACTTTCCAGGCGAGCGCCTTCGACCACTCGGCCACCGCTCCGCATGTCCCGGAGGGGGGCGCGTAGCCTGTCCTCGGGCGGGCCGCAAGTGATTGCGCGCGGGGAGCGCTTCGGCCACACTTCGGCGCCATGCTGAACCTGATGATCCTCCTCGCCGCCGCCGCTCCTCCCCAGGCAGCGCCGGCGCCCTCCCCCGCCGATCCGATCGCGGCCGACTGGCGGGCGATCCCCGACGACGAGCTGTTGGTGATGACGCTCGGCAACGGCAAGCAGGTCGTCTTGCGCCTGGCGAGCGCGATGGTGCCGGCGCATATCGCGAACATCGTTACGCTCGCGAAGACGCACTGGTGGGACGGCGCCAGCGTCTATCGGGTGCAGGAGAATTGGGTCGCACAATGGGGCGATGCGACCGAGAAGAAGCCGCTGCCGGCGGGCATTACCGACCACCCCGCCGCGGAGTTCGAGATCGCCGCGTTTCAGCCGGCGGTGCGGATGGCGAAGCCGGATGGTTATTCCACCGCGTCGGGCATCACCGCGGACGGCTGGCCGGTAGCCACGAACGGGCGGCAGGCGTGGCTGACGCATTGCTATGGCATGGTCGGTGTCGCGCGCGACGCGCTGCCGAGCACGGGCTCGGGTGCCGAACTGTTCACGCCGATCGGGCAATCGGCACGGCGCCTCGACCGCAACTATACCGTCGTCGGCCGGATCGTCGAAGGGATGCAATATCTGTCGGCGTTGCCGCGCAGCGATGCGCCGCTGGGCGTCTACGCGACCGAAGCGGAGCGGTTGCCGATCGTCAGCGCGCGGCTGGCCAGCGATATGCCGGCGGCGCAGCGTCCGCATTTCCAGTATCGCAGCGCAGACAATGCGCGCTTCGCAGCGGCCGTCGCTCGGAAGGAAAATCCGCCGGCGCCCATGGTGTCGCTCGGCGGTGCACAGGTGTGCGACGTGCTGCCGGCGGTACGCAGGACGCCCTGATCGCGCCGCAAGCCGTCAGCTTCGCTGTACGGCACGATGGCTTGATCAGGACCCGGGGACGATCAGCTGGCGGCGACCCAGGTCGCGACTTCGCCGGCGACTTGATTGGCCGCCTGGCTGAGTGCCGGGCCGGCGCTGGCGGCGTCGATCGTCGACACCGGCACGCGCGCCTCGAAGCGACGCTTCTCGACCGTCTCGGCACCGGCGCGGGTCAGGGCGGCATCATAGGTCACCACCGCCTCGCGCGTCGTCGCGTCCAGGCCGAAGCGGCGCAGTTCGCCGGCCAGGATCGCGCTTGGATCGCTGATCGACTGGACGGTCGACAGCACCACCATGTTGCTCCGTGCCGTCACCGTGTCGGACAGGAGCCGCGCGAACAGCCGCGCGGGCGGTTCCGCCCATTGCGCATCCTTGACATAGGCGATGGTGGTGGCGGTCGCCTGCACCGGCACGCGGGCACCGGCGATCGCGGTCGGGGTCGACGGCACCTGGATGGTGATCGAACGCGCCTTGGCCGAATTCTGCTCGGCACCGACCGCGGGCGCCGCGGTGGCGTCGAGCGTCAGCAGCGAGGGCGGCGGCTTGGCGCCGAAGCTGATGCAGCCGGCGAGCGGCAGGGCCGCGGCGAGGAGGAGAAGCCTGGTCTTCATGATCTCACTTGCCCTTATAGTCCGGAAGCTTCTGCTGGCCGATCAGCGAACTCGCCCCGCCCTGATCGACCTTGTCGGCGATCGACGACAGAGCGGTGGCGGTGACGCGCAGATCGCGAACCAGCCGGTTCGCCTCCGGAATCGTCTGTTTGGAGAAGGTCTGGAGGCCCGGCCGCGCATCCTGGATCGCCGCGTTCAGCGTCTCGGTGCTCTGCTGCGCGGAGGCGATCGTCCTGTTGAGGTTCTGCAGCGTCGGCTTCACGTCCTCGGCCAGCACGCCGTTCGTCGTATCGGCGAGCTTGCCGATCGACTGGGCCGCGTCACCCGCCTGCTGGATGGCGATACGCGTCTGCGCCAGCGTCGCGGCGATCTCCGGCCCGCGATCGGCTAGCGCACCGCTGAGGCGATTGGTGTTGTCGAGGATCCCGGCGATCGACGCCTGGTTTCGATCGGTCAACAAGCCGGTCAGCCGCTCGGTCAGCGTCGACAGCCGCTCGAGCAACTGCGGCGCACTGTTGAGGATCGCGCCGATGCCGCCCGCCTTGGTCGGGATGACGGGCACGCCATAGGGGCATTGCGTCGCGTCCGGCTGTTCCGGGCAGGCGAGCGGCGCCGCGCCCTTGCGTGCGCCGTCGAGCGCCACGGTGCTGGTGCCGGTGAAGCTGCCCTGGATCGTCGCGGTCGTGCCCTGAAGGATCGGCGTGTCTTCGTTGACGGTGACGCGAACCCGCACGAATTGGGGATCGGGCTTCCACAGCGCGATGGTCTTCACCTGCCCGGTGGGCACGCCCGAATAGGTGACCGTCGATCCCTTCGCCAGGCCGTCGACGGACTGTTTGAAGAAGATGTCGTATTCGCGCTCGGTCGCGCCGCCCAGCCGGGCGATCCAGACGGTGAAGATCGCCAGGACGGCGAGCAGGATCAGCACCACCGCGCCGACGATCACATGGTTGGAACGGGTTTCCATCAGTCGGTCCTCACCTGTTCGGCCGGTTCGGTGGC
>CAYQPM010000160.1:0-5188 GCA_964419295.1 uncultured Stakelama sp. | reverse complement strand
GGTCGAGCACGATCTCGGCGTTGCCGGTGCCCTTGAACTCCTCGAAGATCACCTCATCCATGCGGCTGCCGGTATCGATCAGCGAGGTCGAGATGATGGTCAGCGATCCACCCTCCTCGATGTTGCGCGCGGCACCGAAGAAGCGCTTGGGCCGCTGCAGCGCGTTGGCGTCGACGCCGCCGGTCAGAACCTTGCCCGACGAGGGGATCACGGTGTTGTAGGCGCGGCCGAGCCGAGTGATGTTGTCGAGCAGGATCACCACGTCCTTCTTGTGCTCGACCAGCCGCTTGGCTTTTTCGATCACCATCTCGGCGACCTGGACGTGGCGCGTCGCGGGTTCGTCGAAGGTCGAGGACACGACCTCGCCGACGACGGTGCGCTGCATGTCGGTGACTTCCTCGGGCCGCTCGTCGATCAGCAGCACGATCAGGAACACCTCGGGGTGATTGTCCGAAATCGCGCGGGCGATGTTCTGGAGCATCACCGTCTTGCCGACGCGGGGCGGCGCGACGATCAGCGTGCGCTGGCCCTTGCCCTGCGGACTGACGATGTCGATGACACGCGCCGATTTGTCCTTCTGCGTCGGATCGGCCGGATCGAGCGTCAGCTTCGATTCCGGGTAGAGCGGCGTGAGGTTGTCGAAATTGACGCGATGACGGACCGCATCGGGATCGTCGAAATTGACGCTGGTCAGCTTCACCAGCGCGAAATAGCGCTCGCCATCCTTGGGTGCGCGGATCTCGCCTTCGACCGTATCGCCGGTGCGAAGGCCGTGCTTGCGGACCTGGTTGGGCGAAATGTAGATGTCGTCCGGCCCGGCGAGGTAATTCGCTTCCGGCGAACGCAGGAAGCCGAAGCCGTCCTGCAGGACCTCGATCGTGCCGAGGCCCATGATCTGGTCGCCGTTCTCCGCCTGCACCTTCAGGATCGCGAACAGCAGGTCCTGCTTGCGCAACGTCGAGGCGCCCTCGACCCCCAGCTCTTCAGCCATGCTGACCAGTTCGGCGGGAGTCTTTTTCTTCAAGTCTTTAAGATGCATGGAATGATCCGAATGCGTAGTCGGGGAGAAGCTTGGTCGGCGAAGGAACCGCGGCGACGAAAAGCTGGAGGAGGAACGCGGAGCCACCGGAAAGCCGCTCTACGCGAGAGCAGGAGGTAAGAGGGCCGATCCGGTTCGTCAAGCACGGATGGTCTTCAGCGACTTCGGCCATGACGATGCCTCCCAACAGAACAACGGCCGTAAGCCACAGGTTATCCTATGTTAACCAGCTGCGCGTATGCCCGGGGGCAGTTCATTCCAGGATCGACGTATGCGTATCGACGAACTCGAACCCAGGCCTACCGCCGCCGAACCGCTGGAGATCCCAGCGGAATTGCAGAACAGCGTCATGCGACACCAGGCTCATCTCGCCGCGCTGGTCGCCAGCCTGCGCGCGGCCGGCATGCAGGAGGACGTCGTCGAGATCAGCGTGCGCAGCCTCGTCGACAGCTATGCCCAGGAGCTCACGCTCGCGATCCGTACGATGATGGAGGGTCCCGCTCATGCTTGATGCCCGATCGGTCGACGCGAAGCTGCACGACGACGACGCGCGCCTAGCCGCGCTCCGCCGTCTCGATGTGCTGGACACCGCCGCCGAAGAGCCGTTCGAAAAGATCGTCACGTTGGTCCGCACCGTCCTCGGCGTGCCGATGGCGACGGTGACCCTGGTCGATCGCGATCGCCAATGGTTCAAGGCGCGCCGTGGTATCGAGGCCGCCGAAACGCCGCGCTCGGTCAGCTTCTGCACCCATACGATCCAGCGCCGCGAACCGCTGGTGATCGAAGACGCACTGCTCGACCGGCGTTTCGCAGACAGCCCGCTGGTCGCCGGGCCGCCGCATATCCGCAGCTATGCCGGCATCCCGCTGCGCACGCCCGAAGGCTACAACGTCGGATCGCTCTGCGCGATGGACGACAAGGTGCGCAGCTTCACCGCGTCCGAGATCGCGATCCTCACCAACTTCGCCAATATCGTCAGCGACGAGCTCGAATTGCGCACGGTCGCGCAGATGGATTTCCTGACCGGCGCCCTCACCCGCCGGGCGTTCGTCACGCAGGCGGAGCGGGAGATCGCCCGCTCGGTGCGCTACGGCCGTGAGAGCACGCTGGTAATGCTGGATGTCGATCACTTCAAGGCGGTCAACGACACCCATGGCCACGCCGCCGGCGACCATGTCCTGCGACAGATCGCGGACCTTGCCGCGCTCACCCTGCGTCCCAGCGACCTGTTCGGCCGGCTTGGCGGAGAGGAATTCGCCCTGTTGCTCCCCGAAACGACGGGCGAACATGCGATGGTCGTGGCCGAACGCCTGCGCGAAGGGATCGAGGATCAGGCGATGCCCCTGCCCGGCGGCGGCACGCTGCGCGTGACCGCCAGCTTCGGCATAGCGGCGCTGGGCGACGACACGTCGGTCGCGCCCTGGCTGGAACGCGCCGACACGATGCTCTACGCCGCCAAGGCGGGCGGCCGGAACCGCAGCTGTTCGGCCGAAGCGGCTTAGCCCGCTCCGCCGTTCAGAACGGTTTAACGAAGACCAGCACCACGATCACCGTCGCAAGCAAAGCCGGCACCTCGTTGAGCATGCGCAGCCGGCGACCGTCCAGCCGCATCACGCCCGTGGCGAGCCGCTTGGCATAGCCGACCGCCCATCCGTGATAGCCGGACAGCAGCAGCACGAGCAGCAGCTTGGCATGCAGCCACCCCTCGCCCCAATGCTGTCCCACCGTCGCCAGCGTAAGCCCCAGCACCCAAACGACGATCATCGCCGGCGTCAGGATGATCGACCGGATCTTGCCCTCGCGCTCCACCCATGCGGCGGCCTCGTCGGTCCGCCCGGCGATCAGCGCCTCCTGATGATAGATTAGGTAGCGCGGCAGCATGAACAGGCCCGCCATCCAGAAGATCACGAAGATCACATGGGCCGCGACGATCCACAGATAGGCACCCGCCAACATCGCCATCATCCGTTCCCCCGAATGCGAGCCACCAGCCGTTCGACATGTGCGATCGGCGTGAACTGGCCGATGCCATGGCCCAGATTGAAGACATGCGGCCGCTCGGCGAACGCCGCCATGATGCGATCGATGCCCTCATCCAGCGCCGCGCCCCCCGCCAGCAGCGCCAGCGGATCGAGATTGCCCTGCACGGGCATGCCCTTGGGCAATGCCGCGTCCGCCCATGACGGATCCACCGTTTCGTCCAGACCGATCGCATCGACGCCGGTTTCGCGCGCATAGGCGGGCAGCTTCGCCCCCGCCCCTTTGGGAAAGCCGATGATCATCGCATCCGGACAGCGGGCGCGCAGCCCGGCGACGATCGCGGCATTGGGCGCGATGACCCAGCGTTCGAACTGCGCCGGCGACAGCGAACCGGCCCAGCTGTCGAACAGCTGCACCGCCTCCACCCCCGCCTCGATCTGGCGCGACAGATAGTCCACCGTCATCGCGACGATCGCATCGACGATCGCCTGGAATGCGCCCGGATCGGCATAGGCGAAGCCGCGCGTCTCGGCCTGGTCCTTCGACCCTGCGCCCGCGACCATATAGGTCGCGACCGTCCAGGGTGACCCGGCAAAGCCCAGAAAGGTGGTCTCTGGCGGCAAGGCGGCCGCCACGCGCTCGCAGGTGCCATAGACGGGCTCAAGCCGCTCAGGCACCCGTTGCAGCGCGGCCAGAGCCGCATCGACCAGTGGCGGTGACAGGCGGGGCCCCTCCCCCGGTCCGAACGTCAGGTCCTGTCCCAGCGCCCATGGCACCATCAGGATGTCGGAGAACAGGATCGCCCCGTCGAAGCCGAACCGGCGGATCGGCTGCAGCGTAACTTCCGCTGCCGCATCGGGATCGGTGGCGAGCGCCAGGAAACCGCCCTTCTCCGCTCGCAGGCTGCGATACTCCGGAAGGTAACGTCCGGCCTGACGCATGAGCCACATCGGCGGCACAGCCGGTTTCGCGCCCCGCAACGTCGCGAGCAGCGGCTTGTTCACAGGATCGGACAGGACCTTCTTCCTATTAAAAGAATCTTAGAAAAGGATGATGAAGTGGTTGGCACGTGGATAACGGGATAAGCCGATCCATCCCGTAACCACCCACAGGTTGACCGGCAAGGATCGCCGATTCCGCGAGGATTCGGGCCGGCCCATCCCCGTCATCCACAGCCTGTGGATAAAACCATTCCCTGTGCGCGCAAATGTGGACAATATGCGAACTGTCCACGGGCGACGGGCGGGTTGGCGAGGGTGCCGACTTATCCTATCCGTTGCGGCCATGTTATCCACAGATCCGTGCCCGATGCCCGAAGCGTGGCGGACCAGCGACGTGTCGCGGCATTTTCCGCCTGCCGGCACCGGCGCGAGCGTTGGGGTGCACCGGATATGATGCGCCTCCACCTCCACCTCCTCTCGGACTCCACCGGCGAGACGCTGGAGAATATCGCCAAGGCCGCGCTCGCCCAATATGACGACGTCGAGACCGTGCGCCATTTCTGGCCGATGGTGCGGACGGAGGCGCATCTGGAGCGCATCCTGCAGGAGATCGCGCAAAATCCCGGCCTCGTGATCTTCACGCTGGTCAACGTCGCCACGCGCCGCATCCTCGAACAGCGCTGCCTCGCGCTGGGCCTGCCCGCGGTCGCACCGCTGGACCCGGTGAACGACGCGCTCAGCGGATTGCTGGGCCAGCAGGCCAAGGCCCGTCCCGGGCGCCAGCACGCCCTCGATGCCGCCTATTTCGCCCGCGTCGATGCGATCCAGTGGACGATCGCGCACGACGACGGGATCGCTTCGGAGGATTGGGAAGAGGCGGAGATCGTGCTCGCCGGCGTGTCGCGCTCGTCGAAGACGCCGACGTCGATCTATCTCGCCAACCGCGGCTGGAAGACGGCGAATATCCCAATCGTCGTGGAAAGCCCGCCGCCGCGCATCCTGTTCGCGCTGAAGAATCCGCTGGTCGTCGGCCTCACCACCAGCGCCGATCGCCTGATCCAGATCCGCCGCAACCGGCTGCTCTCGCTCAATCAGATGCCCGATACCGCCTATGTCGAGGAAGAGGCGGTCACGCGGGAGATCGCCTATGCGCGGCGCATGTTCGCCGACAACGGCTGGCCGGTGATCGACGTCACCCGCCGCTCGATCGAGGAAACCGCCGCCGCGA
>CAYQPM010000159.1:0-5191 GCA_964419295.1 uncultured Stakelama sp. | reverse complement strand
GCGCTGGAGGTGTCGGGCGATTCGATGGTCGAGGCGGGCATCCTCGATGGCGACTATGCGCTGATCCGGCGTACCGAAACCGCCCGCGACGGCGAGATCGTCGTTGCGCTGATCGAGGATGCGGAGGCGACGCTGAAGTATTTCCGTCGCGAAGGTGCGATGATCCGGCTCGATCCCGCGAACCGCGCCTATGAGCCGCAGCGCTATGCCCCTTCCCACGTCCGCGTGCAGGGCAAGCTCTCGGGCATTCTGCGCCGCTACGACTGATTGATTGGGCTTGGGCAGGCGCGGTCGTCCTGCGAGAGACCCCATTCGTACCGGTACGGACGGCGCCAAGCCGCTGGCGCGCTAACCTCAGCCTGGTGGCGGACGCCGGAGGCCCCATCTATTGTTCCCGCTCGACCTGAGCCTGCTAGGTGCGGCCGAGGGTGAGCGGTGCGGGTGCCGGGGCGCCAGTGCGTATAGCCGCCGGCCGTTAGGCGCGGCGCGTCGTTCCATTCAGCCGGCGGTGCTACCTGCGCGGGCCGAGGAACCCGTCCTCGCGCCGTTGGACCTCGGCCAGTCTGTCCGGCGCAGACGGTCACTATGAGTGTTGCCGGGTTGCGGCGGGATCACGGTTGGCGGATCGATCCATGGATGGCGGTCGCCCGGCTGGCGCACGGTGCGCACCCACCCGGCCGAGGGTGTGATCGCGACACCGCCCGTCCGCCGCAGCACCGGCGCGTCCAGCTTGAGCCAACGCGGCCGGCAGCCCGGTGGCAAGCGGCGCTCACTGACGACGATATCGGCACTCCGACACGCCGCCGCCAGCGCTTCACGGTCCAGCGGATAGGCGCTGCGGCTCGCCAGCACCCGCCAGCGTCGCCCGCTGCCCGCAGCACGGCTATCTGCGATCTCGGCCGCGCACATGTCGGCGGTACAGCGCGCATCCGCCTGTTCCGACAGCAAGAGTGGCTCGCCCGACACGCCGCCATTCTCCGCCAGCATGTTGCGTGTATAATCGCCGGCACGGTCGCGTAGCAGCGCCATTCCGCCGCCGACGCGCACCGCCAAATGCCGCCCGTCGCCCGTCACCAGCAGGTCGGGCGCGGGCGTCGCCAGCGACCACGCTGCCCCCGCCACCAAGGGAATGACGCCCAGCCGCCGCCACCGTGTGCGCCACAGCGCGATCCAGAGGCCGCCCACGATCATGAGTCCAAACGCGCCGCCGGGCATCGACGGCAGCGCGATCGACGATCCCGGCGTGGCGGCGACCGTATGCGCGATCCACAACAAGGCCCGGAGCGCCAAATCCGTCAGCCACCATATCGGGCTGCCGAGGCCGGCGACGTCGAGCACCAGTGCGAGCGCCTCCAGCGGCATGACGACGAACGTCGTCAACGGGATGGCGACGATATTTGCCGCGGCGCCGTACACGCCGGCCTTGTGGAAGTGATAGACGGCGATCGGCATCAGCGCTGCCTCCACCACCACCCCGGTGAGCAGCAAGGAGCCAAGCTCCCGCAGCAGCTTCGCCCCCCTGCCCTCGTCGCGCTGGCCGAACCAGCCTGCGACACGCGGATGTTCGTGCAGCGCGACGATCGCCGCGATCGCGGCGAAAGACAGCTGGAAGCTCGCGCCGGTCAGCGATTCGGGCCATAATACGAGGACAGTCAGCGCGCCGGTCGCCACGAGGCGCAGCGTCACCGCCTCCCGCCCCAGCGCCAGCGCGCCCAGCACCAGCAGTGACGCGACGCAGGATCGGATCGTCGGCACCTGGCTCCCGGTGAGCAGCGTATAGCCGATCGCCGCACAGGCACCCGCCGTCGCCGCTACCAGCGGCAGCCGGACGCGGGTCGCCAGCCACGGCGACAGCGCCAGCAGGCGCAACACCAGCAGCATCGTCGCTGCTACCGCCGCAGTGATGTGGAGGCCGCTGACCGACAGCAGATGCGCCAGCCCTGCCCGACGCATCGCATCGGAATCCGCTTCGGTGATCGCCCCTTCGTCACCGGTCGCCAACGCCGCCGCAATGCCGCCGCGGCTCCCCTCGAGCCGATCGTTGATATGTGCGGTCAGGCGGGTGCGCAGGCCACTCGTCGGCGGGCCGGGATGCACGAGCGTCACTGGTGCGAAGCCACGCCCTGTTGCGCCGATGCCGGAAAACCATGCCGCCTGCGCGAAGTCATAGCCGCCCGGCACCGATGCTGGCGGCGGCGGCATCAGCCGCGCCCGCAGCCGCACGGTCGCGCCCTCGGTCAGCCCGGCGGGCACGTTCGCCGTCGTGAGGTTGACCCGCAAGCGCGCCGGTAGCGCGAGATACGGATCCGACCGGATCGTCAGGCGCACCAGATCGCGCGCCGCCAAAGGTTCTATCCGCTCGACCGCACCGCTGACGATCGTCACCACGGGCCGCGCAAGCACCGGCGCAGCGACTCGCTCGGCGCGCACCCACGTCCATGCGATCCCACAGGCGACCAGCGCAGCGCCGATAGCGATGGCGGTCGCCGCCCGCCCACCCTTCGCCCGCGCGGCGGCGGCCAGCGCGATGGCCGCGCACAGCAAAATGCCGCATTTCCAGGCGTGCGGATCGGGCAGCAGGAACCAGCACGCCACGCCGCCGCCGAATGCTATCGGCAACCAGAGCGCCAGCTGGTCGCGCTCGGCGTCCAGCCATGCTTCGACAGGCCGATCTTTGCTACGGACGTGAAACCCTTGCCAGCCTTGCGGCATTTGAAGGCTTACCGAGCGCATGCTAGGGCCCGCGGCGGCTGCATCGGCCATCACGTTCAGACTATTGGGAGCAGGCGCGGTTGAGCGCAACATTGGAACACACCGACGGCCTGTCCCTTGCGGCGGAAGCGCCGCGCGACGGGGATGGCGCGCGCGCGATCGTCACGCGCTTCGCACCGTCGCCGACCGGCTATCTGCATCTGGGCGGTGCCCGTACCGCTTTGTTCAACTGGCTGTACGCACGTCACAACGGCGGGCGCTTCCTGTTGCGAATCGAGGATACCGACCGCGCGCGGTCTACCCAGCCCGCAATCGATGCGATCCTCGCCGGGCTGAAATGGTTGGGCATCGACTGGGACGGCGACGCGGTCTTTCAATTCGCCCGTGCCGATCGGCATGCGGAGGTCGCCCATGCCATGGTCGCCGGTGGCCATGCCTATCGGTGCTACATGACGCAGGACGAGATCGCGGCCCAACGCGCGGCGGCGCAGGCGGCCAAGCAGCCGCTGCGCATCCGCAGTCCGTGGCGCGACCGAGATGCGTCGGAGGCACCGGAAGGTCAGCCCTTCGTCGTGCGGCTCAAGGCGCCGCGCGACGGTGCGACGACGATCGAGGATCGCGTCCAGGGATCCGTCACCGTCCAGAATGCCGAACTCGACGATCTGATCCTCCTGCGCTCGGACGGCACGCCCACCTATATGCTCGCGGTCGTCGTCGACGATCATGACATGGGCGTGACGCATGTCATCCGCGGCGACGATCACCTCAACAATGCGTTTCGCCAACTGCCGATTTATCGTGCCAATGGCTGGCCGGAGCCGGTCTACGCGCACATTCCGCTGATCCACGGCACCGACGGCGCAAAGCTGTCGAAGCGCCACGGCGCCGTCGGGATCGAGGCGTATCGCGACGAACTCGGCATCCTGCCGGAAGCGTTCGACAATTATCTACTTCGCCTAGGCTGGGGCCACGGCGACGACGAGATCATCAGCCGTGAACAGGCGACCGAATGGTTCGACCTCGGCGGCGTCGGCAAAAGCCCGTCGCGCTTCGACCTCAAGAAACTCGAAAACCTGAACGGCCATTATATCCGTGCGGCCGACGACGCGCGGCTGGCGAGGCTCGTCGCGGCGATCGGCGGCTATCCCGACGAGAATTTGCTGACCCGCGCGATGCCGGTGCTGAAGGCGCGCGCCGCCAATTTGAACGAGCTCAGCGCCGGTGCATCCTTCCTGTTCGCGGTCCGCCCGATCGACATGGATCAGGCCGCAACGGACCTGCTCAGCGGCGAGGCGCCACGGCTTCTCGCTGCGCTGCACGCCGCGCTTGACGCGGTGCAGCAGTGGGATCAGGAGGCAATCGAAGCAGCGGTACGGCAGGTCGCCGAGGGTCAGGGCGTCAAGCTCGGCCAGGTCGCCCAGCCGCTCCGCGCCGCTCTCACCGGGCGCAAGACGTCGCCCGGCATTTTCGACGTGCTCGCGCTTCTCGGCCAAGAGGAAAGCCTCGGCCGGATCGCGGACCGGATGGCAGTCTGATAGGAAGGACAACGACATGACCGACGCCGCAAAGGTTTCTGTGGACGGTAAGGATTTCGACTACCCGGTCATGTCCGGCACGGTCGGGCCGGATGTCGTCGATATCCGCAAATTCTACGCGCAGACCGGGGATTTTACCTACGATCCGGGCTTCACCTCGACCGCATCGTGCCAGTCGAAGCTGACCTATATCGATGGCGACGAAGGCGTGTTGCTGCACCGCGGCTATCCGATCGGCGAACTGGCCGAAAGCTCGAGCTTCATGGAGGTGGCCTATCTGCTGCTGAACGGCGAATTGCCGAGCGGGGGCGAGCTCGATCAGTTCACCCACACGATCAGCCGCCACACCATGGTGCACGAACAGCTCGCGACCTTCTTCCGCGGCTTCCGTCGCGATGCGCATCCGATGGCGATCCTGTGCGGCGTCGTCGGCGCGCTGTCGGCCTTCTATCACGATTCGACCGACATCCACGATCCGGTGCAGCGCACGATCGCGTCGCATCGCCTGATCGCCAAGATGCCGACGATCGCCGCGATGGCGTACAAGTACAGCGTCGGCCAGCCGTTCCTGTATCCGGACAATTCGCTGAGCTACACCGGCAATTTCCTGCGCATGACCTTCGGCGTGCCGGCCGAGCCCTATGAGGTGAACCCGGCGGTCGAGAAGGCGATGGACCGGATCTTCATCCTCCACGCCGATCACGAACAGAATGCCTCGACCTCGACGGTCCGCCTCGCCGGTTCGTCGGGCGCCAATCCGTTCGCGTGCATGGCGGCGGGCATCGCATGCCTCTGGGGTCCCGCGCATGGCGGCGCCAACGAGGCGGCGCTCAACATGCTGCGCGAGATCGGCACGCCCGAGCGCATCCCGGAATTCATCGCGCGGGCTAAGGACAAGAACGATCCGTTCCGCCTGATGGGCTTCGGCCATCGCGTCTACAAGA
>CAYQPM010000158.1:0-5197 GCA_964419295.1 uncultured Stakelama sp. | reverse complement strand
AGCCGACGACGCAGACCGTCTCGCCCGGCGTGACGTCGGTGGTGTTGAACACCGCGCCCGCGCCGGTGGTGACCGCGCAGCCGATCAGTGCGGCGCGATCCATCGGCATGTCCCGGTCGATCGCGACGCAGGCATGTTCGTGGACCAGCATCATCTCGGCATAAGCGGACAGATTGAGCATCTGCGCCACCGGCTGATCACCCATCATAAGCCGCGGCGGTGCGCCCTTCGGACGGCGCACGCCTGCATCGACGCACAGGAACATGCGGCCGGTGACGCAGAATTCGCACTGCCCGCAAAAGGCACTCAGGCAGGTGACGACATGGTCGCCGACCTTGACCGTGCGCACCTCGCTGCCGACCGCCTCGACCACGCCGGCGGCTTCATGGCCTGGGATCGTGGGCAGCGCGTGCGGGTAGATGCCGTCGACGAAGTGCAGGTCGGACCGGCACACGCCGACGGCGACGGTGCGGATCAGCACCTCGTGCGGCGCCGGGTTCGAGACGGTGACGTCCTCGATCTGCAAAGGCTGTTTGGGTTCGAAAAGGACGGCGGCTTTCATGAAAGATCCTTCGACGTGTCAAAGCGCTGGACGCGTTGTCGTCACCCTTCCCGGTGCCTCCGGCAGCGGGAAGGGTGAGGACGGCCATGAATGCTAACGCGCCGGTCGGTCCGCAGCGTACTCGCCATATTTGCCGAACTCCGCGCGGGCGATGGCGCGGTTGTGGACCTCGTCGGGACCGTCGGCGAAACGCAGCGTCCGCATCGCCGCCCAGGCATGCGCAAGATGGAAATCCTGGCTCACGCCGCCGCCGCCATGCGCCTGAATGGCATCGTCGAGGATCTGCAACGCCATGTTGGGCGCCGCGACCTTGATCATCGCGATCTCGAGCTGGGCCGATTTGTTGCCGGCCTTGTCCATCATGTCGGCCGCCTTGAGGCAGAGCAGGCGCGTCATTTCGATGTCGATACGCGCCTTTGCGATGCGCTGTTCCCAAACCGAATGATCCGCGATCCGCTTGCCGAAGGCGACGCGGCTGAGCAGGCGCTTGGCCATCGCCTCGATCGCGGTCTCGGCGACGCCGATCGTCCGCATGCAATGGTGGATTCGGCCCGGCCCGAGGCGCCCCTGCGCGATCTCGAATCCTCTGCCCTCGCCGAGCAGCACGTTCTCGACCGGCACGCGGACGTCCTTCATCACCACCTCGCCATGGCCATGCGGCGCATGGTCGTAGCCATAGACGGTCAGCATACGTTCGATCGTCACGCCCGGCGCGTCCATCGGCATAAGGATCATGCTCTGCTGCGCATGGCGCTTGGCGGAGGTATCGGTCTTGCCCATGACGATCGCGACCTTGCAGCGCGGATCGCCGACGCCCGACGACCACCATTTGCGGCCGTTGATCACGTAATGATCGCCGTCACGGACCATCGAGGTTTCGATGTTGGTCGCGTCGGACGACGCCACCGCGGGTTCGGTCATCAGGAACGCCGAACGGATCTCGCCCCGCATCAGCGGTCCGAGCCACTGCTCCTTGTGCTCGCGCGTGCCGTAGCGATGGAACACCTCCATGTTGCCGGTGTCCGGCGCGGAGCAATTGAACACCTCCGACGCCCAGCCGATCCGGCCCATCTCCTCGGCGCAGAGCGCATATTCGAGGTTGGTGAGCTGCGTGCCCTCGAACTCGAACGTGTCGTCGACGTGCGTCTGGCCGGAATTGGGCGGCATGAAGAAGTTCCACAGGCCTGCGGCCTTCGCCTTCTCCTTGCACTGTTCGATGACGGGGATGACCTTCCACCGCTCACCCTCATGCTCCTGCGCGTCATGTTCGGGAATGCGGGGGCGGATTTCCTGGTCGATGAAGCTGCGCACCCGATCGCGGAAATAGGTTTCGCGCTCGCTGAGGGTGAAGTCCATGTGCCTCTCTCCAATCGTCTTTGGATGCGGTCTAGGCCGTACCGCACATTCGGTAAAGTGCCCGGCGACGTCATCCCGCCGCTTTTTCACGCCTGATCGGCGCAGCGCCGAGAAAACACTGTTTCTTCGAAAGCCGGCTTGTTAGACTGGAGGGATGGACCAGACGGGGGCGCACGCCAGCGCAGCGATCGGCGGGGAAGAACAGGGCACGAAGCGTTTCCGGGCGAAACGCGACGCGATCCTGTCCGCGGCCGCGGAGGCGATCAACGAACAAAGCGCGAAGGGCATGACCTTCGCCGACGTGGCGCGACGGGTAGGATTGAACACCACCAGCGTCACCTATTATTTCAAGCGCAAGGAAGACCTGGCCGCGGCGGCGTTCGAACATACGCTCGACCAGCTGCTCGCCATGATCGACGAGGCATCGACGGAAGCGACGCCGCAGGCCCGGGTGCGACGCTATCTGGCGCTGAACATGGAGCGGCTGGCGCGTGTCCAGCGCGGCGAGGATCGCGCCATGGCGGTGCTGTCCGACCTGCGCGCCACCGAAGAGCCCAACCGTACCCGTTTGATGAATCGCTGGCGCGAGGTGTTCCGGCGGACCCGCGGCCTGTGGGGTGCGGCGGCCAATCGCGGCGAGACCGACCTGTTCGGCGCACGCGCGCACGTGCTGCTCGAAAATACCTTCTGGTTGCCCGCGTGGCTCAACCGCTACGAACCGGATCAATATGCCCGCGTCGAGGCGCGGTTGATGGATGTGTTCGAACATGGCGTGGCCGCGCCGGGTGCGCATTGGACGCCCAGGCTGGTCGATCTGGAGCATGAGGAGACGGAACCTGGGCGCGCCGCCTTCCTGCTGGCGGCGACGCGGCTGATCAACGAACTCGGCTATCGCGGCGCTTCGGTGCAGCGGATCGCGGCCGAACTGAACGTCACCAAGGGCAGCTTCTACCACCATCTGGATGCCAAGGACGATCTGGTGATCGCCTGCTACCGCCGCAGCTTCGACACGATCACCGATGCACAGCGGCTCGCGGATGAGGCGGGCGGATCCTATTGGGAGAGGCTGTCGAGCACGATCGCGACGCTGCTCGACGTGCAGTTCGCCGAACGCGCGCCGCTGCTGCGAACCACCGCGCTGTCGGGGCTGCCCGGCGTGGTGCGGACGGCGATGGTCGATCGGTCGAACCGCATCGCGCGCCGGCTGGCGGGAACGATGATGGACGGGATCGCGGAGGGATCGATCCGCGCGGTCGATGCCCTGATCGCCGCGCAGGCGCTGATGGCGCTGCAGAATGCGGCGTTCGACATGCGCAAATGGGCGGCGGCGATGCCCCGTCAGCGGGCGATCGCCATGTACGCATCGACGTTGCTGTTCGGATTGTTCGACGATCGGGCCTTGCGCGGCGACTGAGCCGCCGCCGACGCAACCCATTGCGATCGTTACGCTTCCGTCCGGTATATCATCGGCCCGCCGGACACTTTCCTCCGCCTTCCCGTTAGGCGTGCGGGCAATCGCCCCTATGAGAGGACATCCGTATGGCCGTGAAGTTTGCCGGGACGATGAACGCGATCAATCGCGGTCTGGACGAGACGAAGCCCACCAAGGGCGCCGACATGGTCGAGGATTGGGAAGCCGCACTGGCCGACGTCGACGTACCCGGTGCGAAGGGCATCCTTCGCGACCTTGGCTCACTGCGCAAGCAGTTGGAGAAGGACACGCCGGACGCCGACCGCATCCACGCACTGCTGCACCGGCTGGGTGAAGCGACGACCAAGATCGCCGATCGGTCGGACAAGTCGCAGGACAAGTTGAAGGCCCTGGGCGAGGCGCTCACCGAGGCCGGCGAGGATCAGCCGGACGAAGAGGAAGACACCGCCGCGGCAGCCGCACCGAAGCGCGCGCGCAAGAAGGCATAACGCAAAGACCGGGGCGGCGGATCGCGGCGCCCCGGTCCTCGCGCGAGCGGCGGGCAGTCCGTTCGTGCAAGGCGGATCGAAGCGCGGTGGGCACCACCTGCGCCTCGACGCACTCAGGTCCGTTGGTTGGCGATCAAGTCGCCACGCTCAATAGCCGTTGAGACGGGCGAAGCGTTCGCGGTGATAGGCTGCGTTGCCCCACATCGCTTCGAGGACGGCGGCGCGCTTCATGTAGAAGCCCGCATCATGTTCGTCGGTCATGCCGATGCCGCCGTGCAGTTGGATCATCTCGCGGCTGACCAGCCTGAGCGTCTCTCCCGCGACCGACTTGGCCAGACTCACCGCCTGATCGGTGTCCGACCGACCGGCATCGATCGCCTCCAGCGCCCCTTCGACGACCGAACGCATCAGTTCGAGTTCCGTCAGCATCTTGGCCATGCGGTGCTGCAACGCCTGGAAGGTGCTGAGCGGCTGGCCGAACTGGACGCGCGTCTTCAGATAATCGTTGGTGGTCGCAAACGCCTGTTCGGCGAGACCGAGCATTTCCGCGGTGACCAGTGCGGTGGCGCGGTCGACGACCTTGGCGGTGAGGTCCGTGCCGCCGAGGCGGGTGGCGGGCGCATCGGCGAAGCGGACTTCGGCATGGCTGCGCGCATCGGCCATGCGACGGGGCGCGCGGGTGACGCCGTCGTCGCCCGCGACGAGGTAGAGACCGTCATCGGCGACGACGACGAAGACGGTGGCGCTGTCGCCCTCCGCGACGAACTGCTTGGTGCCGGTCAGCCGGCCGGCGGTGACGCGGGCGGCGATCGGGCCGCCATGAACCGGGCCTTCGTCGATCGCGAGCGTCGCCACCACCTCGCCCGACGCGATGCGGGGCAGCCAGTCGGCCTTGGCCGCGTCGTCGCCGCCCATGGCGATCGCGGTCGCTGCCGGCCCGGTCGAAGCAAGCGGGCTGGCGGCGAGATTGCGGCCGAGCTGTTCGACCACCATGCCGAGCGAAAGATAGCCGAGCGCGGAGCCGCCATGGTCTTCGGGAATGACGATGCCGCCCCAGCCCATCTGGCCGATTTCCGACCAGGCGGCAGGATCATACCCTTCCGCCGGCGCCGCGTTGCGCAACTTGCGAAAGGCGCTGACGGGGGATTCATTGTCGGCCCATTCGCGCGCCATGTCGCGGAGCATCGTCTGTTCTTCGGTGAGGACGGCCATGTCTGTTCCTGCGTAAATTGGCGGGAGGTGTCGGCTCGCGCCGCCCTCCCGCTCCTCTCCAACCTGTATGCGGTTACCGCGCGTACCCGGTTACTGGTGGTCCAGCATGCCGAGGATGCGCTTGGCGACGATGTTGTTCTGGATCTC